>JACZQV010000142.1 GCA_022545545.1 Pseudomonadota bacterium
GGACCGCGGTAGAGAAGCGCAACGACGCCACGGTGGAAAAGAACCCGGCCTTCGTTGGGCAAAACGGCCTCTCGGGTGCGTCGCGTCGCTCGCCCGATGCGCCGCATCGCGCATCGCGCCGCTCCTGCCCGAGAGACCGTTTTGCCGCCATCGAATCGCCCCCATCTGGCCGGAGTGTGCTCTCATCACCGAATCCTAAGCAGCAGCTTGCCCTTGGTAAGCCTGCCCTCGATGGCGCGATGGGCCTCGGCGGCGTCGGATAACGGGAGGGCGCGGTCGATGGTGACGGTCAGGCGCCCTTGCCGCCACAGCCGGAAGAGATCGCCGGCGCGCAGGTTGCGTTCCTTGGCGTCGGCGATGTAGTCCGCCAGATGGGGCCGGGTGAAATAGACCGAGCCGGCCTCGGCCAGGTCCATCGGGTCGATGGCGGTGACGGCGCCGGAGCTCGCCCCGTTGTTCGACAGCACGCCGCGGGGCTTGAGGCATTCGAGGCTGCCTTCGAAGGTGTCCTTGCCGACCGAATCGTAGACCACATCGACGCCTTTCCCGCCGGTGATCTCCTTGACGGCGGCAACGAAGTCGTCCTGGCGATAGTCGATGACGTGATCGGCGCCCCTGGCCCTGGCGATCCCGGCCTTCTCGCCGCTGCCGACGGTGGCGATCACGGTGGCGCCCCGGGCCTTGGCGAGCTGGATCACCAGTTGGCCGACGCCGCCGGCGCCGGCATGGACGAGGCACCAATGACCGGGGCCAAGGGCGAAGAGCGATTGGGTCAGATAATGGGCGGTCGAGCCCTGGAGCTGGAGCGCCGCGGCGATGTCGAGCGGCACGCCGTGGGGCACCTTGACGAGCTTCCAGGCCGGCACCGTGGCGTATTCGGCATAGCTCCCGAGGCTCAGGCAATAGGCGACGCGATCGCCTTCGGCGAGATCCCCGGCGCCGGGACCGAGCGCCGCCACTTCTCCGGCGCCTTCCATGCCGATGACCATCGGCGGGGTTTGGGCGTAGGTGTGGGAGCGGGCGTACAGGCCGCCGCGGATGTAGACGTCGATGAAGTTGACGCCGGCATAGGCGAGCTTGACCAATACCTCGCCGTCGCCGGGTTCGGGTATGGGCACATCGGCGAAGCTGAGCGTCTCGGCGCCGCCATAGTCGTTAACGACGATCGCTTTCATCTCTTCCGTCCCGATGATGTCCGTGTCCTCGGCCCCGGCGCCGTAGGGCGCCCCCAAAGCTCAGTGTGCGAGGAAGGCGCCGCCGTTGACGTGGATCGTCTGGCCGGTGATGTAGCGCGCCTTCGGCCCGACCAGGAAGCGTATGGTATCGGCCATGTCCTGGGGCAGGCCCTTGCGTCCCATCGGGATCGGCGTATCGGCCCCCCTGGCGATAAGAGCGCCGCTGCCACTCGCCCGGTCGGTGTCGTACACGCCGACGACGGCGATGTTGCAGTTGATGTTATGGCGGCCGAGATCGGTGGCCATGCCCCGGATCAGCCCGGTCATGCCGTCCTTGGTGGCCGATTTGTGCGCCCCCTTGGCGGCGCCGAGCACCGAGCTCAGGCCGCCGATGCCGACGATGGAACCGCCGCCGCGCGCGATCATGAGGGGCACGCAGGCCTTGGACATGAGGAACGCGCCGTCGAGCGCCACCGAACGCACGCGCACCCATTCCTCCCAGGTGAGATCGACGAAGTCCACGCTCGAGCGCTGGGCGGCGTTATTGATCAGGATATCGACGCCGCCGAAGGCCTCACCCGTCGCCCCCACCAGGCGCTCGACGGCGTCCGGATCGGCGATGTCGGCGATTTGGGAGATGGCCTGGCCACCTCGATCGCGGATGCCCTGGGCCACCGCCTCGGCCGTTTCGGCGTCCTTGAGCGCGTTGATGGTGAGCGCCGCCCCGGCCCTTGCCAGTTCCTCGGCGATGGCGCGCCCGATATTGCGGGCGCTGCCGGTGACGATGGCGACCTTGCCCGCGAGTTCCTTTTCGTTATCCGTCATTTTGTCGGGTCTCTCCCCTGGATGCGCCGCCATCCTAGTACTTACTTTCATAGATGTGTCACCCTCCTATGAAAGTAAGTACTGGCGCAATCGCCGCGAAAATGGTCGCCCGGATCGAACGCGGCGCACCGTCAGGGCTTTGGGCGATGGACGCTCGGCGCCGAAATCGGCTAAATAACGCTGTCGGTGCGCAATCGGGCGCGCCGCGGTCAAGGGAGACCGGTGATGGCAGGCGGATCAGAGATCAAGAGGGGGCTCGACGGCGTCGTCGTCGACGCAAGCGCCGTTTCCAAGGTGATGCCGGAGATCAACGCGCTGACCTACCGCGGCTATCCGGTCCAGGAGCTGGCCGAGAACTGCCGCTTCGAGGAGGTCGCCTATCTGCTCGCCGACGGGGAGTTGCCGACGGCGGCGGAACTCGGCGACTTCGAGCGCGAGGAGCGCGAAAATCGCGGTATCGGCGAGGCGTTGCTGGCGGTGATTTCGCGCTATCCGCCGGCCTGCCACCCGATGGATACGACGCGGACCTCGGTCAGTTTCTTAGGGCTAGAGGACCCCGAGACCGCCGATCACGGACCCGAGGCCGCCCGTCGCAAGGCGATGCGCCTTCTCGCCAGGATCCCGACGGCGGTGGCCGCCGATTTTCGCCGCCGCAAGGGGCAGGCGCCCATTCCGCCGGATCCCTCCCTTGGCTTCGCCGCGAACTTCTTTCACATGTGCTTCGCGGCGGTGCCCGACGCCGATGTGGTCAAGGCGTTCGATGTGTCGCTCACGCTTTACGCCGAGCACGGCTTCAACGCCTCGACCTTTACCGCCCGGGTCGTCACCAGCACCATGGCCGACATGCACGGCGCCGTCACCGCCGCCATCGCCAGCCTCAAGGGGCCGCTGCATGGCGGCGCCAACGAGGCGGTGATGCATATGTTGAACGAGATCGGCGAGCCGGGGCGGGCGAAACGATGGGTGCTCGACGCCTTGGCGGCGAAACGCCTGATCATGGGCTTCGGCCACCGGGTCTACCGCACCGGCGATTCGCGCGTGCCGACGATGAAGAAATACTTCCTCAAGGTCGCCGAGCGCAAGGACGAGACGGTCCTGCCGGCGATCAGCCAGATCGTCGAGGACACCATGATCGCCGAGAAGAACATTTACCCGAACCTCGATTTTCCCGCCGGTCCCGCCTATCACCTGATGGGCTTCGACATCGATTTCTTCACGCCGATCTTCGTCATCAGCCGCATCACCGGCTGGACCGCCCATATCCTCGAACAGGCCGCGGCCAACCGCCTGATCCGGCCGCTTTCGCACTACACCGGCCCGCCCCAGCGTGACTTCCGCCCCATCGGCGCCCGTTAGCGGACCTTCTCCGGCGGCCCCGTCGGGAACACCTTGGAACCGCGGCTTTCGCGGCCTCGGCCGGGTGGGGCCCGCCGGTGAAGGCGCATGATCGGGATGGGGCCCGCCGGTGAAGGCGCATGATCGGGATGGGGCCCGCCGGTGAAGGCGTTTGACTTTTCATTGGGGGGTATCTACCGTCCCTTGGCGCATAATCAATCGGCTGAAGCCGATGGGTGATTTCGGGGAGGACGAGTGGCAAAACTGCTCGAATTAGAGGATCTCAAGACCCAGTTCTTCACCACCGCCGGCACGGTCAAGGCGGTGGACGGGGTGTCTTACGACGTCGAAAAGGGAGAGACGGTCGGCATCGTCGGCGAATCGGGCTGCGGCAAGTCGGTGAGCGCCCTTTCCATCCTCCGCCTCATTCCCGATCCGCCGGGCAAGATCGTCGGCGGCAAGATCCTCTTCATGGGCAGGAATCTCCTGGAGTTGAGCGACGTGGAAATCCGCAAGGTGCGGGGCCACGACATCGCCATGGTGTTCCAGGAGCCGATGACGTCGCTCAATCCCGTGCTCACCATCGGGCGTCAGATCACCGAAACACTCGAACATCATTTGGGCATCGAGCGCGAGGAAGCCGACGCGCGGGCGGTGGAGTTGCTGGGCCTGGTCGGAATTTCCGATGCCGAGCGGCGGCTGAAACAATATCCCCACCATTTCAGCGGCGGCATGCGCCAGCGGGTGATGATCGCCATGGCGCTGAGCTGCGAGCCCAGGCTGATCATCGCCGACGAGCCGACGACGGCGCTCGACGTGACGATCCAGGCGCAAATCCTCGAACTGATGAAGGATCTGACCAGGCGCCTCGGCGTCGCCCTCATCATCATCACCCACAATCTGGGCGTGGTGGCGCGCTACGCCGATAGGGTCAACGTGATGTATGCCGGCAAGATCGTCGAGAAAGGGACCGCCCGGCAGATCTACCACAACCCGTCTCATCCCTACACCCTTGGACTGCTGGCATCGGTGCCCAGGCTGGACCACAAGCGGGGGACGAAGCTGGTGCCCATCGTGGGTCAGCCGCCCGATCTCACGCTTCTCGATCAAGGCTGCGCCTTCCGCCCGCGCTGCCGCTTCGCGGTCGAGAGATGCACGCGGGAAATCCCGCCGCTGGAAGAAGTCGGCGACGGGCAATATTCCGCGTGCTGGCAGAAGGACAAACTCAGCCAGCCGGTGCGGGCGGCGTCATGAGCGTCGTCAGCGCTCCCGAGAGAACGGAAGCCGTGACCGTCTCCACGCCGGTCGGGAACGAGCCCATTATCGAGGTGAAGGGGCTCAAGATGTATTTCCCCATCTCCGAGGGCGTCGTGTTCACCAGGAAGGTGGCCGAGGTGAAGGCGGTCGACGGCATAAGCTTCCACATCCGCAAGGGCGAGACCTTCGGCCTGGTCGGCGAGTCGGGTTGCGGCAAAACCACCACCGGGCGGTGCATCCTCCAGCTCGAACAGGCCACGGAAGGCCAAATCTTCTTCGAAGGGGTGAACATCGCCGAGCTCGACCGGCGCGAATTGAACGCCCTTCGCCAGAAGATCCAGGTCATATTCCAGGACCCTTACAGTTCGCTCAATCCGAGGATGAAGATCGGCGACATCATCGGCGAGCCCATGCGCGTCCATGGCATCGAGCCGGACGCCGACAAGCGGCAGGCGCGGGTCTCCGAGCTCCTCTCGATCTGCGGCCTCGACCCCAAATTCGCCGACCGTTACCCCCATGAGATGAGCGGCGGCCAGCGCCAGCGGGTGGGGATCGGGCGGGCGCTGGCGCTCAACCCGGAATTCATCATCTGCGACGAGCCGGTCTCGGCGCTCGACGTCTCGATCCAGGCCCAGGTCATCAACCTGCTGGAGGATTTGCGCGACGAATTCGGCCTCACTTATCTCTTCATCGCCCATGATTTGAGCGTCGTCCGCCACCTCTGTCACCGGGTGGCGGTGATGTATCTCGGAAAAATAGTCGAACTCGCCGAGTGCGACGAGCTTTACGACAACCCCATTCACCCCTACACTCAGGCACTACTGGCGGCGGTCCCGGTTCCGGACCCGGAAATCGAGAGCAAACGGGAGCACACGGTCATGAAAGGCGAGGTGCCGAGTCCGATAAATCCGCCAAGCGGATGCGTGTTCCACCCCAGGTGTCCCCTGGCGGTGGAGGGATGCCGGAGCGTGGTTCCCGAGCTTCGGGAAATCAAACCGGGCCACTGGGTGGCCTGCACGGAGGTGTGATCGCCTATGAGACCAGGGGCGGCGCATGTTAAGGGAACGAAGAAGTTCCTCAATAAAATCCAGGGAAGGAGAATCTGAAATGCAAAATGTCTTTAGCCGACTAGCCATCTCTCTGGCGGCGGGGTTCGCCCTCGTCGCCTGGGGCGCTGGCTCCGATGCGGCGGCGGCGCCGAAGCGCGGCGGGATCCTGAAATACATTATCCCGTCCAACCCGCCAAGCGCCGATGCCCATAAGGAATCGACCTTCGGGACGATTCACCCATTCGCCCAGTTCTACAGCGTCCTGCTCCGGGTCAACCCGTCCAACCCGTCGTCGACGACGGACTTCAAGTGCGATCTGTGCGTCGGCGACGTGCCCGCGCCGACCGAGGGCGGCACCAAGTACACCTTCAAGATCAAGAAGGGCGTCAAGTGGCATCGCGTGAACGTCACCAAAAAGACGCCGGCCGAGACCGCGAAATGGAGCAAGGCCATCGGCGGCACCGAGCTCACGGCGCACGACATCGTCGCCACCTATATGAAGCTCATTGACCCGCCGAAGGGAGTCGTCAGCAACCGCAAGGCGTTCTTTGGCATGGTGAAAAGCGTCACCGCGCCCGACGATTTCACGATAGTGTTCAAACTGAAGTATCCCTCGGGCGCCTTCATTCCGGCGCTCGCGCTTCCTTACAACTTCGTCTACGCCAAGAAGATCCTCGATACCGACATGCACTGGTACGAGAAGTACGTTCTGGGCACGGGGCCGTTCAAGTTCGTCGAATGGCAGACGGGATCTCACATCAAGGCCGAGCGCAATGAGGCCTATTATTGGAAGGGCCAGCCCTATCTCGACGGTACCGAGGCCGTCTTCGCCAAGAAGTATTCGATCAACATGCAAGCGATTCGCGGTGGGCGCGCCTACATCCAGTTCCGTGGTTTCCCGCCGAAGATGCGTGACGATCTGGTGAAGGCGCTGGGCAAGAAGCTCACCGTCCAGGAGAGCGACTGGAACTGCGCCCTGTTCATGACCCCCA
>JACZQV010000038.1 GCA_022545545.1 Pseudomonadota bacterium
GCTATCGCACGACAGGCGTCGTCGAAGCGCTTGCCCGATGTGCTGACATCGCGCCGCGCGCTTTTCCTAGCCTGTCGTGCGATAGCCACCGTGCCGCACCTGTCCATGGTGAGAAGTCCGAGCTAAGACCGCCCAATTGACCCGGTCCGAAGACGCGGGCGGGGCCCATTTGGCGAATTTCCAGAAAAGAACATAGATAGAACATAATTTCGCCTTATTTCGCCCCAAGGATATTTGGCGGTCCCAAAGTCGGCGGCTCGGATTGACTGCCTTTCTACATGTAGTGGCTCAATCGGTGTCGCGCCGAGACTTTGTATTGCCCAATTTTTACTATGAATATCCATTGACGCCCATAAAAACCCATGCTATCCCATGCACTCCCAAAGAGGGACGGCCGCCGCCATCGGCGGCGGCACGCCTCGCAAGGGGGAGGCAGGTGAACACTCGAGCGTACTGGGGGCCAAGGTGGTGTTGTTCCTTTCCACCTTCATCAACAAAGTCGACCGTAAGGGCCGGGTCTCGGTCCCGGCGCCGTTTCGCGCCGCCCTGGCGGGGCAGGTGTTCAACGGCATCGTCGCCTTTCGCTCCTACCGCCAAGCCGCCATCGAGGGCTGCGGCATCGACCGCATGGCGCGGCTCAGCGACAGCATCGATGAGTTGGAGCTGTTTTCCGAGGCCAGGGACGACCTCGCCTCGACCATCTTCGCCGACGCCCACCAGCTTCCCTTCGATGGCGAGGGACGCGTCATCCTGCCGCCGCTATTGGCGGAGCATGCCGGCATCACCGAGATGGCCGCCTTCATCGGCCGCGGCGCGACCTTCCAGATCTGGGAGCCCGACGCCTTCGCCACCCACCAGGACGAGGCGCGGGCACGGACACGCGCCCACGGCGCGACGCTGCGCCTCCGCCGCCCCGATGAATGAGCCAGGCCTTGGGTGGATGAAGATGGACCCAGGCAGTCCTGAGCCGAGCGACAACAGCGGCGCCGGCGCGCTCCACACGCCGGTGCTGCTGGCCGAAGTCCTCGCCGCCCTGGCGCCGAAGGACGGCGAGGTCTACATCGACGGCACCTTCGGCGCCGGCGGTTACGCCAAGGCGCTGCTCGCGGCCGCCGACTGCACGGTCTGGGGCGTCGACCGCGACCCCGAGGCTATCGCGCTCGGCAAGACGGTGGCTCAGCACTACGCCGGGCGCCTCGGCGTCGTTGCCGGGCGTTACGGCGACATGGAAGAGTTGCTGGCGCCGATCGGCGTCGACGCGGTCGACGGTGTCGCCTTCGATCTCGGCGCCTCGGCGATGCAGCTGGACGACGCCGGGCGGGGTTTTTCCTTCCGCCACGACGGGCCGCTCAATATGCGCATGGAGGCGACCGGGGCCACCGCCGCCGATGCCGTCAATTCCCTCGGCGAAGGCGAGCTTTCCGACATTATATATAACTACGGCGAAGATAGGGCGGCGAGGCGCATCGCCAAGGCGATCGTCAGGGCGCGGGACCGCGAGCCGATCGAGCGCACCGGCGTCCTTGCCGATATCGTCCGGGGCGCGCTGCGGGTGAAGGGGGCGCGCGGCGGCAAACGCCGCGGCGCCATCGATCCCGCGACCCGGACCTTTCAGGCGCTACGCATTTACGTCAATGATGAACTGAACGAGCTCGACCGCGGTCTTCTCGCCGCGGAAGCGATGCTCAAGCCCGGCGGCAGGCTTGCCGTCGTCGCCTTCCATTCCCTTGAGGACCGCAGGGTCAAGTCGTTTTTTTCGATCCGCTGCGGCGCCTCGGCGCGGCCCTCGCGTCATATACCGTCCCTTTCCTCCCGGGGGACGTCGCGAGTGGCCGCGCCATCCTTTCGTCTGCTGAACCGCCGGGTGATCAAGCCCGGCGCCGAAGAGATCGCCCGCAACCCGCGGGCCCGTTCGGCCCGTCTGCGCGCCGCGGTCAGGACCGAGGCCCCGCCGTGGCCGGCGAGGGCGGCCGAATGAGGGGACGTTCCACCTTCCTGTGGCTCATATTGGCCATCATGGTCGGGTTCGGCCTGTTCCACGTCAAGTATCAGGTGCAGGCGCTCGAGGAAGAGCTTACCCGGCTCAACGCCGCGATCCTGAAGGAGCAGCAGCAGACTCACGTCCTCCGCGCCGAGTGGAGCTATCTGAACACGCCCACTCGTCTCGAAGAACTTGCCGCGCGGCATCTCGATCTCGGACCGGTCGAGACGGCGCAGATCGGCTCCGTCTCCAGCCTTCCGTGGCGCCCGGCATTCCGTTCCCGCGCGGCACCCGCCGGGACCGGGATGAAGCCGGGATCGCCGGCCAGGGAGAGGCCACCCGGCCCGACCTTGCGCCCGAGGCCAGCTCTAGCACACACCTCCGAGGCGGACTAGAAATGGCGGGAGGCGGGTACGGAGACGTAGCCAACTCCCTGCCCGGCGGCCGGGTGGGCGTCGGCGACCATGAGCACCGCATGCGCCTCGAGGGGGTGCGCAAGCAAGTCATCGAAACCGGCCGCAACCGGCTTTTGGTGATCGGCGCGCTGTTCGGATTCGGCTTCCTCGTCATCGCCGGACGCCTCGTCGACGTCACCATCTTCAAACAAGGCAACGAACCGCGCCTCGCCCAAGCCGTACCGGCATCGACCTGGAAGGCCGAGCGGGCCGACATCGTCGATCGCAACGGCGTCCTGTTGGCGACGTCCCTGGCGACGGCTTCGCTCTATGCCAACCCGCGTCACATTCTCGACGCCGGTGAAGCGGCCCACCAATTGACCCGCCTGTTGCCGGGACTGGACTCGGCCGAGGTCGAGAGCAAGCTGACATCGAACCGCGGCTTCGTCTGGCTGCGCCGGCACCTGACGCCGAGGCAGCAATATGCGGTGAACCGGCTCGGCATTCCCGGCCTCTATTTCCAGCGCGAGGAGCGCCAGGTCTACCCCCACGGGCGGTTGCTGTCCCACGTTCTGGGCTTCGTCGGCGTCGACAACCGCGGCCTTGCCGGCGTCGAGAACTCATTCGACGAAACCTTGCGCCAAAGCACGTCCGCGCTCCAGCTTTCGCTCGACGTGCGTCTGCAGCACATCGTGCGCCAGGAATTGCAGGCGGCGATGACGAAGTTTGGCGCCATCGGCGCCGCCGGGATCATGCTCGACGTCCATTCGGGCGAGGTGCTGGCGATGGTGTCGCTGCCGGATTTCGACCCCAACAATCCAGGCGTCGGGCCGGTGGAGGCCACCTTCAACCGCAACACCCATGGCGTCTACGAGATGGGCTCGACCTTCAAGATCTTCACCACGGCGATGGCGCTGGACACCGGTACCGCGACGCTGAACAGCGGCTATGACGCCACCAAGCCGATCCGCATTTCGCGCTTCGTCATCACCGACTACAAGCCCAAGAAACGGTGGCTGTCGGTACCGGAAATCTTCGTTTATTCGTCGAACATCGGCGCCGTGAAGATGGCGCTCGACGTCGGCACCGCGAACCAGAAAGCCTATCTCGCGAGGCTCGGCCTGTTGCGTCCGGCCGCCATCGAACTGCCCGAGGTCGGCGCTCCCATCGTCCCCTCGCCATGGGGCAAGGTCCATACCATGACCATCGCCTTCGGCCACGGGATCGCCGTCAGCCCGATGCAGCTCGTCTCCGCGGTCGCCGCCATCGTCAATGGCGGCATCATGCGTCCGGCGACTTTGATCCGGCGCGGTCCCGGCGAACGCGACCCGGGCGTGCGTGTCATTTCCACCGTCACTTCGGAGCGGATGCGCCGGCTGCTGCGTCAGGTGGTGGCGCAAGGCACCGGGCGTAAGGCGGCGGTCAAAGGCTATATGGTGGGCGGCAAGACCGGCACGTCGGAGAAGGTGGGCGCGCGCGGCTACCGGCGAAAGGCGCTGTTGTCCTCCTTCGTCGGCGCCTTTCCCATGGACGATCCCCGCTACGTCGTCTTCGCCCTCCTCGATGAACCCCGCGGCACGACGGGAACCTACGGTTACGCCACCGGCGGCTGGGTCGCCGCGCCCATCGTCGGACGCACGATCGCGCGCGCGGCCCCGTTGCTGGGAGTCGCGCCGGTCGATGAAACGGCGCCCCGAATGCGCCGCAAGATGTACGTCAGGATCAATTCTCGGGATCCCAGAGTTGCGTCTTATTGAACTGTTGAGCTTAGAGGCATCCGGGTTGGAATCGAACACGGCGGCAAGGGATGTGGAAATTCTCGGCCTGACCTCCGATTCCCGCGAGGTCCGGCCCGGCTATCTGTTCGCCGCGATCAAGGGAAGCCGCGCCGACGGCAGGGATTTCATCATTGATGCCCTGGCCCGGGGCGCCGCCGCCGTCCTCGGCCCGCCGGGCACACTCGTCCCCGAGGCCGCGCCCGAGTCAGAGGCGCCGCCGGTCCCGGTGATCACCGATGACAATCCGCGCCGCCGACTTGCCTTGATGGCGGCGCGTTTTTTCGGACCCCAACCCGCCACCATCGCCGCGGTGACCGGCACCAACGGCAAGACCTCGGTGGTCTCCTTCCTGCGCCAGATCTGGTCGCGCCTCGACCACAGGGCGGCGAGCCTCGGCACCCTCGGCCTCGGCGCCCCGGATATCGACACCGCGGGCGTCACCGACCCGGGCGCGCTGACGACCCCCGATCCGGTGGCGCTGCAACACTGTATCGCCGATCTCAAGCAAAGGGGCGTCGATCACCTGGCGCTCGAGGCATCGAGCCACGGGTTGGATCAGTACCGGCTCGACGGCGTTCGGGTGACGGCGGCGGCCTTCACCAACATCTCGCGCGATCATCTCGACTATCACGGCACGAAAGAGGCCTATCTTGCGGCCAAGTACCGGCTGTTCGACACCATCCTGGCGCCGCGTAGCGTCGCGGTGCTCAACGCCGACATCCCGGAATTCGGGCCGCTCAAGGAACGGTGCGAGGCGCGCGGGCAGCGCATCATCGGTTTCGGGCGGAACGGCGAGGACGTGAAGGTGACCGGCACCGATGCCCTCGCCGACGGACTGAAGCTTGGCCTCGAGATCGCCGGCAAGCGATTCGCCGTACGGCTCGGGTTGGTCGGCGCCTTCCAGGCGATGAACGCGGTTTGCGCCCTCGCCCTCGCCATCGCCACCGGCGAGGACGCCGAGGCGTCGATCGGCGCCCTCGCCGACCTCGAAGGGGCGCCCGGACGCATGGAGCTTGCCGCGCGCCACCCCAACGGCGCCGCCATCTACGTCGATTACGCCCATACCCCGGACGCCCTGGCCCAGGTCCTGGGCGCGCTCAGGCCCCATCTCCGAGGAAGGCTTGGCGTCGTCTTCGGCTGCGGCGGCGACCGCGACCCGGGCAAGCGCCCGGAGATGGGAAGGATCGCCACCTAGCTCGCCGATCTCGTCGTCGTCACCGACGACAACCCCCGCGGCGAGGACGCCGCCGGTATCCGCCGCCAAATCCTCGACGCCGCGCCCGGCGCGCGCGAGATCGGCGACCGCGCCCGGGCCATCGCCGAGACCGTCAACATCCTCGAGCCGGACGATATCTTGGTGGTGGCGGGCAAGGGCCACGAGAGGGGCCAGATCGTCGGCGGCGAAATCATTCCCTTCGACGACCGCGAACAGGTGCGAAGAGCGGTCGCCGGCATCGGAGGCGCGTCATGATGGCGACGCCGGCATCCGCCTTGTGGACCTCCGTCGAAGCCGACGCCGCGACCGGCGGCTACAGCACCGGTGCCTGGCAGGCCCAGGGCGTTTCCATCGACAGCCGCACGCTTCATCCCGGCGATCTCTTCATCGCCATCAAGGGCCCCAAATACGATGCCCACGAGTTCGTCGCCAGGGCGCTCGAGGGCGGCGCGGCGGCGGCGATGGTGAGCCGCATCCCCCAGGGCCTGCCCCGGGACACGCCGCTCTTGATCGTCAACGACACCATGAAGGGGCTCAACCATCTCGCCCGCGCCGCCCGCGCGCGCACCTCGGCCCACGTCATCGCGATTACCGGAAGCGTCGGCAAGACCAGCACCAAGGAAGCCCTCAAGGCGGTGCTCGCGCCCCAGGGCGTCACCGCCGCCAGCGAGGGCAGCTACAACAACCTTTGGGGCGTGCCGCTGTCGCTCGCCCGTATGCCCAGGGGCGCCGACTTCGGCGTCTTGGAGATCGGCATGAACCATCCCGGCGAGATCACGCCGCTGAGCAAGCTCGCCCGCCCCGACACCGCCCTCATCACCACCATACAAGGCGTGCACACGGCCTATTTCGGCTCGCTCTCGGAGATCGCCACCGCCAAGGCGGAGATCTTCCGCGGCATGGACGGCGGCACGGCCATTTTGAATCGCGACAACGCGCATTTCGACGCCCTCGCCGGCGCCGCGAAATCCGAGGGTATCGAACGCATCATCGGCTTCGGCGCCGGCGACGCCTGCGAAGCACGCCTGATGAACTATCGGCTCGAAGGCAACGGCAGCCGGGTCGAAGCCGAGATTTTCGGCCGCGGCCTTTCCTACGGGCTCGGCGCGCCGGGACGCCACTGGGCGATGAACAGCCTGGCGGTGCTTTGCGCCGTCGAGGCGGCGGGGGGCGATGTCGAGGCCGCGGCCAAGGCGCTCAAGGCGTTGAAGGCCCCCAAGGGGCGCGGCGACCAGCACCGGGTGCTGCTGTCGGGCGGCGCCTTCACCTTGCTCGACGAGAGTTACAACGCATCCCCGGCGTCCATGGCCGCCGCCTTCGAGGTCCTGTCCACGGCCGAGACCGATGCCGGCGGACGCCGCATCGCGGTTCTCGGCGACATGCTCGAGCTCGGCCCGGACTCGGCGAAGATCCACGCCGCCCTGGCCGACGATCTCATCGAGTTGGGGATCGACCTCGTGTGCACCGTGGGCAAGGACATGGTGCATCTCCATGACGCCCTGCCGCGCAAGATGCGGGGCGGGCACGCCGGCAAGGCGGAAGAGTTGGCGCCCCTGGTCCGCAATCTGGTCAGGCCGGGCGACGTGGTCACGGTCAAGGGGTCGCGGGCGAGCCGCATGAGCTTCATCGCCGACGCGCTGCTCGGCGGCCAGTCGACCCCCAAAATCGCCGCCAACGACAACTGAGGAGGGTGCGCCGGGATGCTGTTTCACCTTCTCTTTCCCCTGTCCGATCAGATCGGCGTCTTCAACCTGTTCCGCTACATCACCTTCAGGACCGGCGGCGCGGTCGTCACCGCGCTGATCGTCAGCTTCATCGTCGGACCGTTCGTGATCAAATGGCTGCGCAAGCATCAACGCAATGGCCAGCCGATCCGCACGGATGGGCCGGAGGAACACCTGCTGACCAAGCAGGGCACCCCCACCATGGGCGGCTTCATCATCCTCCTCGCCCTCGCCATCGGCACCCTTCTGTGGTCCGATCTCAGGAACGGGTATGTCTGGGCGGTGTTGATCGTGACCATCGGGTTCGGCGCCATCGGCGCCGTCGACGACTATCTGAAACTGGTCCGCCAGAGCCACCACGGCCTGTCCGCCAGGCTCAAGATCATCTCCCAGATCCTGGTCGCCGCGACCGCCACCCTGTGGATCATGGAGGTCTCCCCCGCGCCTTTGTCGACCGGCCTCGCCGTGCCATTCTTCAAGAACGTGCTGATCGACCTCGGTTGGGGGTTCCTGCCCTTCGCCGTACTGGTGATGGTGGGGGCGTCGAACGCGGTCAATCTCACCGACGGGCTCGACGGCCTCGCCATCGGTCCGGTGATGATCGCCGCCGGGTGCTTCGTCCTCATCGCCTATCTCACCGGCAACGTCGTCTTCGCCAATTATTTGCAGATTCAACTGGTGCCGGGCGCCGGCGAACTCGCCATCTTCTGCGGCGCATTGGTCGGCGCGGGGTTGGGGTTCCTCTGGTACAACGCCCCGCCCGCCATGGTGTTCATGGGCGACACCGGCTCGCTGGCGGTCGGCGGCGCCTTGGGCGCGGTCAGCGTCATCACCAAACACGAACTGGTGCTCGCCATCATCGGCGGACTGTTCGTGCTGGAGACCGTCTCGGTGATCGTCCAGGTGGTCTCCTTCAAGCTCACCGGCAAGCGTGTCTTCCGCATGGCGCCCTTGCACCATCACTTCGAGAAGAAGGGCTGGGCCGAACCCACCATCGTCATCCGCTTCTGGATCATCGCGTCGATACTGGCGCTCGCCGGGCTGGCGACCCTGAAGCTGAGGTAAGGAGCGAGAGGCAGCCATGATTCCCTTACCTAGCGCATCGGGCTCGAGGATCGCCGTGCTCGGCCTCGGCCACTCGGGATTTGCCGCGGCGCGGGCGCTGGTCGCGAGCGGCGCCGAGGTGCTGGCGTGGGACGACGATGAGGACAAGCGCGAAGCGGCGGCGGCGGCCGAGGTGCCGATCGCCGATCTCAACGATACCGATCTCTCCGCCCTCGACACCCTCGTGCTCAGTCCCGGGATTCCCCACACCCATCCGCAACCCCATCCGGTCGCGGCGAAGGCGCGCGCGGGCGGGCTCGAGATCATCTGCGACATCGAGCTCATGGCGCGGGCCGAGACCGGCGCCCGGTTCATCGGCGTCACCGGCACCAACGGCAAATCCACGGTCACGGCGCTGATCGGCCACATCTTCGAAGCGGCCGGCGAGAGCGCGGCGATCGGCGGCAATTTCGGGCCGCCGGTGCTGGCGCTCGATCCGCTCGGCGCCTCGGGCACCTATGTCCTCGAACTCTCCTCCTATCAACTCGAGCTCATCGTCTCGGACATGTTCGACATCATGGTTTTGGTCAACATCTCGCCCGACCACATCGACCGTCACGGCACCATGGATGGCTACGTCGCGGCCAAGCGCCGGGTCTTCGACCGCGGCCACGCCAACGGCATCGCCGTCATCGGCGTCGACGACGGGCACTGCCGGGAGATCCGCGCCCTCCTCGAAGCCCGGGACGACCGCAGGATCATCCCCATCTCGGCCGGCGGTCCGGTGGCGGGCGGGGTCTATGTGCTTGACGGCGAACTCTATGACGACACCGACGGCCGGGACGCGCGCATCGCCACGCTGACCACCGCCAAGGCGCTTCCCGGAGCCCACAACTGGCAGAACGCGGCCTGCGCCTTCGCCGTCGCGCGCGCCGCCGGAATCGGGACCGACCTCATCGCCGCCGCCCTTTCGAGCTTCCCCGGCCTTCCCCACCGCCAGGAGCTGGTCGCCACCGTCGATGGCGTCCGTTACGTCAACGACAGCAAGGCGACCAACGCCGCGGCCGCGGCCAAGGCGCTGGCGTGCTATCCCGCCATCTATTGGATCGCCGGCGGCGAGCCCAAGGAAGGCGGCATCGCATCGCTCGAGCCCCTTTTCCCCCGCATCGTCCATGCCTTCCTCATCGGCGAGGCGGCGGAGACCTTCGCCCGATCCTTGGACGGCAAGGTCGCCTACACCATCGCCGGCGAGCTTGGAACCGCCCTCGATGGCGCCCGCCGGCTCGCCGGAAGCGAGAAACGGGCCGGCGCGGTCGTCCTGCTTTCCCCGGCCTCGGCGTCGTTCGACCAGTTCGCCAATTTCGGCGCCAGGGGCGACGCCTTCCGCCGCTTGGTGCTGGCGTTTTCCGGTGAGCCCGGGGGAACGGAGCGGCGGCAATGATCGGCTTCGCACGCACCGACAACTCCGTCCTCAGCCGCTGGTGGTGGACGGTCGACCGCTGGACCCTGGCGGCTCTCTTGACGCTGATCTGTTTCGGCCTGATGTTGATCCTGGCGGCGTCACCGGCGGTGGCCGAGCGTATCGGCCTCGAATCCTTTCATTTCGTGCGCCGCCAGGTGGCCTATCTGGGGCCTGCCTTGGCCACCATCCTCGCCATCTCGTTGCTGAGCCCCCGTGACGTGCGCCGTCTCGGCACCATCGTCTTCGCCGTGGCGCTGGTACTCATGGCGCTGACCCTCGTCGCCGGCACCGAAATCAACGGCGCCAGGCGGTGGCTCAACATCTTCAGCCTGTCCCTGCAGCCCTCGGAGATCATGAAGCCGGGCTTCGCCGTGCTCGCCGCCTGGATGATCTCGGCCGGCCGGCTCCATGGCAATTTCCCCGGCTACCTGATCGTCGCCGCGCTCTACCTCGTGGTCATGGCGTTGTTGCTGATGCAGCCCGACATGGGCATGGCCGGCGTCATCTCGGCGGTGCTGTTCGCGCAGTTCTTCCTTGCCGGGCCGCCGCTATTGTGGGTGGGGCTGGTCATAGTGCTGGGCCTGAGCGCCCTCGTCGGGGCGTACTACGCCTTTCCCCACGTCGCCAGCCGCGTCAACAGTTTCCTCGACCCCAGCGCCGGCGACAGCTATCAGGTGAACACCGCGCTCGAGGCCTTCATGAACGGCGGCGTGCTGGGGCGCGGCCCCGGCGAAGGCACGATCAAGGAGATCCTTCCCGACGCCCACAGCGACTTCATATTCGCCGTCGCCGGCGAGGAACTCGGCCTCTTCGCCTGTCTCGTGATCCTGGCGTTGTTTGCCTTCGTGGTGCTGCGCGGATTTTCCCGCATGCTCCAGGAAAACAACCTGTTCGTCCTGCTCGCCGTCACCGGGCTGTTGGTCCAGTTCGGCCTGCAAACGGCGATCCACATGGCGACGACGCTGAAGCTGATGCCGACCAAGGGCATGACACTGCCGTTCATCTCCTATGGCGGATCGTCGCTCTTCGGCATCGCGCTGGCCATGGGCATGGTGCTGGCCCTGACCCGGCGACGTGTCGGCCTGAGAGGGGTGTGATGGCGGCCGAGACCGACACGCTGCGGGTCAACCCCATTATCCTGGTCGCCGGCGGCACCGGCGGGCATGTGTTCCCGGCCCAGGCCCTCGCCGCGGAATTGCAGGCGCGCGAGTGCACCCTCGCGCTTTTCACCGACCGGCGCGGCGGCTCCTGGGGCAATGAGCTCGAGGGGGTCGATTACCACCACATCCGCGCCGGCCAGGTCACCACCGGCAATCTGATCGCCCGCGCGGGGGGGAGTCTCGCCCTGTTCTTCGGGCTACTCAAGGCGCGCCGGCTGTTGCGCGAACTCAAGCCCAACGTCGTCGTCGGCTTCGGCAGCTACGCCTCGGTTCCGGCGATGATGGCGGCGACCAGGCTCGGCATTCCCACCTTGATCCACGAACAGAATGCGCTTCTCGGGCGCGCCAATCGGCTGCTCGCCCCCCACGTCAGCGCCATCGCCACCTCGTTCCCCAACGTCGCCGGGATCGAGCCCGAGGACCAAGACAAGGTGCGTCTGACCGGCAATCCCGTGCGCCCGGGCATTCGGGCGCTGGCCGAAAAACCCTATCCGCCGCTGACCTCGAGCGGGCCGATCCATCTCCTGGTGCTCGGCGGCAGCCAGGGGGCCACCGTGTTCAGCGAGGTGATCCCCGAGACCCTTTCGCGGTTGACCAAGGAAATGCGGGCGCGCCTCAAGCTCAGCCAGCAATGCCGGCCGGAGGACATCGATAAGGTCAGCGCCGCCTACGACCGTCTTCGCCTCAAGGCCGAACTCGCCACCTTTTTCGAGGATGTGTCGGAACGGATCGGCGAGGCCCATTGCGTGATCAGCCGGGCCGGCGCCTCCACCACGGCCGAACTGACCGTCGCCGGCAGACCGGCGATCCTGGTGCCCTACCCCCACGCCGCGGGCGATCATCAGACCCTCAACGCCCGCGCCGTCGAGGCCGCGGGCGCCGCCTTGGTGATGCCGGAAGCGAATTTCACCGCCCAGACCCTTTCGGCCCGTCTCAAACTGCTGTTCAACTATCCGATCGACCTCGGCCGCATGGCCGAGCGCGCCGCCAGATTCGGCCGGGTCAACGCGGCGGCAACGCTGGCTGATCTGGTCATTGCCATGTGCCCCGTCAACGGCCAGGAGACGCCGGCGCCCGATCCGGGTCGGAGCGGAAGGGAGGCGGCGGCATGAGGGCACTGCCACTTTCCATCGGCACCATCCACTTCGTCGGTATCGGCGGCATCGGCATGAGCGGCATCGCCGAGATTCTCCATAACCTCGGCTATACGGTTCAGGGCAGCGACGTTGCCGAGAACGCCAATGTCAAACGCCTCACCGAGATCGGTATTCCCGTCTCCATCGGCCACGACGCCAACAATTT
Source organism: Pseudomonadota bacterium (assembly GCA_022545545.1). Classification (GTDB taxonomy): domain Bacteria; phylum Pseudomonadota; class Alphaproteobacteria; order SMXQ01; family SMXQ01; genus JACZQV01. The sequence continues at coordinate 12,063 of JACZQV010000038.1, forward strand.
GGGCGACGCCCAGGTGGTGGTGGTCTCCTCCGCCATCAAAATGGACAACCCCGAGGTCATCGCCGCCAATGCCCGGCTCATCGCCGTCGTGCGCCGCGCCGAGATGCTGGCCGAGCTCATGCGGCTCAAATGGTCGATCGCGGTCGGCGGCACCCACGGCAAGACGACGACCACCTCCCTGGTCGCGGCCATGCTTGAGCTGGCCGGCCTCGACCCGACCGTGATCATCGGCGGCATCCTCAACGCCTATGGCTCGAACGCGCGGCTCGGCGCCGGCGACTGGATGGTGGTGGAAGCCGATGAATCGGACGGCACCTTCGTCAAGCTCAACGCCACCATCGCGGTGGTCACCAACATCGATCCCGAGCACCTGGATTTCTATGGTGATTTCGATGCCCTGCGCCAAGCCTTCGTATCCTTCACCGAGAACATCCCGTTCTACGGTTTCGCGGCGATGTGCATCGACCACCCCGAGGTCCAGGCAATGATCCCCCTGATCTCGGACCGCAAGATCGTGACCTACGGCCTGAGCGCCCAGGCGGACGTCCGCGCCGTCGATATCGCCGTCACCGAAGCCGGCACCGTGTTCGACGTCGTGATCGCCGATAGGAACACCGACGCGATCAGAACGCTCGAGCGGATCGAGCTCGCGATGCACGGCGAGCACAATGTCCAGAACGCCCTGGCCGCCATCGCGGTGGCCAGTGAGATGGGGATCGAGGATGAGGTGCTGCGCCAATCCCTGGCCGGGTTCTCCGGCATCAAGCGCCGCTTCACCAAGACCGGGGAGTTTGCCGGCATCACCGTGATCGACGATTACGGCCATCATCCGGTCGAGATCACGGCGGTGCTGAAGGCGTCGCGGGATGCCTATAGCGGCAGCATCATCGCCGTCGTCCAGCCCCACCGTTACAGCAGGCTAGAGGCGCTGTTCGAGGATTTCTGCACCTGCTTCAACGACGCCGATACCGTCATCGTCGCCGATATCTACGCCGCCGGCGAGACGCCGATCGAAGGCGTCAGCCGGGACCGCCTGGTCGAGGGCCTGCGCACCCACGGCCATCGCAACGTCGTCGCGCTGGATAATCCCGAAGCCCTGGCGCCCCTCGTCCTCGACATCGCCAAGCGCGGGGACCTGGTGCTTTGCCTCGGCGCCGGCTCCATCACCAACTGGGCCCAGGCCTTGCCCGGCGAGCTCAAGCGCCTCGCCGGCGAGGCGGGACATTCGGGCGCGAGGGCGCGGAAATGATGCCCGGGATCAAACCGAGCGACGCCCTGATCGACCGCCTGCCCGAGGTGCGCGGACGGTTGAGCGAGAACGCCGACCTCTCACGCATTACCTGGTTCAGGGTCGGCGGTGCCGCCGAGGTCATGTTCCGGCCGGTGGATTTGGACGATCTCGTCGGCTTCCTCGCGGCCAAACCGGCCGATGTGCCGGTGACGGTGATCGGTGTGGGATCGAACATCATCGTCCGCGACGGCGGCATCGGCGGCGTCGTCATCCGATTGGGCCGGGGATTCGCCGGGATCGGGATTTCCGGCACCGAAGTTACCGCCGGCGCCTCGGCGATGGATGTCAACGTCGCCATGGCGTGCCGCAATTCCGGCGTCGGCGGGCTCGAGTTCCTGTGCGGCATCCCCGGCACCATCGGCGGCGCGCTCGCCATGAACGCCGGCGCTTACGGCGCTGAGATGAAGGACGTGACGGTTTCCGCCACGGCGGTGGACTCCGGCGGCGGGGTGCACCAGATCCCGCACCAGGAGCTGGGATTTTCCTACCGCCACTCGGGGGTCCCGGAGGACTGGATCTTCACCGGCGCCGTGCTCGGGGGCGAACCCGGCGAGACGCGGGACATCGCCCGGCGCATGACCGAGATCAAGCAGGCGCGGAACGAGAGCCAGCCGGTGCGCATGCGGACCGGCGGCTCCACCTTCGTCAATCCCCTGGTCCCGGAGGCCAAAGGCCGAAAGGCGTGGGAGCTGGTCGAGGCCGCCGGTTGCCGGGGATTGCGGATCGGCGGCGCCATGGTGTCCGAACAGCACTGCAACTTCCTGATCAACACCGGCGACGCCACCGCCGCCGACATCGAGGCGCTCGGCGAAGAGGTCCGCCGCCGGGTTCGCGAGGACACGGGGGTTTGCCTCGAGTGGGAAATCCGCCGTATCGGCCGACCCGCCGGCGGCGGCCTCGAGAGGGTGAAACCATGACCAAGCACGTCGCGGTGCTCTACGGCGGATGGTCGAGCGAACGCGAGGTCTCGCTGGTCAGCGGCCGGAACTGCGCCAAGACGCTCGAGGAGTCGGGTTACGAGGTGACCTTGATCGACGTCGAGCACGACCTGACGGCATTAATCGCCGCCCTCGACCCGGCGCCGGACGTCGTGTTCAACGCGCTGCACGGGCGCCACGGCGAGGACGGCAAGATCCAGGGTCTGCTCGATATCCTGGAGATTCCCTATACCCATTCCGGCGCGCTCGCCTCGGCGCTGGCGATGGACAAGCCGATGGCGAAGCGACTGTTCGCCGCCGCCGCCATCCCCTGCCCCGACGGTCGCATCGTGCGCCGCGAGGAGCTGGCGAACGGCCCGGTGATCGACCCGCCCTATGTGATCAAGCCACCGAACGAGGGCTCGAGTGTCGGCGTGCGTATCGTCCTCGAGGGCGACAACCGCCCGCCGCTCGACGATTGGCCGTTCGGCGATCTCGTGCTGGTCGAGAGCTACATCCCAGGCCGTGAATTGACTGTCGGGGTGATGGGCGACAGGGCGCTCGGCGTCACCGAACTGAGGACGCACGAAGGTTTCTACGATTACGCAGCGAAGTACGAGGAAGGCCGCGCGACGCATCTATGCCCGGCGCCGATTCCCGACGAGATCGCGGATTTGGCCATGGAGTATGCCCTGAAGGCCCACGAAACCCTGGGATGCCGCGGGGTCAGCCGCGCCGACTTGCGCTACGACGATACCGGCGGCCAGCCCGGCGATTTGTACATGCTGGAGATCAACACCCAGCCCGGCATGACGCCGCTGTCCCTGGTGCCCGAAGTCGCCGCCCATGCCGGTATCGATTTCCCTCAACTGGTTTCCTGGATCGTGGAGGACGCATCATGCCCCCGCTGAGGCCACCGACATCAAGACGCCGCCGGGACACCGGCCGCAAGATGAGGCCGCGCTTGCTGGCGTCGCGCTGGCTGAGGGCGTCGCGCAAATTCGCCGGCGCCGGCCTTGCCCTTGGCATCTTGATCGGCGGTCCGGCCTGGATCTGGTACTCCGGCTGGGCCGAGAGGACGCTGGAGCGGGTTTACCTCCAGACCCTGGAGGCGACGGCGCGGGTGGGCTTCGCCGTCACCGACGTCCGCGCCAGCGGCCGCCGGGAGACCTCCCGCAAACAGGTGCTGGCGGCGTTGGGATTGCGCATCGGCCAGCCGATCTTCGCCTTCGATCCTTACCGTGCGAAGGCGGGACTGGAACGGCTGGCGTGGGTCAAGACGGCGATCGTCGAACGGCGCCTGCCGGACACCGTACTGGTGTCGATCATAGAGCGGATTCCGATGGCGCTGTGGCAGAGAAACGGGAAACTGGCGCTGATCGACCGCGAAGGCGTCATCATCCAGAAACACGGCCTCGCGCGGTTCGCCGATCTTCCCGTCGTCGTCGGCGACGACGCGCCGGCCCTGGCCCCGGATCTTCTCAGAATCCTGCGCACGCAACCGAAGCTCTTTCGGCGCGTCGAGGCCATGGTCCGCGTCGGCGGGCGGCGTTGGGACCTGCGCATGAAAAACGGCATCACCGTCCGCCTGCCCGAGCAGAACGTCGATCGGGCGTGGGCGCGGCTCGCCGAGGCGGAGCACCGCCAGAAGCTGCTGCGGCGCGACGTCATCTTGATCGATCTCCGGCTCGGCGACCGGATGGTGGTGCGCATCGCGCCCGACGCGATGCGCCGCCGCGTCGCCGGCAAGGATACCTAACGGGTTGGTTCTTGCCGCCCCAGGCCGCGAGGCCCCCGGCGGCGGCCATCGGATGAGGATATGGAGTGAGGAAGGTTTTGGCCCAGACAAAGAACGGACTGATCGCGGCGCTCGATGTCGGCAGCACCAAGGTGTGCTGCTTCATCGCGCGGGCGGATGAAGAGGGCAATCTGCGTATCATCGGGATTGGCCACCAGGTCTCGGACGGCGTGCGCGCCGGCGCGATCGTCGATATGGAGGCGGCGGAGACATCGATCATGAGCGCCGTCCATGCCACCGAGCAGATGGCCGGAGAGACCATTCACGACGTCATCGTCAACCTCTCCGCCGGCTTCCCCACTTCGCATACCCTCAACTTCGAGGTCGCCATCGCCGGCCATGAGATCAGCGCCGGTGATATCCGGCGCGTCCTCGGTCAGGGCCGCGCCGAGTACGAAAACGGCGAACGGGAACTCGTCCATTGCATCCCGGTCGGCTACATGATCGACGGCAGCCGGGGAATCCGCGATCCCAGGGGCATGTACGGCGAGCGGTTCGGCGTCGACATGCTCATGGTCACCGCGACCGCCGGCGCGGTGCGCACCCTGACCACCTGCGTCGCCCGCTCGCATCTCGATGTCGCATCACTGGTCGTCTCGCCTTTCGCCGCCGGGCTCGCATGCCTGGTCGAGGACGAAATGAATCTGGGCGCCACCGTCATCGACATGGGCGGTGGCACCACGTCCCTCGCGGTGTTCTACGACGGCAAGCTGATGCACGCCGACAGCGTGCCGCTCGGCGGCAGCCACGTCACCAGCGATATCGCCCGTGGGCTCTCCACCCCGGTCGCCCACGCCGAGCGCATGAAGACCCTCTATGGCTCGGCCATGGCCTCACCGTCGGACGAAAGGGAAACCATCGATGTGCCCCTGGTCGGCGAAGAGAACCGGTCGGAAGCCAACCATGTGCCGCGCTCGATCCTGGTCAGCATCATCCGGCCGCGGATCGAGGAGATTTTCGAACTCATCCGTTCCCGCCTCGAAGCCAGCGGGTTCGACCGCGTGGCCGGCCGCCGCGTGGTGCTCACCGGCGGCGCGAGTCAACTCCAGGGCGTCGCCGAGTTGGCGCGACAGGTACTGGACAAACAGGTGCGCCAGGGCCGGCCGCTCAGGATCAGCGGCCTCGCCGAGGCGACCGGCGGGCCGGCCTTCGCGACCTGCGCCGGCCTTCTCAGTTACGCGGCAAGGAATCGCGGCGCGACAGGCGCCGGGACCCTCGATTTCCAGGGCCGCGGCGCGATGGAAGAGCCGGACGGCCGCTTCGGCCGTCTCGGTCTGTGGTTACGTGAGAATTTTTGACCCAACCCCCGCGGCCCCCGGGAAAAAGCCATCGGGGCAAAGGACTTCTTCACCCGCCGGTCCGACAGCCGGCAAATTTTGAGTACGATTATCGGAGGTTAACATGACGATCAATCTGAGCATGCCGAAGACGGAGCCCGATCTTAAGCCTTCTATCACCGTGGTCGGCGTCGGCGGCGCCGGCGGCAATGCGGTCAACAACATGATCAAATGCGAGCTGGACGGCGTCGACTTCATTGTCTCGAACACCGACGCCCAGGCGCTCGCCAATTCCGCCGCCGAGCGGACGATCCAGTTGGGCCGCAACATCACCCGGGGCCTCGGCGCGGGCTCGCGCCCCGACGTCGGCCGCGCCGCCGCCGAGGAAGCGATCGATGAGATCATCGAGCAGCTCCAGGGTTCCAACATGGTGTTCATCACCGCCGGCATGGGCGGTGGCACCGGAACCGGCGCCGCGCCGGTGATCGCCCGCGCCGCCCGCGAGCAGGGAATCCTCACTGTCGGCGTAGTGACCAAGCCGTTCCAGTTCGAAGGGCTGAATCGCATGCGCATCGGCGAAGCCGGGATCGATGAGTTGCAACAATATGTCGATACGTTGATCATCATCCCCAACCAGAACCTGTTCAGGGTCGCCAACGAGAAGACGACCTTCGCCGAAGCCTTCAAGATGGCGGACGACGTGCTCTATTCCGGGGTCCGCGGCGTCACCGACCTCATGGTGATGCCGGGACTGATCAACCTCGATTTCGCCGACATCCGCCAGGTGATGAGCGAGATGGGTAAGGCGATGATGGGAACCGGTGAAGCCGAAGGCGAGAAGCGCGCCCTGGATGCGGCGGAGGCCGCCATTTCCAACCCGCTGCTCGAGGACGTCTCGATGGCGGGCGCGCGTGGCGTTCTCATCAACATCACCGGCGGTTTCGACATGACCCTGTTCGAGGTCGACGAGGCCGCCAACCGCGTCCGCGACGAAGTCGATCCCAATGCCAACATCATCTTCGGATCGACCTTCGATGAGGCGTTGGAGGGCCGCATGCGGATCTCGGTGATCGCCACCGGCATCGACGCCGAGGCCATAGCGGCGGTGCTACCGCCGAAGAGGCTGAGCCTGGTGTCGGACAACGCCCGGGCGGACGCCGGCGGCGGTGACGCGGCGCCGGTGGGCGCCGATGGCGCGCCGGCGACGATGGCGGCACCGGCCACCGGGGAACAATCGCCCCTGGCGATCCCCGACGCCGCGCCCGCGGAAGCAAGCGGAACATCTTCCCAAGAGGGTGCCGGCACCGGCATCGAGGCGCCGGCGGATGGCGAACCCGAGCAACCCTCGCTCAGCGAGCAATGGGACGCATCGGCGCTGACATCCCTCGCCAAGAGCGGGCCCGGCGAGCCCGCCGGTGAACCCTTCATGCCGCCACCGCCGGTCGAGCCGGCGGCGGCGTCAACGGCCGCCGAGCCTTTCGCCGCCGCCATGGCGAACGGCGGCCCAGGGGGCGTCAAGGCGCGGCGCCGCGGTCCATCCCTTTTCGAACGGGTCACCGGCATCGGCCGCGCCCGGCAGGCAAAGGACCCGGTGACGGCGGCAGCGACCGCCGCCGCGACCGCCATGATGGCGCCCGCGCCCGAGGTCCCGCCCGCGCCCGAGGTCCCGCCCGCGCCCGAAACCACGGCGAAAACCACACCCGAGGCGGCCCAGCCCAAGCTCGGCGAGTTGGACGCACCGAAGAAAGGGACGGCGATCGAGGAAGACCTTCTCGACATTCCCGCGTTCCTCCGCCGCCAGGCCAACTGAGGAGGCGCGATTCGGCCGTAACTTTTTGTAACAATTAGTGATTTGAGTGCTCCGGGGGATGTTGCTAAACGTTCCCCGGCGCGCACAATTGGGACAATGGTTGCGTGTTTTGGTTCGAGTACACAGGAGCCCTGGCAAAACACACCGCGGGTCGAGTTCGCGCATAAGTGTTTCGATGGGTTGAAGTAGGAGGCTATGGGGGACGTCATCCAGCAACGCACGCTGAAGAACGCGATCGGGTGTTGCGGCACCGGTCTGCACACCGGCGACACGGTGGCGATGACCTTGCGTCCGGGCGAGCCCAATACCGGTATCGTGTTCATCCGCACCGACATCCCGGGCGCCCAGTCGACGATCGCCGCGTCATGGAGGAATATCAGCCATTCGCACCTGAGCACGACGCTCAAGAATGACCGCGGCGCCGTCGTCGGTACGGTCGAGCACCTGTTGGCGGCGTTCGCCGGTTGCCGGATCGACAATGCCGTGATCGAAATCAACGGCCCGGAAGTGCCGATCATGGACGGCAGCGCCGCGCCGTTCGTCTTCCTGATCGAATGCGCCGGCATCACCGAGCAGGCGGCGGCGCGCCGCATGATCACGGTCCACAAGCCGATCTCGGTCGGCAAAAAGAATGGGCGGGTATCTTTGAACCCGGGCACCGGCTTCTCCATCGAGTTCGCCATCGACTTTCCAAACCCGACGGTCTCCCGGCAGGAATACTATTTCGCCCACGTCGACGGCGCGTTCAAGGCCGACCTGTCCCGCGCCCGCACCTTCGGATTCGAGCACGAGGTCGTCGAGATGCGCACCGCCGGGTTGCTACGCGGCGGCTCTCTGGACAATGCCATCGTGGTCAGCGGCGAGACGGTGCTGAACGAGGGTGGTTTGCGCTATGGCGATGAGTTCGTGCGCCACAAGATTCTCGATTGCCTCGGTGATCTGTATCTCGCCGGGGCGCCGCTGTTGGGCCATGTCCAGGGTTTACGCTCGGGCCATAAGCTGAACCACCAGCTGTTGCGGGCGCTGTTCGCCGACGCCGACGCCTGGTCCTACGTCGACGCCAGATCGGACGACGGCTTCAACGGCAACCAGGGGCCGCGACTGGCAAACGGCGTGGTGCTCAAGCCCCCGCCGATCGCCGCCACCGCCTGACCTTTTCACTCAAGCACTGATCGCCTTGGCGTGCCACCGTCATATCCGGCGGCGGCGTGACGATGCGGCCCCTCCCTGGGTCGGCGGGCGTCCGGCAAGACCGGGTCGCTACACATGATCTTGCGGGACCCGGCCCCGCCCATGCTATAGTGACGGCGTGAGATCGGGGGGGGGGCGTGGAGCGCAAGGCCTGCCCATTAGAGCACTATCCGCCATGAGACAACCGCCGAGCGCCATTCGCCGTTACCTGATTGCCTTCGCCACGGCCTTCGCCGTGACGGCGCTGACCGGCGCGTGCGGGGCGTTTACCCAGGCCCCGGAAGAGGCACCGGAAGGTCCGCCGGAGTATCTTTACAATATGGGGATGGATCTTCTGCTTGGAGGCAACCCGGTGGCGGCGGCGGCGGTGTTCGACGAGGTCGACCGCCAGCACCCTTACTCGGTATGGGCCGACAAGGCGCAGATCATGGCCGCCTACGCACTCTACAAACGCAACAAATATGACGATGCGATCGTCGCCCTCGAGCGGTTCATCCAACTCCACCCGGGAAGCCGTGACGCACCCTACGCCTATTATCTCAAGGCCCTCTCCTATTACGAGCGGATCACCGACGTCGGCCGGGACCAGGATCTGACGCGCCGCGCCATGGCGGCGCTGGACGAGGTCGTGCGCCGCTATCCCAAGAGCAAATTTGCCCGCGACGCCCGGCTCAAGAGGGATCTGACCAACGATCACCTCGCCGGCTCGGAGATGGGAATCGGCCGCTTCTATCTCAAGAGGAAACAATATCTCGCGGCCATCAACCGTTTCCGCCGCGTCGTCGACAATTACCAGACCACCGCCCATGTGCCCGAAGCGCTGCACCGCCTGACCGAGGCATATCTCGCGTTGGGCCTCAAGGACGAGGCACAGGCCACGGCCGCGGTGCTTGGCCATAACTTCCCCGGCAGCGATTGGTACGTGGACAGCTATGCGCTGATCGCCGAGACCGCGCCCGCCACCAAGAAGGAGGAGCGGTCATGGATCGGCCGGGCGTGGAATTCGGTATTCTGAACCCTCATGCTACGCAGTCTCTCGATCCGGGACGTCGTTCTTATTGACCATCTGGACTTCTCTTTCCGCAGCGGCCTTTGCGTCCTGACGGGCGAAACCGGGGCGGGAAAGTCGATCCTTCTCGACGCCTTGGGATTGACGCTCGGCGCCCGCGCCGATTCGGGGATCGTCCGTCACGGCGCGCGCCAGGCGGTGGTCGGCGCCGAGTTCGACATCGCCGGGGACCATCCGGCGCGCCGGTTGCTCGCCGAGCACGGGCTTGGCACCGAGGACCCCTTGATCCTGCGCCGAGTGGTCTCGAGCGACGGAGGGTCGCGCGCCTTCGTCAACGACCAGCCGGTCAGCGCCGCGCTGTTGCGTGAAATCGGTGCAACACTGGTGGAAATCCAGGGCCAGCACGCGAGCCGGGAGCTCTTGAATCCGGGCATGCACGCACCGCTTCTCGATGCCTTCGGCGGACTGGAAGGGGATCTGGATGCGGTCGGGAGCGCCTTCGGCGGCTGGGTCAAGGCGGTGGAGGCGGAGGCGGAAGCCGAGGCGGCGCTCGAAGGCGCGCGCCGGGACGAGCAATATCTGCGCCATAACCTCGCCGAGCTCGAGGCCCTGGCGCCCGAGCCCGGCGAAGAGACTCGCCTCGCCGAGGACCGCGCATTCCTGAGGAACAGCGCCAAGCTGGCCGAGGCCGTCGACGGCGGCTACCGGGAGCTTACCGGGGGAAGGAGCGTCGAAGCGGCGCTCAGCGCCGCCCGACGCGCGATCGATCGTGAAGCGGACAACGCCGGCGGGCGCCTGGACGGGATCTCCGACATCCTGGCCTCGGCGGCCATCGAAACGGCGGAAGCGGTGGCCAAGCTGGAAAACGTGATGGCCGAACTCGACATCGACCCGGGGCGGCTGGAACAGGTCGAGGAACGGTTGTTCGCGCTCAGGGCGGCGGCGCGCAAATATGACACCGACGTCGATTCCCTCGCCCGGCTGCGCGACGACATCGCCGGCAAGCTCTCGGCCATGGATACCGGCGCCGATGACCTCGCCGGCCTGGCCCGGGCCGCCCTGGCGGCGCGCGAGGCCTACGTCGACGCCGCCAAGCACTTGCGCCGCCGGCGCAACGAGGTCGCCCCCGCCTTCGACCGGGCGGTAGTCTCCGAGCTCAAGCCCTTGAAGCTGAAGCAGGCCCTGTTCCACACCCGGATCGAACCGCTTGCCGAGGCCGACTGGCGCGCGGCGGGAACGGAACGCGCGACGTTCGAGGTTTCCACCATACCCGATACCCCGCCGGGGCCCCTTGCGCGCATCGCGTCGGGCGGGGAACTCGCCCGCATCATGCTGGCGCTCAAGGTCGTGCTGTCGGGGCGCGGGTCGGTTCCGACGCTGGT
>JACZQV010000039.1 GCA_022545545.1 Pseudomonadota bacterium
CAATTCTCCGTGGTCTATGAAGATACCTTTACCGCCGCCGAAGAAGGTGCGCGCTGTTTGAACTTCGCTTCGCACAAACGCCCTGGTGGTGGCTACAAGGAAGTGATGGATATAAAGGGAACAATCAGAACCCAAGAAGAAGACCTCTTCCGCCGATCAGCGGTGAGCGAGCACCGGCTGCACCGCTTTCGCGTCGACGGCGACCGCCGGGGTCAACGGTGCCAGGGCGAGGCCGGGCGCGGAAAGTGCCTCCCTCACCCACTGCGCGCAAGGCTTCGCCAGGACGATCCAGCCCTTGGCCTCGATCATCGCGACCTCCCAGACCGAGATCGCGGCGACCAGAACCGAACCGGCCGCCGCCGCGCGTTCGATGGCGGCCAAGGCGTCGGCCCCGAGCACGGGATCGCCGTTCACCAGCCAGATCCATACATGGGTGTCGAGGAGCAGCGCCCGCGCCGGGTTAGGCATCCGCTTCCCAGGTGACGTCGACCGGCTCGATGATGTCGCCTTTGACGATCACCGACCCCTTGAGAAAGCCGAACAATGCGGGCGGCTCGTCATCCGCCGGCACCAGCTTGGCGACCGGTTTCCCCCTCTTGGTGATGGTGACCGACGTTCGCCGCGAACGAACCTCGTCCATCAATTTCAGGCAGCGCGCCTTGAATTCGCCCGCCGGAATCCGTCGCTCCGTCGGTTTCATGTTATCACCATGGTTATATGACTATGGTCATTATACCTGCGAACAACCGAATTGACAAGCGTTGTAGGTGGCTTTTCCCGCTTGGTCGTCGTCGCGGACGTTCGCCGCGGAAGGCCCCTGGCTCCCTTGACACTTCCACCCCCCGCGCCTACATTCCGCCGGCCCAACAACAAACGGCACCATTGCCTTCCCCGAGGCCGGTTCGGCGCGATCGAAGGGGAGGCCCGCCAGTCCGCGAGTTTCGCGCACTGGCGCCATCGGTGTTGAGCGGTATGGAACCATGTTTGCGAGCTTGAGCGACCGGCTTGGCGATGTGTTCACGCGCTTGAGGAGGCGCGGGGCGCTGAGGGAAAGCGACGTGACGGCGGCGCTGCGCGAGGTCCGCGTCGCCCTGCTCGAGGCCGACGTGGCGTTGCCGGTGGTCAAGGACTTCATCAATGCCGTCGGCCAACGGGCGGTGGGCGAGGAGGTCTTGCGCTCCATCACGCCCGCCCAGATGGTCGTCAAGATCGTCAACGACCAGCTGACCGAGGCGCTTGGCGCCAAGTCCTCGGCGCTCGACCTCGCCGTCACCCCGCCGGCGGCGATCCTCATGGTCGGCCTGCAGGGCTCGGGCAAGACGACGACGACGGCGAAGCTCGGCCTCTGGCTCACCAACAAGGAGAAGAAGAAGGTGCTGTTGGTGTCCACCGACACCCAGCGCCCGGCCGCCCAGGAACAGCTGCAAGTGCTGGCGGACCAGGCGGGGTTGAGATTCCTTTCCGTCATCGCCGGCGAGACGCCGCAAGAGATCGCCAAACGCGCGGTGGTGACGGCCAGGCTCGAGGGTTTCGACGTGGTCATCGTCGACACCGCCGGGCGCCTTCATGTCGATGAGGCGATGATGGACGAGGCCGCCCAACTGCGCGACATCGTGAACCCGGCCGAGACCCTGCTCGTCGCCGACGCCATGATCGGCCAGGACGCGGTCAACGTCGCCAAGCAGTTCGATGAACGCGTCAAGCTGACCGGCATCGTCCTCACCCGGGTCGACGGCGATGCGCGCGGCGGCGCGGCGCTCAGCGCCCGCGCCGTCACCGGCTGTCCGATCAAGCTGATCGGGGTCGGCGAGGGGTTGGAGGCGCTCGAGGAGTTCCATCCCGAGCGCATCGCCTCGCGCATCCTCGGCATGGGCGACATGGTGACGCTGGTCGAGAAGGCGGCCGAGACCATCGAGGAGGAAGAGGCCGAGAGGCTCGCCGCCAAGATGAAGAAAGGCGCCTTCGATCTCAACGACATGCGCGCACAGTTGCGCCAGGTCGGCAAGATGGGCGGGATCGAGAGCATGTTGGGGATGCTGCCCGGCGCCGGACGGATGAAGGCGCAACTGGCCGGGCAGAAGGTCGATGAGCGCGTCCTCGTCACCCAGGCCGCCATCATCGATTCCATGACCGTGGCCGAGCGGCGAACCCCCAAACTCTTGAACGCGTCGCGCAAACGCCGCATCGTCCAAGGCTCGGGCACCACCATTCAGGACGTCAACCGGCTGATCAAGCAGGTCAAGGACACCAACCGGATGATGAAGAAGATCGGCAAGATGGGTAAGAAGGGCCTGATGCGCCACGGCATGGCCGGCCTCTTGCCCCACTGATATGCCGCTATAGACAACCCGAATGTCGCCAACGGAAAACAGGAGAAGCACACCGACATGTCATTGAGAATCAGATTGTCCCGGGGCGGCGCCAAGAAGCGCCCGTTCTACCGCATCGTGCTGGCGGACTCGCGGTCCCCGCGGGACGGCCGCTTCATCGAGAGACTCGGCACCTTCGACCCGATGGTGGCCAAGGACAACCCCAAGCGCCTCGTGCTCAAGGAAGAGCGCATCAAGTACTGGCTGTCGAAGGGCGCCAAGCCCAGCGACCGGATGGCTCGGTTCCTGGGCGCGGCGGAGATCATTCCGGCGCCGCCGATCCCGGACAACCCGATCAAGAGCCGGCCCAAGGCCAAGGCCCAGGAGCGCATGAAGGCGGCGGAAGAGGCGAAGAAGGCGGCGGCGGAGGCACCGCCGGCCGAGGAAGCCGCCAAGGAAGAAGCTCCGGCTGTAGAAGCGGCTGTGGAAGAGGCCCCGGCGGAGGAAGCCGCCAAGGAAGAAGCCCCGGCTGCAGAAGCTGCGGCTCCAGAAGCCCCGGCAGAGGAAGCGGTGAAGGAAGACGCCGCGCCTGAGGAAGCGAGCCCGAGGAAGCCGCCAAGGAGGAAGCCCCGGCTGCAGAAGCTGCGGCTCCAGAAGCCCCGGCAGGGGAAGCGGTGAAGGAAGACGCCGCGCCTGAGGAAGCGAAGCCTGAGGAAGCCGCCAAGGAGGAAGCCCCGGCAGGGGAAGCGGTGAAGGAAGACGTTGCGCCCGAGGAGGCGAAGCCCGAGGAAGCCGCCGAGGAAAAGGCCCCGGCACAGAAAGCGGCGGCCAAGAAGAAGGCGCCGGCCAAGAAGAAACCCGCCGCCAAGGAAGCGGCCAAGGGCGACGAGAAGGAGACTTAGGAGATCTTGACGGGAACCGCCATGATGGCCCGCAAAGTGAACGCGCCTGCCAAGCCTTCCCCCGCTTCCCCCCGGGTCTGCCTCGGTGTGATCACCAAGGCCCACGGGACGAGGGGAGAGGTGCGCATCCGGAGCTACACCGAGGACGCCCGAGCGGTGGCGGCCTACGGCCCGGTGACGGATGAGGCGGGAAGCCGGTCCATGACGGTCAAAATATTGGACGAATCGAACGGCGTGGTGACCGCCCGGATCGAGGGTGTAGAGGACCGCACCCAGGCCGAGGCGCTGAAGGGGACGGGGCTCTACGTGCCGCGCTCGGCCCTACCGGAGCCTGGAGACGAGGAGTTCTACCATTGCGACCTCATCGGGCTTCGGGCCGAACTTGTCACCGGTGGCGCATTGGGGACGGTGAGCGCGGTGCACAATTACGGCGCCGGTGACGTCATCGAAATCGTCAGGCCAGGCAGGAAGGCCCCCGTGCTTTTGCCCTTCACCCGCGCCACCGTGCCGGTGGTCGACACGCGCGCGGGCAGGATCAAGATCGACCTGCCCCAAGGTGTCCTCGGCGTGCGTGATGAGGGAGACGCGGATGTGCCGGTGCCGGCCAGCGGCGAGGTGAAAACCGCCCGGCGCGCCAAGGGAGAAAGGAATTGAGCGCCAAGGCCGAAAAGCCGGTCTGGACCGCCACGGTCCTGACCCTGTTCCCGGAGATGTTCCCGGGGCCGCTCGGCCATTCGATCGCGGGCAAGGCGCTGGAAGACGGCGTCTGGGCGCTGGAGACGGTTGATTTCCGTGACTTTGCCAGTGACAAGCACCGCACGGTCGACGATGCCCCCTTCGGCGGCGGCCCGTCCATGGTGCTGCGCCCCGACGTGGTGGACGCGGCGCTTCAGGCCACGGCCGGGACTCGTGGGCCGGTGATCTACCTCAGCCCCAAGGGCCGGCTGCTCGACCAGGCAAGGGTGCGCGAGATTGCCCAGGCGTCCGCCGTCACCCTGCTATGCGGGCGCTATGAGGGTGTCGATGAACGGGTGATCGAGGCGCGGGGGCTCGAGGAGGTCAGCCTCGGCGATTTCGTGCTGTCCGGCGGCGAGCCGGCGGCGATGGCGCTGATCGACGCCTGCGTCAGGCTGCTGCCCGGCGTCCTCGGCAACGTCGAGTCCCTCGTCGAGGAAAGTTTCGAGCGCGGCCTGCTCGAATACCCCCATTACACCCGGCCCCAGGACTGGCGGGGCCGGAAGGTGCCGGAAACGCTGCTTTCCGGTCATCATGAGAAGATCCGCGCCTGGCGCCTCGCCGAGGCGGAGAAGATTACGCGGGAACGGCGCCCGGATTTGTGGGCGCGCTATACCGCCGCCAACAGTTAACCGCCCACGAGGAGACCCGTGGGCCTCAATCGAAGGTAAGTGCCATGAATATCATTGAACAGCTCGAAAGCGAGCAGGTCGCCAAGCTGGAGGCCGAACGCCCGGTGCCGAAATTCGGTCCCGGCGATTCGGTGCGGGTCCTGGTCAAGGTGGTCGAAGGCAGCCGCGAGCGCGTCCAGACCTTCGAGGGCGTTTGCATCGCGCGCTCGAACGACGGGCTGAACTCGTCGTTCACGGTGCGCAAGATATCCTATGGCGAAGGGGTGGAACGCGTCTTCCCGCTATATTCACCGAACATCACCGAGATCGAGGTGGTGCGCCGGGGCGCGGTGCGCCGGGCGAAGCTCTACTATCTGCGCGGACGAACCGGCAAGCGGGCCCGCATCGCCGAAAAGGTGGACCACCGCGGTACCAGGCGCAAAGCCAAAGGCGCGGTGGCGGCGGCCGCGAAATCGGCGAGCGAGACCAAAGAGGCGCAAACTGGCGCTGCCGACACCCCCGCGGTGCCAGCGCCCGAGGCCGATGCCAAGAAGGGTGGAGAGGACAAGGGTAAAAAGAAACGCAAGCTCTGGGGCAGGAAGAAAGACAAAGCGAAAGCCAAGGGCGATGACGGCGCCGAAACCCCGGGCGAAGGCAAGGAAAAGGGTAAGAAGTCCTGACGCCCCAAGGGAGAACCGTATCGATGACCGAACCGCGTACGTTGTTCGACAAGATTTGGCAGAGCCATCTCGTCGACGTGTCCGATGACGGCACCTCCGTCATCTATATCGACCGCCACCTGGTCCACGAGGTCACCAGCCCCCAGGCCTTCGAGGGGCTTAGGCTGAGCGGGCGCAAGGTGCGCCGGACCGACGCCACCCTCGCGGTCTGCGATCACAATGTGCCGACCACCGACCGGGCCAAGGGTATCGAGGAAGAGGAATCGCGCATCCAGGTGGAGACCCTGGAGAAGAATTGCGCCGAGTTCGGCGTTCCCTACCTGCCGCTTCTCGATCTCCGCCAGGGCATCGTCCACATCATCGGTCCCGAGCAGGGCTTCACCCTGCCGGGAACGACCATCGTCTGCGGCGATTCCCACACCGCCACCCACGGCGCTTTCGGGGCCCTCGCCTTCGGCATCGGCACCTCCGAGGTCGAGCACGTGCTGGCGACCCAGACGTTGATCCAGAAACCGGCCAAGAACATGCGCATCACCGTCAACGGCGCGCCCCATCCCGGAGTCGGGGCCAAGGACTTCATCCTCGCCATCATCGGCAAGATCGGCGCCGCCGGCGGCACCGGCCATGTCATCGAATATGCCGGCGACGCCATCTACGGCCTGTCCATGGAAGGACGCATGACCGTCTGCAACATGTCGATCGAGGCCGGTGCCAGGGCCGGACTGGTGGCGCCCGACGAGACCACCTTCGGATATCTCAAGGGCCGTCCGATGGCGCCAAGCGGCGCCGATTGGAGCCAAGCCGTGGCCCACTGGCGGACGCTGCCGTCGGACGCGGACGCGGTTTACGACACCGAAGTGACGATCGAGGCCGCGGATATCGCGCCGCAAGTCACCTGGGGCACCAGTCCCGAGAACGTGCTGCCGATCACCGGCGTCGTCCCCGACCCGGCGGACGAGGCCGATGAGGCCCGCCGCGGTTCGATGACGCGCTCGCTCGAATATATGGGGCTCGAGCCGGGAACACCGCTACAGGAAATCGCCATCGACACCGCCTTCATCGGGTCGTGCACCAATTCCCGCATCGAGGACCTCAGGGCCGCGGCGGTGGTGGTCAAGGGCCGCAAGGTGGCGGAAGGGGTGCGGGCGCTGGTCGTGCCCGGTTCCGGCCTGATCAAGCAACAGGCGGAGGACGAGGGGCTCGACAAGATCTTCACCGCGGCCGGGTTCGAATGGCGCGAGGCGGGTTGCTCGATGTGCCTCGCCATGAACCCCGACAAGCTCGCGCCCGGCGAGCGCTCGGCCTCCACGTCCAACCGCAATTTCGAGGGCCGCCAAGGCCCCGGCGGACGCACCCATCTGATGAGCCCGGTCATGGTCGCCGCCGCCGCCATCGCCGGCCACCTGGCGGATGTCCGCGATTACGATTGAGGACGAAAAAAATGGAAAAATTCACCGAGCTGACGGGGATCGCCGTGCCCTTTCCGATGATCAACGTCGATACCGACACGATCATCCCGTCGCGCTGGCTCAAGACGATCAAGCGCACGGGCCTCGGCGTCGGGCTGTTCGAAGCGTTGCGCTATGACGACGACGGTTCGGAGGTGCCCGACTTCGTCCTCAACAAGCCGCCCTACCGTGACGCCAAGATCCTGGTCGCCGGCGCCAATTTCGGCTGCGGCTCGAGCCGCGAGCACGCCATCTGGGCGCTCCTGGATTTCGGCATCCGCTGCGTCATCGCGCCGGTTCTCGCCGACATCTTCGCCACCAACGCCGCCAAGAACGGCGTCCTCATCATCAAGCTGCCCCAGGCCGACGTCGACAAGCTGATGGCCGACGCCGAGCGCGGCGAGAACGGGCGTCTGACGATCGACCTCGAGGCCGAGGAGATCTCCCGCCCCGGTGGCGAGACCATCGCCTTCGAGATCGATCCCTTCGTCAAGCACTGTCTTTTGAACGGGCTCGACGACATCGCGCTGACCCTGGCGAAGGCGGACGCCATCGATAGCTTCGAGGACGAACAAAAGGTGTCCCAACCCTGGCTTTACGCCTGAGCGAATCCTCGGAAACCGGCAACAACCAGGAAAAAAAGAGAACATGGCGGCCAACAGGAATCTATTGATGCTTCCGGGCGACGGCATCGGGCCCGAGGTGGTCGGCGAGGTCAGACGGGTGATGGACTGGTTCGACCGCCGCCGCGCCGTTTCCTTCGACGTCACCGAGGGTCTGCTCGGCGGCTGTTCCCATGACGCCCATGGCACGCCCTTGACGGATGAGACGTTGGAACAGGCGCAAAACGCGGACGCGGTGCTGCTCGGCGCCGTCGGCGGGCCGAAGTGGGAAAGCCTGCCGTTCGACGAACAGCCGGAGCGCGGCCTGTTGCGCCTGCGCAAGGAGTTGGATCTCTTCGCCAACTTGCGCCCGGCGATGGTTTTCGACGCCCTGGCGGAGGCATCGACGCTCAAGACCGAGGTGGTGAGGGGCCTCGACATCCTGATCCTGCGCGAGCTTACCGGCGGCATCTATTTCGGCGAACCGCGCGGCATCGAGACCCTGCCTGACGGCACCCGGCGGGCGGTCAACACCCAGGTCTACACGACGGCGGAGATCGTTCGCGTCGGGCGCGTCGCCTTCGAGCTCGCCCGCAAGCGCCAGAACCGGGTGTGCTCGGTGGAAAAAGCCAACGTCATGGAGAGCGGCGTGCTGTGGCGCCAGGAGATGGGGAAGCTCCATGACGAGGAATACGCGGATGTCGAGCTCAGCCACATGTACGCCGATAACTGCGCCATGCAGCTCGTGCGCGACCCCAAGCAGTTCGATGTCATCGTCACCGACAATCTGTTCGGCGACGTGCTGTCCGATTGCGCCGCCATGCTGACGGGCTCGCTCGGCATGCTGCCGTCCGCCTCCCTCGGCGCGGTGGACGAGAGCGGACGGCGCAAGGCGATTTACGAGCCGGTCCACGGCTCGGCCCCGGACATCGCCGGCAAGGGCATGGCCAATCCCCTGGCGACGATCCTGAGCTTCGCCATGATGCTCCGCTACTCCTTCGACCTCGCCGACGACGCGGCGCTGATCGAGCGCGCCGTCGACGATTTGCTGAGCGCCGGTTATCGCACGGCGGACATCATGCAGCCGGGCGCCGAGCGGACAACGACGTCGGGCATGGGCGAGGCGGTGGTGGCGGGTCTCGAGAAGTTGGCGGGGTGAGGGGGTTCAAACTCGAAGCGCCCAAACTCGGCCAACAGCCAGCGGCGCTAAGCGCCGTTCCCGCGGCCAGTGGGCCTAATACAACCCTGGGAGCAGTACTTACAACCCCTGATGCAAAATCCGATACAACATTTTAGGCCAGTATTGCCTTCCCTCATTTCGCTAATACTGTATAATATCTCTGTCGTCTAAGAGATGGTGAAACCCATGGTATCAAAGAAAGTCACGGCGAAGCGGACTACGCAAAGAGCCCATGGAAGAGGAAAAAGAAAAGCCGCGGCTCGGGTAGTTTCTCCGAAGAAGGATGTTGAATTGAAATACAGGGTCACTCAACAGGCACCGCAGGCACCCAGCATTAGCCTAGACAAGATCAAAGAGGCGATACTCTCCACCACTTAGACCCGGCGTAGGTTATGGCTTCCGATGACTACGAGCTGAGTGTCTTTGTAAATTGTCCATTTGACCGGAAGTACAAATCGACCCTTTTCCCGGCGATTCTTTTCACGATCTACGATTGTGGTCTAAAGTCGCGCAGCGCCTTGGAGGCGGATACGGCTACTTCGGACCGGCTGGAAAAAATCTTTGAAATCGTAAAGTCGAGCAAATACGGGATCCATGATATCTCACGGACAGGATTAGATCGAGAAACCCGCTTGCCACGCTTCAATATGCCCTTGGAGCTGGGGATATTCCTTGCAGCACAGAAATACGGAGCAGGCCGCCAGAAAGAGAAAATTTGTTTGGTTCTCGACAGGGAGCGTTATCGATACCACAAGTTTATTTCTGACATTAAGGGTCGGGATATCAGCGCGCACAACAACAAGATTGATTCCGCCATCAGGCGGGTTCGTGACTGGCTCAACGATGACAAGCCACAAGGCGTCATGTTGCCAGGACATGTACGGATCTCGACTAGGTATGAGACGTTTCGAAAGCAACTGCCGCGGGCGGCGAAGGAGGCAGGCCTAGACCCGACCGACCTTCGATTCAATGATATCGCGAACTTTGTCAGTAAGTGGATTGAATTGAATCCAAAAGAGCGAACCTCAAGGCTGCGGCCTTCATGGCGGGAGGCGTGTGAGCATCACTGGTGTGGCGCCTTGCACCCGTCTCATGCCCCCCTTCCCGACCCTGTCGGACTTTCGAAAACGGCCCTAGTCGATCCCGTGTTTTTCAAGCTCTGGCCCGAGCCGGCCGGTGAGCAAGAGTCCGGCCATGCGCACATCGCCGATCAGCGAGAACCAGGGATGTTTGAAGGTCTCGGACGCATCGTGCTCGACCACGAGATGAGAGAGCCGGGCGACTCCGTAGCCGAGAAGGGGGCCGCGGCGATAAGCCGCCAATCGGCGATCGTGGCGCCGGCGCCAAGGAGCGCCAGGCCGAGGATGGTGCCGATCGAGTGCAGGGCCCGGGTTAACGGCCGTTTGTGCGCCCTGAGATAGTCGGGCCAGAAATCCGTGTAGGGCAGGGTCGGCCGGGGCATTGCTTACCTTCCTGTACCGGGGCCCGTGGCAAGGGTCCCCGGTATTTGTTCGCCATCTTTGCCTAACCGGGTGTGCCTGCCTTGAAATAGGGCCTTATTGGGCGTAAGTCATCGAATCCAGGGCCATAGCCCGAATCCAGGGCCATAGCCAAAGCGGACAGACAGGACATGGGATACAAGATCGCCGTCGTCGGGGCCACCGGCAATGTCGGGCGCGAAATGCTTTCCATCCTCGCCGAGCGGAACTTCCCCGCCGACGAGGTGGTGGCGTTGGCGTCGTCTAAATCGGTGGGCAAGGAAGTCTCTTTCGGCGAGCGCAAGATCCTCAAGGTGAAGGCGCTCGAGAACTTCGATTTCGCGGGCTGCGACATCGCGCTGTTCTCGGCCGGCGCCGCTATCGCCAAATCGCGGGCGCCGAGGGCGGCGGATGCGGGTTGCATCGTCATCGACAACTCGTCTTGCTTCCGCACCGACCCGGACGTGCCGTTGGTGGTGCCCGAGGTCAACGCCGACGCCATCGAGGGTTATCGCAACCGCAACATCATCGCCAACCCCAACTGTTCGACCATCCAGTTCGTCGTGGCGTTGAAGCCGCTCCACGATCTGGCGACGATCGAACGCGCGGTGGTCGCCACCTACCAGTCCACCTCGGGCGCCGGAAAGGCGGCCATGGACGAGCTCTTCAACCAGACGAAGGGGATTTACGTCAACGATCCGGTCCGCAAGGAGCAGTTCACCAAGCAGATCGCGTTCAACGTCATTCCCCATATCGACGTGTTCATGAAGGACGGCTCGACCAAGGAGGAATGGAAGATGGTGGTCGAGACCGCCAAGGTCCTCGATCCCGCCATCAAGGTCGTCGCCACCTGCGTGCGCGTTCCCACCTTCATCGGCCATGGGGAGGCCATCAATATCGAGTGCGCGGCGCCGATAAGCGTCAGAGCCGCGCGCGCCGCTCTCAGGGAGGCGCCGGGGATTACCGTCATCGATCGCCGCGCCGACGAGGGATACGTGACGCCGGAGGAAGTCGCCGGCGAGGACCAGGTCTTCGTCTCGCGTATCCGCGCCGATGAGACCGTCGCCAATGGCCTCAGCCTGTGGGTGGTGGCCGACAATCTGCGCAAGGGGGCGGCGCTCAACGCCGTGCAGATCGCCGAGGAACTGGTCCGCGCCCATCTTCGCAAGGCGGCTTGATACCCGCCGCACCCGCCGGACCCCGGCGATCCGGCCGCCATCAAATCGTATCCATATGACCGGATCGTGCACTGGCGCTTGCCCTCGGGCGGTTCCGTCGTTTAGGCTTGGTAAATCCAGGACCGAGACAAGGTGGGGCGATGCTCCGGTTTCTCGCCGTTTTCCTGTTGGCCTTCGGTTTCGCCGGCCAGGCGTTGGCGGACCCGGAAAGTGACTACAAGAGGGGGTTTAACGCCGCCGAACGTGGCGACTTCCAGAGGGCGATCGCCTTTTATACCTCCGCCATCCGGCAGAGCCCGAACTTCGCCGCCGCTTATTACGCCCGCGGCCGCGCCCTAAGCCGGCTCGGCGATCATTTCCAGGCGCTGCAGAACTACCTGAAGACGATCGCGCTCAAGCCCGACGCCACCAACGCTTATTATGCCCGTGGCAACGCCTACGGCCATCTGGGCGACGACAAAAGGGCGATCTCGGATTATTCGCGGACGATCGTGCTCAAGCCGGACTATGACGCGGCCTATTACGCCCGCGGCAACGCCTTCGGCCGCATCGGCGAGCACGGTCGCGCGGTGGCGGATTTCTCCAAGGTCATTCAGCACGGTTGGGGCGTGGCGGCCGCCTATTGGGCCCGTGGCGATGCCTTCAGCCGGCTTGGCAAGCACAAGCAGGCGATCGAGGATTACGGCAAGACCATTGCGCTCGATCCCGCCTTTTCCGCCGCTTATTTCGACCGCGGCAACGCCTATGGCCGGTTGGGTGAACTCGAGCGGGCGATAGAGGACTACACGCGGATCATCCATCTCAAGCCCGACCATTACGGCGCCTACTTCGCCCGCGGCAACACCTTCAGGGTCCAGGGCGCTTATGACGCCGCCCTCAATGACATGAACGCCGCGATCCGCCTCAGGCCGAATCACTTTCAGGCCTACATGGCCCGTGGTTACGTCTTTTCCCTCAAGAAACTCTACGACCGGGCGATCAGGGACTATTCACAGTCCATCCGCCTCAAGCCCGATCACTTCACGATCTACATCAACCGTGGCGTCGCCTACCGCGCCTCCAAGCACTTGGATCTTGCCCACAAGGACTTTCAGACGGCGTTGAGTCTCAAACCCGAGCACCCCGGCGCCCATTACAATTTGGGGCTGACCTATCTCGAGATGCGCCGGTTCGGCAGCGCCATCGAGGCGTTCAACCGGACCATTCAGTTGCAGCCGAAGCCCTTGTGGTTCCACTATTACCGCCGTGGTCTCGCCTATGAAGCGCAAGAAGACCACGCCCAGGCGGCGGAAGACTTCAAGACAGCCTATGGGCTGGACCCCACCCACCCCGGACTTCAGGCCAAGATGAAAGCGCTCGCGCCGGCGCCGTGATGGCGCGCGGATGCCGGCGCAGGGTCGAATTCACCGTGGCATGGGGCCGAGGGCGCGGGTGAGAGTGCAACCTGGTGCCGGTCGGGGCGGTCCGGCCGATGGGCGCGCGGAAATTTCGCCGCCGTTTCCTTCACCCCGCCATATCGACGCCGATCAGCGACGCCAGCAGCACGAGCCCGAAACCGAGGATAACGACGCCCGAGAAGCGGCCGACCCAAATAGCGGTGATATCGTCGAGGCGCTTATGGAAGATCCCGGCGATCGAGGTCAAAAGCGCCCACCACGCCGCCGAGCCGATGAATACCCCCGCTACCAGGGCGATGCCCCAGCCCATCTGTTCCCTGACCTCGGCGATGCCGATGGCGGCGAATATGGCGACGAAGGATAGGATGGTGAGAGGGTTGGTGACCGTGATGAAGAAGGTGGAAACGAAAATACGGAACAATTGATCGCGCTTGGGCGCCGCCGGGTTCGGCGTCCGGCGGTTCGACAGCGCGCGAATCCCGATGACGCAAAGGACGACGCCGCCAAAGCCGCGGAGCGGCATCTGGTAGTTGATCAACTCCGCGGCGAGGAAGCCCAATCCGAAGGCGGCGATGCAACCGTACAAAGTATCGGCGATGGCGGCGCCAAGGCCGGTGACGAAGCCGAATTTCTTGCCATCGGCGATGGTCCGGTGAATGCACATCATGCCAACCGGACCGACCGGCGCCGCGATGACGAAGCCGACGGCGATTCCCTTCAGAAAAAAGAAAGTGGTGTCCATCTCCGTGGGTGCCGTGGGGGAACCAATATGCCTTGCGCTTCATATATCAGCGCGAACCCCGAAACAACAGCCGGCCGGTTTCTAGCCGCGACCGCTTGGCCGGGCTTGTACTATTCCCCTTAACGCCCGGTCCCAGTGCGAAAGGCTCGGCGTGGGTCGGATGACACGGGGCGCGAGAGAACGATGCCGCCTCACCACGGCTTGGGGCCTTACCGCAACATGGGGAGGCCAAAGGTAAAAGACCTACGAACCTTTGTTGTCTTCTGAAATGTCTTGATATAAAAAGCGAGGCGTCAGGTGCGCTCGGCCCAAGAACCTCGCGCTTCGTGTCCGCTAGGACACACCTGACGCCTCGGGAGCCGGCCGGACTCCCAGTATGGAAAGCGGCTGAACAGAGTTACCATCTTCCGGCCAACCGCTTCCCCAGGGAGAGGTACGATCACCTTGGGATGGTAGGGCCCCTTTCGGGGTCACTGCCCATCCAGAAGATCCGTCCTTTGACTCGACCGGCCCTTCCTGCCAGGCACCGGACCTTCCGAAGAATTTCCGCTGCCGGGCGTCGGTAGACGCCCCCTGTCGGGGGCATCACCCGGTGGGGCCGACCGGTCCTTGGGGAGACCACCCTGCCCCGGAAGCGCCGGCCTCGATAAGAAGAGGCGGATCCTCCGCCCGCCGGCCCGCCCTTATCGCTAAGGACAGACCGCCGGTACCGGGCCGCGCACCGCCGGATGGCGCCCGCGCTGCCCCCGGGCTTTCATTCCCGTTGAACCACGCAAACCCACGAGATTTCCGCGTATCGTCGGGGAGTTACTCACGCCGGTACTCTCTTGTACTGGGTAAGATGATTACTTTTGATCGTGCCGAAAAGCAATAGTAAACTATAATATTCGACAACTTTTCTGTGCATAAAATACTCAAATCCCCACATTTTTTACACAGCTTATCCACAAAATTATCCACATTTAAGCAGCGGGTAAGATAAAAGTAAGATAAAAGTAAGATAAAAGACAGTGGAGATTTATTGATGCCGTGGGGGATCGGCGGCTCGGCACCGGGTTTTGGCCGCCGCCGCATCGACATATGTGTAGACGACCTCGCCGAAGTCGCCGTAAATCAGGCGCAGATATTCCTTGGGTTGGTTTGGGCAGGCTATGTTGCCGCCGAGGAAGGCGATCGTCGAAGTCGGCAGCACGATCTCCCGCGGCACGCCATAGCCGCCACTCTCGGTCAAGGGCATGGCGCCCTTGAGAATTTTTCTTTCGAGCACGGGCTTGCCATGGCTCAGGACGTGCCGGTAAACGGCGAGGTCGAGCCGGATTTCCCCTCGCATGCGATAGCGTCCCCAGGAGAAGGGCCACACCCCCGGCGGATCGTATGAGATGGCGATGAACCTCTTATTCTTGAAGACATCGACGTAATAGCCGTCCCGTGCGCCGCACTCCGCAAGCCCGGCCGCCAGCGAGTCAAAGGTCGTTCCGTTGTCGAGCACAACCGAGAGGTCGATGTCGTCCTCCCACGCGAGAAGCCTGCCGCTCTCCCGCACCGCCCCCAGCAAGGTTCCACCCTCAAGCCAGTGAACGACCCTCATGTCTCTGAGGCAGGAGGCGACATAGTGGCAAAGTTCCGCCAGGTGCTCGCGGCAGCATGGCGCCGTGTTGAGGCCGAGGCGGTTGATGTAGAGGTTGAATGGGCACGGCAGCGTCTCCTTGCCGCAGCCGCGCCAGTTGACGGTGCCATCGGACAGCACCAATTCGTGGATGCCGTGTTGTCTTGCAAAGCCTTCGATATCACCATTCGCTTGAGCCTTTAGAACCGAAAGGTCATGACCGACAATGGGGTAAAGTCGTCGTCGGTCGTTCGCGCGGTGCGGTAAAAACCACACCAGTTCAATCGCCACGGCGGCAGCCAGGAGCCCTAGCAGTTTGACATTGAGGGCGGCGTAGGCGGCGATGGCGGGTGCGAGCACCCACAGGCCCGCGTAGTCCCCGTGCTTGGCCAGGAACTCGACCCACCTTGGCGCCGGCCGGAAGGCGACCGCGGGAGCGGCGATGATGCTGAACAACACGGCAATGATTCCAACCGACACCGCGAGCGCCACCGGGTCGAGGCCGTCGGACGACACCGACACGTAACTCACCGTGATGGTCACCAGCCCGGCCGTTGTGAGTGACAGCGGCAAGGAGGGGGGACTCCAGTTCCGCGGATATCTCAAGAGACGGACAAATGACAGATAAGTCACCACATAGAGCGCCACGGCGATCACGAAGCTGATCGTCAGGGCGGCCAATGACACTTCGGTCAACATTTCCCAATTATCTTCCGGAATGGTGGTCACTTTGCCGTCTCCGCGTGGCCTTGGGTCAATCGTTGGCCGGCAGAGTTAGCGAGAGGTGCCAGAATATACCATGGCACAAACGACAATTCGCCGAACCACCTCCACATTCATCACCAACGCGACGACACCCAGGGTGACGAGAGGAAGGTTCAAGAGGGCGCCGAGGAAAATGACGAACACCCGCACGTCCCGGCCCAACCGAAAGTATGAGGCGCCTTGTAGCCTTTGCGCCATCAACCCGTCATACTTGTCCGCCGTATAGCTGTTCAGGAAAGACCCCACAATCGCCGCGAACCCCAGCAAGACGGACAGGCTCGTGCCGGTCGCGGCAAATTCGTGCCACATCAGGCCGAACAGCAGAACGGCGTCGGCATACCGGTCGAGGACCGCGTCGAACCAGCCGCCGAACTCGCTCTGCGAATGCTTCAGCCGGGCGATCTCGCCGTCGCAACCGTCGATGACCGAGGCCAGTTGAGCCAACGCGCCACCGGCGGCCAGGGCGGGATAGCCGCCCAATGCCATCAACCCCGCGGCAACGCACGACAGCATCCACGAGATCAGGGAGATCTGGTTGGGCGTCACCGAGGTGCGCACCAGATAGCGGCTGAGCCACCGGGAAACCGGCCGGTTGAGATGGCGCGCCACCGGCCCGTCCCGGGTCTTGCGGCCCTGGTCGCGCATCAGACGTCGTTCGGCTTCACGCAATGCCTCGGGCGTGTCCACGTCGAGCCACGGCATTCCCGTCACGTCGACGGTTCTCGCCCGGCCTTCGCCCGCCAGTTCCCTGAGCCCGTCGGAAAGCCCATGCTCGTTCCTTGCCGCCGCGCGCTCGAGACCCTCGAACAGGCCGGACGTACAAAGCATGACCCCGGTGTCGCCGGCATCCCAATCGTCGAGCGTCTTCTCGATCTCCTGAATGCGTCCGTCGTCGATCTTGACCCGGGTGACGTCGTCGAGATCGAAGATGCCGTCCTTGTCGCGGTCCACGGCGAGGCGCATTTCTCCCGGTGCGGGCGGGTCGTCGGCCAGCGCCCGCGCGATCCGGGGATCGAAAAGATGATCGATCATGACCAGGAAGAAGGGCGCCTCGCCGGTGCGATCCTTGGCCGCCAGGGCGCTGGCGCCGTTGCCCCGCTCCCAGTCCTCGGCTTCGATGAAGTCGATCGTGACGCCGCGACGTCGGGCGATATCGGAGAGGTGCGCCCTGACCGTTTCGGCCTCATGACCGAGGGTAACGAGGAACCGCCGGATATCGGCGTCAATCAGTGTGCAGACGACCCGTTCCGCGAGGGTCAATCCGAGCACCCTGGTCAGGGGTTTCGGTGTCTTGGCTTGCGGTCGCAGCCGCGATCCCAATCCGGCGGCCAGGATCAGCGCCATATCCGGTGTCGTGTTTGCCAAATCAGTGTCTTCCGTGGCTCAAGACGTCGACGATTTCATCGCACAGTTCCCGGCTCGACGCCGCGACCAGGCTGACGCGATCGGTCAAGCTTTCCGGCGCCGCCAGGGGCGCGCCATCGAGGCCGACAACCCAGCCCCCCGCCTCGATCACCAACCGCGCGGCGGCGAGGTAGCTTTCCGCGGTCAGACGGCCACGCGCGTCCACATGGGCGTCGGTAGCGCCCGCGGCGACCAGGGAGAGGGCGCGGGACGCGCAGCCGTAGCACCGCACGCCCCTGGCAGCGGCTATCAGGCGGGCAAGGCCCGGCGACGGAGAATGATGGTTGAGTTCGACCGAGATCATGGCCCCGGCGACGTTGCGGACGCCGAAAGTCCGGAGGCGTTCCTTCCCGCGCCAGGCGCCGGAGCCCTTGAGCGCGATCAGGGGCGTGTCCTGCTCGAGCGGCCCGACCAGGGCCGCTTCGACCCAATCGGGATGGAGGGGGGCATCGACCGGCAGCACGGCGCAGGACAAGGCCGACAACGGCAGCCCCCGCGCCCAATTGTCGGACCCGTCCACGGGATCGAGGACGAGACGGTGTCGCGGCGTGCCGGAACCGATTTCCAGACGCCCGCCCTCTTCGGAATCGACGACGAGCGGCAGCTGGAATTCCCTGAGGACAGCCAAAGCCGCGTCGTTGGCGGCCAGGTCGAAGCGCTTGACGTCGTCGCCCTTCGCGTTCTTGGACCCGGTTCCGGCACGGTCGGCTTTCGCGACCGCGCTCCGCACTTGACGGTGGAGCATGAGCAACCGCTCGACCCAGGGCGAGTCCATGGTCCGGGCAGTGTTCCCACCGCCCGGACCATCATTGGCGGCCTGACTGTCGGAGCTATTCACCGGCGGTTGATCGAACGGCCTCCATACTGGCATCGCTGGCGGAATCTTTGCCTTGAATAAATGCCTCGGTCAAATCACAGGCCACCGAATCGCGCATCTGCCTGGGCGGGCTCTTCATGTAATAGGCGGAGGCCGCCTCCAACGGGCCACCGATGCCGCGCTCCAACCCCAGCTTGGCGCAGCGGACCGCATCGATGACCACGCCCGCGCTGTTGGGGGAATCCTGGACCGACAACCTGAGTTCGAGTTCCAACGGCACGTCCCCGAAGCCGCGGCCTTCCATGCGGATGAAGGCGACCTTGTTGTCATCCTGCCACGGCACGTAATCGGACGGTCCGATATGGATGTTGTTGGAATCCAGCCGTTCGTCCAACTGCGACTGCACGGATTCCGTCTTGGAGACCTTTTTGGACTTCAGGCGGTCGAGGGCCTTCATGTTGAGGAAGTCCGTGTTGCCGCCGGTGTTCAACTGATAGGTCCGGTCAAGCGGCACTCCCCTGTCCCCGAACAGGCGGGTCAGGGTCCGGTGCACGATGGTGGCGCCGATTTGGCTCTTGATGTCGTCGCCGACGATGGGCAGGCCGGCGTGACGGAATTTCCCAGCCCATTCGGGATCGGAGGCGATAAACACCGGAACGCAGTTGACCATGGCCACTCCGGCCTCCAGGCAGGCCCTGGTATAGTGCCGAACCGCCTCTTCCGAGCCTACCGGCATGTAGCAGACCAGAACCTCGGCCTTGGCGTCCTTGAGGACCTGGACAACATCGACCGGTTCCTCGTCGGAGGGCCGGAAAGCCTCGTCATCGGGATAGTCGGCCATGTGCGGCGCCACACCGTCGAGAACCGGCCCCATCCGCACCACGACGTCGGATACCGGCAGGGCGCTCTGGAAAACCTTGGTGCAGTTGGGTTTGGCGAAAATCGCCTCCTCCACCCGCTTGCCCACCTTGCGGCGGTCGATATCAAAGGCGGCCACGATCTCGATGTCGCTCGGCCCCCAATCACCGATCCGGGCATGCATGAGGCCGGCAGACGCTCCCTCGTTCCGTCCCTTGTAGTATTCCAGACCCTGGACAAGGGAACTCGCGCAGTTGCCGACACCGGCGATGGCCACTCTGATTCGTTTCATACAAAACCCTCCTGATATTGTTGTTCAAAAACTCAACAGCCTCCCGTCGAGGGGCCGGTATGGATACGCAACGGCACACCTGCCACAGCTCGCGCAAACGCGTAACCGCAGTTTTCTCGAAAACACAACGGGTATTGCTAAAAGCGCGCGGGGGGGGGGACTAATCTTGAGATTGCCTTCCCCGACGATTCTTTCAGCGACCGGAACCCGCAGAGGGGCTCCGACTTGACCAATTCGCGCCAAAACATGAGGCCCGCTCGGTCAATTGGTGCTTGAAAACCGTTGCAACAAGGGGAGTTAAGATGCCCCCTTGCGGAAGGAACCTACTCTTTCTTCCGTGGAACGGCAAGAACCCAAGGCAAGCATCTTGTTCAAAACCACGCGCAAATCCCCGTTGCCAACCTCAGCGGCCCGATCGTAGTTCGCGCCGGACGCGCATTACCCGCTGCACGATCGTAATCGCCGTCAGCAAGGCCACCAAATAGATCACCTGCGTCAGCAGCCCGGCGACGAGGCCAACAGCGACCAGGACGACGCGCTCGGCCCGGGTCGCGATGCCGACCTTGCACTCGGCGCCCAGTCCCTCAGCCTTGGCGCGGGTGTAACTGACCAGAAACGAACCGAGCAGCGCCACGACGACAACGCCGGCGTCGATCGCCGCTCCCTCGAGAGCAAACCGGTAGCCGATGGCAGCGAATACGACGCCTTCCGAGAGGCGGTCGATAGTGGAATCCAGGAAGGCCCCGAACCGCGTCGGCGTCCCGGTCAAGCGGGCGATCATGCCGTCCAGCAAGTCCAGGGTACCAGCAATCAGGTATAGAACCCCAGCGGCGACGAGGTGGTCGGTGGCGACCAACCCCGCCGTCGCCACGTTGAGCGCAAAGCCACCGACCGAGACTTGATTGGCGCTAACGCCGAGGCGAAACAGCGCCCCGGCGAGGGGCGTCAACGCGATCTCCAACCAGTCTTGGACGACGCGCCTCAGCTGCTCCATTGTTGACTCCAGGCCGGCCGCTCATCCGTCCCGCTCTTTTCGTCAATGCAGTGCAGCCAAAACGGTACAGCGGCCCCTCTGAAACACCGGCAATATCGTATGACCACAATCATGCTGATCTGACCGCCCGAGGGCAACGTCCACCGCAAAGACGCCAGACGCCTGCGAATCCCAGCCATTGGTCGCCTCATAGGGAACGACAAGTGGTAGGCCGTTGAGGTTACCCGTCTGCTGAACCGCATATTCGACTGAGCGTCCGCTATGGGTCATAAGCAGACGTAAAGCGGCACCCATCTCGATGTCTGCTTTCGGGGGTAAAGCGGACATTAGGGATACGGGCGATTGCGGGTAGTGGTGGAGAATGATGTCGGACACGCAGCCGTTCCGTCAGGTCTGGACGCGGCGCGGCAGTGCGTGGGCATCAACCCGGTCGTCACCGTAATCGGTGGCCTCGCCGGTGGTGTGGAAGGTCTCCCAGGCGACGCCTTCCGGGTCGGCGACCCAGGCCTTGTCAGAAACGGCGTGACAGCACTCGGCGTCCTGTTGTTCGACGACCTGTTCCTTCGCCGCCTTCAGGCGCCCGGCGACGTCGGCGAGCTCGCTTTCGCTGTCGACCTGAATGCCCAAATGGTTGAATCCGGCGGCGCCGGATTCGGAGGTGGAGATGGCAAAATTAACCCGCGGGTCGTCGAGCATCCACTTGGCGTAATCGTCCTTGATCACGGTCGGCGCTTCGCCGAACAGCATCCGGTAGAACCCGATGGAGGTTTCCAGGTCCTTGACCGTCACGTGGACATGAAGCCGTTTCATGGGTCCGCTCCTTTTGATCCGACATTTCCCGAATATCTTTCAATTTATGGCGGTCATGGTCGGCTCCCACGAACCATACCACTATTTTAAGCTTCAACCGTAGTCGATGAGAAGGCCCGATCGGACTATAGCCCATGTGGAGTGAATGTCCGCTTTGGGTCATTAGCAGACGTAAAGCGGCACCCATCTCGATGTCTGCTTTCGGGGGTAAAGCGGACGTAAATCACTGTGTGGGTGAATGTCCGCTTCTAGCCAAAACCGGACATCCAGCGGCGCGTCCGAAGTCCAAAATCGGGTGTACGGAAAACCCCCCATACCCCCCTATGTGCGGACGCGCCGCCTTGGGGGCGGGCGCCGCACAAGAGCATAAGAAAGAATACCGATCCTGGCCCGCAATTGTGGGCCGGCCGGGATGGCACGGACCCCAATGTGGTGAGCCTCCACGCCGGCAAGCCGGGGCAACGCTGATGCTCGCCGACCTAGCCCGATACCGTCACCACCTGAAAGACGCGCGCCGGTATCTCGTGGGGTGCTTGGCCGAGGAAGACGACCCCGAGCGCAAGATCCCCGATACGGGCTGGCTGCGGATACTGGACAGCATCCAAGGGGGCCTGGAAGCCGTCGAGGCGGTCATGGCCGAGGATGAGAAGGGCACCCGCCATATCCCGTGAGTGTCTCCCGGATCGCCGCCAGTCCGAAACCGTCGATCTGTGGCACGGCGGCAAGCGTTTTCACCTGACGGTTGGCGAGTACAACGACGGGCGGCCGGGCGAAGTGTTCATACGGGGCGCGCTTCCGCAAACCCGTCGTGCCGGGCGACACCTTGCATATTCACGTGGAAAAGCGGTACAACCGTGGCAATGTGTGGAAGTTCAAAGGTGAGGCCAGGGTCGGCGATACCGTGATGGCGGACGCCACCTTTGCCGCCATGATCGTGGAAACCTGATTGCCTGATATTCATCCGACGGCCGTTGTCGATGGCGATGCCCGCATCGGCGCGAACGTCACCATCGGGCCCTATTGCATCGTCGGTGCGGAGGCGGAGCTGGCCGAGGGCGTCACCCTCATGTCCCACGTGGTGGTGAACGGCCGCACCAGCATTGGCGCCAATACCAAGGTTTTCCCGTTTGCCTCCATCGGCCTCCCGCCCCAGGCTATGAAATACAAAGGCGAGCCCTCGCGGCTCGAGCTCGGGTGCAACAACATCATCCGCGAGCACGTCACCATGCACACGGGCACCGAGGGGGGCGGCCTGGTGACCCGCGTCGGCAACAACTGCCTGTTCATGGCGGGCTGCCACGTGGCCCACGACTGCCGGATCGGCGATCATGTGATCATGGTCAACAGCGCCACCCTGGGCGGTCACGTGATGGTGGGCGATTGGGCCATTCTTGGCGGCCTGGCGGCGGTGCACCAGTTCGTGCGCATCGGCCGCTACGCCATGCTGGGCGGCCTCACGGGCGTGGAAAGCGACGTCATTCCCTATGGCTCGGTCACCGGCGTCCCCGCCCGGCTCCAGGGCCTCAACATCATCGGCCTGAAGCGCCGGGGCTTTTCACGCGACGACATCCACGTGCTACGCAAAGCCTACCGCCTGTTGTTCGCCCCGGAAGGCACCCTGGCCGAACGCCTGGCGGACGTGGCCAAGCTGTTCCACGGCAACGCGGCGGTGATGGAGATCGTCACCTTTATCCGGGCCGAGTCCCCACGCTCCATCTGCCAACCGACACTGGAAGATGCCGCCTAAGCTCGGCATCCTGGCCGGGCGCGGCGAGTTGCCGGCGCGCATCATCCAAGCCTGCAGGGAAACCGGCTCGATCTTCATCATAGTTCCGCTGAGGGTCATTTGCGGACGTCGAGAGCAGCCCGCCTTAATGTCCGCTTTGGGTCATTAGCGGACATAAA
>JACZQV010000040.1 GCA_022545545.1 Pseudomonadota bacterium
TCCGGTGGCCGCGAAAAGCGACCCTCCGGGCGGCCTTGCAGGCCCTTACGCTCACCGCGCGCGGCCCTCGTGATGCGCCGGTATCACGGCGGACCACGCTCCGGGCCTGAAGAACCCGCAAGGCCGTCAGATGTGTCACCCTTCTATGAAAGTAAGGACTAGGTTATATCCCGCGGGCCGCCGACGCCACAGCGGAATCGTCAGGCCACCCGCGACCTCCCCCGCCGGTACTCAAAGACGCATCTTTACTTGACCAGGCCCGCCTGGCGAGTTCGCCGCAACCCGCCCCGAGGCCGCCGATGCCGGTGAAAAACCGGCTCGATCCCGCCGGCGCGGCCTCCCTGCATCTAAAGTAAAGATCCGAATTTAAATAAAATGCAGGGATTTTAAAAGAAGATTGAAAATATTGATAAATTCTGGATTAACCATAGTCGTTAACAATAAACATTAATCATGTTTATTAAGGAAAAAGATGTTGTTATTGCGTTTATTATTCACTATAATGGGACTTGAAAACAACGGGAAATGGAAAGGTCCGCCAGGCAAGTATTCCATCGCTGGCGAAGCCGGGACGAG
The DNA here is from genome assembly GCA_022545545.1 of Pseudomonadota bacterium. Lineage (GTDB taxonomy): Bacteria > Pseudomonadota > Alphaproteobacteria > SMXQ01 > SMXQ01 > JACZQV01. Next base: position 577 of record JACZQV010000040.1, read on the forward strand.
GATGGGATTCCTCTTCACCCCGCCAGCATCCGGGGGGCCGGCCGACACCATCACCGTTGCCAGGTTCATGCGCGTTAGCAATTGGGCTCATGAGAGCGACTTCAGGAGGTTCGACATGCTGTCGATATTTCAGAACTACGTCGTCACCCTTCTTCGCGACAAGGGTGGCGCCAACGCCGTCGAGTATGCCTTGATCATGGCATTGGTCGCCGTCTTCATCATCGCCGGCGTGCTGGCGATGAGCGGCGCCATCGGCGCCCTGTTCAATAACATGGCGTCCTGCCTGAGCGACACCCCGGGCTGTGATACGGGGACGTTCTCTTGACGTTCTAAAAGACGGGATCCGGAGAATCCGAATGCCGCCGCAGGCGCCGTCAGCGATAAGAACAATAATGCTGTGGTTTCCCGGCCGTGGGCGCGCGCCCGGCGGAAGCCGGAAGCCTACCGGCCATTGATCGTGGGAGGCGATGGTGAAGGAGAAATTGATGACTGACAGCCGACCGAAAATGAGCGGGCTGACCTGGTTGCGGTCGTTGGTCCGCGACGTCAAGGGCGCGATCGTGATCTATATAGCCTTGATAGCGCCGGTCCTGATCGGGGTCGGGGCGCTGACCCTGGACCTCGGCCGCTTGATCACCCTGAACACCGAATTGCAGAGCGCCGCCGACGCCGCGGCGCTGGCGGGGGCGCGGGAGCTCAACCGCTTTCCCGGCGCCATCGACAGGGCCGGCGCCGCCGCGGCCGGCGCCACCGCCAACAACCAGACCTTCGCCACCGACGGCGGCGGCAAACAGGTCGTCGTCGATCCCAAACCGTGCGCCGACCCGCCGGTAGCGCCCTGCATCAGGTTCCTCAAGGACCTTCCGGGGGACGACGACGATCCTATCACGGCGGCCAATTTGACGACATCCGACAGCCTCGCCCGCTTCATCGAGGTCTATGTCGGGTCGCGGGAGGTGACCAATTTCCTCATCCAGGTCGTTGGCGGACCCGCCACCGCCGCCACCGCCGCAAACTCGGTGGCGGGGCAAAATCCGGTGGTCTGTACCGTTCCACCGATGTTCATGTGCAACCCCACGGAACCGCCAGGGAACACCGATATGGAACTGCCGGTCGACATGAACGCCCTCGAGGGCCGGCAGATGGAGATGTTCCACCAGGGCGGCGGCGGGTCGCTGACGCCGGGCAATTTCGGCCTGCTGTGCCCCGCCGGCACCGAGGACCAGACCAACTGCGGCGCCAGCGCGGTCAAGGACGCTCTCGCCTCGGCCGACGGCACCTGCGTCGGTATGGAGGGGGCAACGACGAAGACGGGCGTCGATCTGCAAATGGTCCGCACCGGCATCAATGTCCGCTTCGACTACTGGACGCCCCAGGCGAAAGACAACGGCAACAACGCCTGGCGCAACCAGGACAAATTCGTCCCGGCGGCGAACGTCACCCAGGGCGGCAAGCCGCCGAACAACGTCAACGGGACCTCCGCGACGTGCGAATACACCGACCTGCCGTCCGCCGAGGCCACGAGAATTCCGAGGGACCAGTGTCACCTCGACGACAATTGCGGGACCGTGGCGGGCAATATCAACGGCAATGAACGCATCGGTAACGCCAGCTGGGATTACCGCGAATATTTCAGGATCAATCACGGCTGCAAGCAGAGCACCAATCCAACCTGCAAGCCGTCCGACTGGGATTCGGCGACCGGCGCCACGCCGTGGCCGCCGACGCGCTACGAAACCTATCGCTACGAGGTCGAATCAACCCCTGTATCCGTGGTCACCCCGTCCAAGACCATCTACGACGCCGGCGGCACCCCGGTGGCCCAGACCGCGGAAAACGGGCACCCACAATGCTTCCAGGGGGCCCCTCCGGCGATCCCGGGTTACGGCTATTTTCCCGTCAAGCTGCGTGACATGGCGCTGCTCCAGGATCGCCGGATCATGCCGGTGGCGATCGCCAACTGTAACGCCTTGGAAGCGAACGGGATCGGCACCAACGGCAAATTCACCTTCAAAATCCCAGAGTTCGTTTACGTATTCCTAACCGAGCCGATGAAAAATCCCAGTGATTCAGAGATTTATGCCGAAATTCTCGGCACGCTGGACGAGGGAGCCATGGATAGTCTGGTCCGCGACGTCGTCCAGCTTTACCGCAGGTGAGCGAAAATGAGCAATATTGGCACCATGCAATTCATCAAACGATTGAGCCGCTCGGAAACGGGAACGGCCACGGTCGAATTCGCCCTGTTCCTGTTCTTGATCCTGATGCCGTTCCTGTTCGGTATCTTCGATATCGGACGCGCCTTGGAACAGCACCACGTGGTCACCAAGTCGGTGCGCGACGCCGCCCGTTATATTGCCCGCGTGCCGGGCTTTGACGCGGCGACCCCGTTCGAGGTGAACTGCGCCGAGACCGGCGCCATGCTGGGGGCCACGACCCCCGCCGGTGACGCCAAGGACCTCGCCATGTACGGCAAGATGAACCCGGCCTCGACCGAAAGCCCGCTCATGGCGGCCTGGGATGCGGTGAACGATACGACCGCATACCAGACCGTTTGCATCACCGGGCCGGTGCCGCCCGCGACGCCGGTGATAGTGGACGGGGAGACGCTGGACATCAATATCGTCAGGGTGACGGCAAACGTTCCCTATGACGATGTTTTGCTCCAGGCCTTTGGAATCGGGGCGATAACCTTTACGGTCAGCCATGAGGAACGCTATATTGGTGAATAGGACCCCTCGGTAGGCGTCCCGTCCCCGTCCGCCGGGGCGGGGGGCGCCAAAACCAAACGCCGAAACATCGGACGGGCGGGTTTCTCCGCCACAGAAGCCGGAGGTGAAAGGGAGGAAATGGCTCTAGCCACAGCACAATTTCGCGACTCTCCACCGTTGCCGGGCGATTGCGACGCCTGTCCCGTGCGCAGGTTCGCGTCCTATTCAGAGGTGCCTGCCGGTTCCCTCGAATTCCTGCGATCCGCCAGGGCGGGGGAGCGGCTCCTTCCCCTTCCATCTGCGCCAGGAGCACATCGCCGACGCCCTTGGCCTGACCAAGGTCCAGGTCTCCCGCACCCTCCAGGGCCGGCGCCACGAGGGTCTTCTCGAAATCGACCGCCAAACCGCGACGATTCTCGATTTCAGACGCTTGAGAGGGCTTACCGACTACAGTGAAACGCCGGCCCAGGAACGGTATTAGCGCCGCCCTCGCCCGGACAACCCGCGCCAGGCCGTCGGTTTGTGCCATCGGAACATGTCAGTGGATGTCGGGCGATCGACCCCTGTACTATCGGCGGCGACGATACCGCGGACCTGGAACGCCCAGCTCCCGCCACGGGATGGGCGCCGGCGGCGAGCCGGGGAATAGGAGCAGGGCGATGGTGCCTCAGTCATCCAAGTCCGGTCTGACCGGCTCAAGGCCAGGCCGATGAGCGGGCGCGGCGCCGACTTGCGCCGGCTGATCGCCCGGCCGGGCTGCGTCCTTGCGCCCGGTGTCGTCGATCCGCTTTCCGCGCGCCTGGTCAAGGAGGCCGGCTTCGAGGTCGTCTATATGGGCGGCAACGCGACGACGGCGGTGCGCCTCGGGATGGCCGACGTCGGCCTGCTGACCCTGACCGAGGTGGCCGATCATGCCCGACGCATCAATGACGCGGCCGGGCTTCCCCTGCTTATCGACGCCGATAACGGCTACGGCAACGCCCTCAATGTGCGCCGCGCCGTCCGCGAGTTCGAGCGCGCCGGCGTCGCCGGCCTCCATATCGAGGACCAGGCCTCGCCCAAGCGCTGCGGCCATTTCGCCGGCAAGCAGCTGATCGGCACCGGCGAGATGGTCGGCAAGATCAAGGCCGCCCTCGACGCCCGGCGCGATCCCGACATGGTGATCATCGCCCGCACCGACGCCACCGCCGTCGACGGCTTCGACGCCGCGCTGGAACGCGCGCAGGCCTATATCGAGGCCGGCGCCGACATGTTGCTGATGGCGCCGCCGTTGGACCTTGCCCAGCTCGAGGCCGCCGGGCGCCTCGGCGCCCCCCTCCTCTGCCCGCTGGATTCCACCGGGTTGACACCCGTCGCGCCACCCGATGATCTCGCCTCCCTCGGGGTCAAGATCGGGGTCTTCCCGACGGCGCTGGTCATGGGCCTCATCCCCGTGGTCCGCCGGCTGCTGGCGGCGCTCAAGCGCGACGGCACCATCGCCGGGATCGCCGATGAGCTCGCGTCCTTCGACGAATACAACGCCCTGCTGGGACTGGCCGAGTTCGAGGCCCTCGAGCGCCGCGCCCAGGGGACCGAGGGCGACTAGGCGGTCCTCCTTACCCGGTGCTCGATGCCAGGCCACGCCGCCCGCGGCGGGGCCAGGCCGTCCCGCCCGAGAGGCAAGGCCCGCCCGGTAATCGATCCCGGCGCTCCAATCTCGTCGACGACCGGTAGGGTTGTCTGGCCCTGGCGTCCGGGTCCATCACCCTAGCCCGGGCTTAAATAGGTTAGAGAATAACCAAGAAGGGGTCATTGACCTTTCAGGCCACACCCCTGGCTATATCAGCTTTCCAGCCCTGGTTATAAATGTCGGCCGGTCATCGACACGACGTCGGACAACCTCTTTCCCGATTCGTCCATTCTTAAAAATATTTCAACTAATTCAGTGTGTTACACTTAATTTCTTCACTATTCCAGGCTCTTCCCTAGAATATTAATCCCCTATCGCGTTAACTATTAGCGGCAAAAAGTGGGGCTTCGATCGCAATTAAGCATGGATTAATTATTGAATTTACACTATAATCTCGGCGGGAGGTAACAATGACAAAGTTAATGGACTGCGCCATCGCGCTTGGCGTCATAGGCCTTATCGGGGCCGTTGTAATTCTGGTTATTTAGGCGCTTACCGAAGGGGCCGTGCCCGAGGGCGCCGATAGCGCGCCGATCGGGCCCGCTCGCTGCTGTTTCACCGACCCTTCGAACGGCGAAAATTAGGCGGCAAACGACCGGTTGACGCCGGCCCGCCCTCGAGGCGCGGGCCGGGCTTGCGAAAGGTTGGCGTCCCCAACGGGGTTCGAACCCGTGTTGCCACCTTGAAAGAGTGGAGTCCTAGGCCTCTAGACGATGGGGACGCGGCGATGTGGGCATGATATCCGATCCGATGGCCGGCTCTGATCTAAGGGGGATCGGGGGCAAAATCAAGCCGTTTCGGGCATCCCGAACGGGCCCCCCGGCGGGCCAAGCCGCGCCTTCGGCCGTGTTCCGCCGCCGGGCGCGGCCGAAGGCACGCCTTGACCCCGGCCTCAGGGGATCTCTCCGTGGGCCGGGGCGGCGTCGTCGATAAGCAACTGCACCCCTTCCCGTCCCATCCAGTCATCGCGCCTGACATGGCCGGCGACGTGCAAGGCGAGCCGGCTCCTATCCAGAAGCGCGTCACCGAGCGCGGTGCCGGCGCTGCGAAAGGCGATGGCCTTGAGCCGCCCGCCACCTTGGCGTTCGGACGCGGTGAGGAAGCAGCGCACGTGATTCTCGCCGACCACGTCGGCCTTGGCGACGCGGATCGAGGGAAAGGCGAAGCGGGGCTCGGCATTGCCCGAGCCGAAGGGACCGAGGCGCTGGATCAGATCGACGAGTTCGATCGTCGTCGCCTCGGGCTTGAGCGCGCCGTCCAGCATCAGTGTCGGGCCGATGTCGCCGGCCTCGATCTCGGCCGCGACGCGCGCTTCGATAAATTCCCTGAACGCGCCCAATTTGTCGCGGGCGACGGTGAAACCCGCCGCCATCGGGTGACCGCCACCGTCGATCAGGAGCCCCTCCTGGCGCGCGGCGATGACCGAAGAGCCGAGATCGACCCCCCTGACCGAGCGCCCCGACCCCTTGCCGACGCCGTTTTGCAGCGCCACGACCAAGGCCGGCCGGCCGAACCGCCTGGCGAGGGTGCTGGCGACGATGCCGATGACGCCGGGATGCCAGCCCTGGGCCGATACGAACACCACGCCCGCGCCTCGTTCCCCTTCGGCCTGGGCTTGCGCCTGATCCAGCACCGCCGCCTCGATCACCTTGCGCTCGGCGTTCTGCTCATCGAGCCTCGCGGCCAGCGCCCGGGCCTCGCTTTCATCGGTGGTGGCGAGCAGGCGTACACCGAGATCGGCGTCGCCGACGCGCCCGCCGGCGTTGATCCTCGGGCCGAGAACGAAGCCGAGATGCCAGGCCTCGGGCCTGGCGTCGAGCCCGACGACGTCGGCAAGCGCCGCAAGGCCCGTATTGCGCCGCCTGGCCAGCACCTTGAGCCCCTGGCTTACCAGCGCCCGGTTGAGCCCCGTCAGTGGCACCATGTCGCAGACGGTGCCGAGCGCCACCAGGTCGAGCCACCGGATGAGGTCGGGCTCGGCCCGGCCCCCGGCGGCGGCGCCATCGCCGTACCAGCCGGCCTCGCGCAGCCCCGCATTGACGGCGACGCACAATAGATAAGCGACACCGACGGCGGCGAGCGCGCCATGGGGCGAGTGTTCGTCCAGCCGGTTGGGGTTGATCACGGCAAGCGCGCGCGGCAATTTGGCCTCGGCGACGTGATGGTCGACGACGATGACATCGAGCCCCGCCTCGGCCGCCGCCGCCAGGGGACCATGGGCGGATATGCCGCAATCGACCGTGATCACAACGTCGATACCCTGGCGGCGGAGCTTGATCAGCGCCGCCTCGTTCGGTCCGTAGCCTTCCTTCAGCCGGTCCGGTATGTAGACCACGACCTCGGCGCCGGCGGCGGCGAAGAAGCGCTTGATGAGCGCCGCCGAGGTCGCCCCATCGACGTCATAATCCCCGAACACGGCGATCCTCTCGCCGGCGCCAACCGCGCGCACGAGCCGCTCCACGGCGACGTCCATGTCGATCAGGTGGCGGGGATCGGGGAAGGATCGCTTAAGCGTCGGATTGAGGTAGGCCTCGGCGTCCTCGACCCCGACACCGCGCGCCGCTAACGCCCGGCCGATGATTTCCGGAACCGAAAGGCGCTGGGCCAGGGTCAGGCCGAGCCTCGCGTCGGCGAGCCGCTCATGCCAGCGCTTGCCCGTGAAAGAGCGTTCGACACCGAGGAAAACCGGCTCTCGCCTGCCGGTCATGGTTGTCAGCGGTCCATCGGCTCGAAACCGGACTTGCGGTTGAAGTTGTGTTCGGTCTTGATCTTGCGCACCGTGCCGGTCTTCGAGCGCATGATGATGGAATGGGTCGTCGCGCCGTCCTTGAAACGGCGCACGCCGTCGAGCATGGCGCCGTCGGTCACGCCGGTGGTCGCGAACATGACATCGCCCGACGCCATGTCATCGAGCTCGTATTTGCGGTCGAAGTCGCTGATCCCGCAATTCGCCGCGCGGCCCCTCTCGTCGTCGTTCCGGAACAGGAGCCTGCCCTGCATGAAGCCGCCGATGCACTGCAGCGCCGCCGCCGCCAGCACCCCCTCGGGCGCGCCCCCGATGCCGATGTAGACGTCGACGCCGGTGTCGGGCTGGGAGGTGGCGATGACACCGGAAACGTCACCATCGGAAATCAGGGTGATCCGCGCCCCCGCCTCGCGCACCTTGGCGATCAGCTCGGCATGGCGCGGCCGATCGAGGATGCACACCACGACGTTGGCGATGTCCACCTTCATCGCCTTGGCGAGGTTCCTGAGGTTCACGCCCGGCTCCTCATCCAGATCGACGACGCCGTCGGGCACGTCGACGCCGACGGCGATCTTGTCCATATAGACGTCAGGCGCGTTGAGGAAGCCTCCCTCTCCCGCCATGGCGATGACCGAGAGCGCGTTCTGGCCACCCCTGGCCGTGATCGTCGTTCCCTCGAGGGGATCCAGCGCGATGTCGATCTTGGGTCCGTCGCCGGTGCCCACCCGTTCGCCGATAAACAGCATCGGGGCCTCGTCCCTCTCGCCTTCGCCGATCACCACCGTGCCGTCGATGGAAAGAGAGTTCAACGCCTTGCGCATGGCGTCGACGGCGGCCTGGTCGGCGGCCATCTCGTCACCCCGGCCCATCAGCAAGGACGCCGAAAGCGCCGCCGCCTCGGTGACCCGTACCGCCTCCAGGGCCAAGTTACGGTCCATGATTTCGATGATTTCGGTCATGCTCCCCTCCCCCATCGATGGGTCGGCTAGAAGCCCTCGATCCGGATCATGCGCGGCGGATCCGCGACGGCCTCCAGTATAGCAATTTTTTCCAGCGCGCGGGACATCGCCGATTCCTCGGTGTCGTGGGTGATGAGGATGACCGGAACCGCCTCGCCGGGAGCGCGGCCACGCTGGAGCATGGATTCGAGGGATATCTCTTCATCGCGGAATGCCGCCGTGACGTCGGCGATCACACCCGGCTTGTCGACGACCATGAGGCGGATGTAATAGGCGCCCCGGTGCCGCTCCATGGGCCGGGCGGGAATCTTTGCCAGCGCCGTCGCCGGTACCGCGAAGGTCGGCACCCTGTGGCCGCGGGCGATATCGACGAGATCGGCGACGACGGCGGACGCGGTCGGGCCGGCCCCGGCGCCGCGCCCCTGGTAAACCGTGGTGTCGACGAAATCACCCTCGGCGACGACGGCGTTGAAGACGCCTTCGACGTGGGCGATCGGCGCCGCCAAGGGCACGAGGCACGGATGCACCCGTTGTTCGACACCCGACCCGGTGAGCCGGGCGATACCCAAAAGCTTGATCTTGTAGCCCAGCTCGCCGGCAAACTGGATGTCGAGGGACGAGATATCGCGGATGCCCTCGATATGGACGGCCGGGAAGTTTACCTCGCACCCGAAGGCGACCGAGGTCAGGATGGCGAGCTTATGGGCGGCATCGATGCCGTCGATGTCGAAACTCGGGTCGGCCTCGGCATAGCCCAGTTCCTGGGCGTCGGCGAGCACGGCCTCGAACTTGGCGCCGGTCTCGCGCATGGTGGTGAGGATATAATTGCAGGTGCCGTTGAGAATCCCGTAGATCCTCGATAAGCCATTTGCCGCCAAGCCCTCGCGCAAGGCCTTGATGATGGGGACGCCGCCGGCGACGGCGGCCTCGAAACCGAGCGACACGCCCTTCGCTTCCGCCGCCAGCGCAAGCGCCGTGCCGTGATGGGCGAGAAGCGCCTTGTTGGCCGTCACCACATGCTTGCCGCTGGCGATCGCCGCTTCGCAAACGGCCTTGGCGACGCCGTCGGCACCGCCGATGAGTTCGACCACGACCTCGGCCCCGGATTGGGCCGCCATCGCCGCCGCGTCGTCGTGCCACTCCATGCCGTCGAGATCGACGCCGCGATCGCGTCCCTTGTCGCGCGCCGAGACGGCGCTGACGACGATCGCCCGGCCGCAGCGCTGTCGCAGCATTTCGCCATGGGTTTGCAATAGTTTGAGGGTACCGGCGCCGACCGTCCCGAGGCCGGCGACGGCGATGTGGAGCGGGGTGTTCAAGAGGCTACCGCCGGCTCTTCAAGTTCTTCAAGTAATTTATCAGTTTCCTTAAAGAACGATTTGATATTCCTTACAGCTTGACGAATCCTTTGCCGGTTCTCGACGAGGGCGAAGCGGACATGCCCGTCGCCGTACTCGCCAAACCCGATACCCGGTGAAACGGCGACCTTGGCCTGGCGCAGAAGCAGCTTGGAGAACTCCAACGACCCGATATGGGCGAAGGCCGGCGGAATCGGCGCCCACACGAACATGGTCGCGGGCGGACTTGGCACCTGCCAGCCGGCGGTAGCGAGCCCGTCGACGAGGACGTCACGGCGGTTCCGGTAGAGATCGCGCATCGCGTCTACGCAATCCTGCGGACCGTTCAGCGCCGCCGTGGCCGCCACCTGGATCGGCGTAAAGGCGCCGTAATCAAGATAGGACTTGATGCGGGTGAGCGCACCGATCAACGCCGCGTTGCCGGAAGCGAAGCCGATGCGCCATCCGGGCATGGAATAGGTCTTGCTCACGGTGGTGAACTCCACGGCGATGTCCTTGGCCCCCGGAACCTGCAGGATCGACGGCGGCGGCGTGTCGGTGAAATAGATTTCGGCATAGGCGAGATCGGACAGGATGTATATCTCGTGATGGCGGCAGAAATCGACGATCTGGCCGTAATAGTCGAGATCGACGACCTGGGTGGTCGGGTTCGACGGGAAATTCAGCACCAGCGCCAGGGGCGGCGGAACGCAGTGTTTCACCGCCCGCTGCAGGCCGGTGAAGAAATCGAATTCCGGCCCGATGGGGATATGCCTGACGGCGGCGCCGGCAATGATGAAGCCGTAAGGGTGGATGGGATAGCTCGGATTGGGGACCAGCACCACGTCGCCCGGCGCGGTGACGGCCTGGGCGAGGTTGGCGAACCCCTCCTTGGACCCGAGGGTGACGATGGTTTCCCGTTCGGGATCGATATCGACGCCGAACCGGCGCCCGTAGTAGTGGGCGTTGGCCTTGCGCAAGCCCGGGATACCACGCGAATTGGAGTAGCGGTGGGTGCGCGGATTCTGCACCGCCTCGACCAGCTTCTCGACGATATGGGGCGGCGTCGCGCCGTCCGGATTGCCCATGCCGAAATCGATGATGTCTTCGCCCGCCGCGCGGGCGCGCATCTTCACCTCGTTGACCTCGGCGAAGACATAAGGCGGCAGCCTCTTGATACGGTGGAATGGATTTTCCATGAACCTATCGCGAACCGCGGTCCCTCGGGGCACGGTGGCGCTTCACGCCCCGGACGGCGAATGAAAGACGTCGGCCGTGGTCGCGCCGATCGTCCTAATATTCGATATAAATTTCCGTCCGCTGGTTTTCCGTCTCGCCCGCCGGCATGAATTCGTAGAACACCCGCTCCTGATCGGACTTGGCGCCGATGTTAAGCTTGCCCGGCGGCACGCCCAAGCGCATGAGCTCCCGCGCCACGGCGTGGGCCCGGTCGACCGAGATCCTGAAATTCACGATCTGATGGGTGACGGGGTCGAGGTCCCGCGTCCTGCTCGAAGCGTGACCGACGATCCTCAACGTCGCGTTGCGCTTGCGCTGCAGGGCGGCAACCTCACGCAGCTTCTTCCGGTCCCCCTTGCCTATCCGTGCCGAGCCGGTTTTGAAATGAAGCGACGCCGCGCGGTAGGATACCGCCGATCCGTTGGCATCGAGCCGCGAGAGCGGCCGCGGCGGAAGCGCCGAGGATAGCGGCGTGGCAGCCCCCGCGGCGGCGGCGGAGAGCGGAGCCGGCTGCCCTCCGGTCAGGCTGGGAGACGCCGTCGGCCCGGCGGGCGCGGTGCTCACCGTCGGCGCCGAAAGGGCAAGCTGCGACCGATAGGTTTGACCGACGAGCGTACCCGATCCGCCCCGTGGCGAACTTCCCGCCGCCGGCGCCGGCATCGGCGAAGGCGGCTGGATGGGTGCGGTGGCGACCTGGCTGCCGAATCTCGGCGCCGGAATCGGCGCCGACGGCTGCATGGGCCGGGCCGCGAGTTGGCTGCCGAAGGTCGGCGCCGGCGCCGTCGCCGGAGCGCTTGAGGTCATGGACTGTGCCGCGGCACGCGCCTGCCTACGGTCCGCGACCAGGCCGCTGGCGATCACCGTGCGCTGCTCGGGCGTCGATGCCCCGGCCGGTCTCGGCGGAACCGTGGCCAGACTCGGGTAGCGCTGGGAAGCACCCGGAACGGGGGTGCGCGCCACCTCCCGCGCCTCCATGGTCTCCTCATCCTCGAACAGGCTGACGACGTCTTCGTACCATTCGACGGGATTCAGCGCGTCGGGAACGTAGGAACAACCGGCGGTCGCGAAGATTGTCCCCATCAGCACGAGCCCCGTTACGCCATGCATTCGCGCCCGATCACTCCGGCGCCGAGTTTCAGGCATCAGATTCATCGTTCGATCGCCCTTCAATCTGGCATTTCAACAGCAATTCGATCGTCTCCCGATCGGTCTCTCTATCGGCGGCTCAGGTCCGGTTTGGCGCCCCGTTTCCCCGAGACATGGCGTCGAAGGGCCCACCAAACTTCTTTTGCCCTCCGCACCTTACCTTATTTAACCCTCCAACTAAAGGCGTCATTCTAACAAATAGATTGGCGGGTTTGGTGGATAGAAAGCGAAAATCGTCGAAAAATAATAAAGAAACCCTAACACCGGCGCCGATCCGGCCCGATTGCCGGGTTTAGAGCACAATCGGGCCAGATGGAAGCGAATTGATGGCCCCAATACGGCTTATCGGGTAGGGGCGGCGCCAAGCGCGATGTCGGCCCCCCCTCCACGGCGGCGCCGTTACCGGCCCATTACCGCCAAGGGGGAGGGATCCGGCGCCTCACGGCGCGGCGAGGTATTCGGCGGCGAGTTTGACGTAATGGGCGGGCACCTCGATCATGTAGGTGCGCTCTTCGGCGGTCAACTCGCGCACGCGCCTGGCGGGGACCCCGGCCCATAGCTCGCCGGCCTTGACCCGCTTGCCCGGCGCCACCAGGGCGCCGGCCGCGACCATGGCGCCCTCTTCCACCACCGCGCCGTCGAGGACCGTCGCGCTCATGCTGATCAAGCAGCGATCCTCGAGGGTGCAGCCGTGGATGACGGCGGCATGACCGATGGTCACGTCGGCGCCGATATGGGTGGGATAAGCGTCGCCGGCGACGCCGCCGGTAATGTGGACGATGGACCCGTCCTGGATATTGGTGCGCGCGCCGATGCGGATCTCGTGGTCATCGCCGCGGATCACCACGGAGAACCAGATATTCGCTTGATCGCCGATCTCCACGTCACCGATGACCGTGGCCGTCGGCGCGATATAGACATCCTTGCCGAGCCGCGGCAGATGATTGCGGTGGGGCAGGATGAGACCGCCCTTGGGCGGCGCGGAGGTTGGGTTCGTGGGACCGGACTGGCTCATCGGGACCTCTCGGTGGAGACTGTGCTCAAAGGAGACTCAAAGGGGATTGCGGCCGGCCCAGTCTAGCACGGCCTCGGCGTGGGCGTCGGGCGGAAAGACGGGATAAAAAACATGCTCGACGCGCCCGTCCCGGATCACCAGCGTCAGGCGCTTGATCAGGACGGCGCCATCGACCTCGCCATCGACCTTGAAGGTGGGGAGATCGAGCGCCCGGGTCAGACGAAGCTCCGCGTCGCTCAGCACGGCGAAGGGCAGATGCAGCCGCCCCGCCATCTCGCGCTGGTATTCGGTTTCCTGGGTGCTGAGGCCGAAGAGGCGAAGGCCGGCGGCCTCGAGCGCCCGATAATGGTCGCGAAAGGCACAAGACTGGGGCGTGCAGCCGCGCGCGCCGGGGATCAGGTCCCAGCCGTCCGGCGGCGGCACGCCGGGCCGCCCGGTCCGCGGGTAGGCGTAAACCACCGTCCGCCCGGCGCCGGGCCGGGAGAGATCGACGTCCTCCCCGTCCGTCGCCCTGAGCGCGATGGCAGGCAGGGCCAGGCCCGGCAGATGATCGCAGGCGCCGTCATCTTCTGGCGCCGGCAATCCTTCCGGCAGCACCTCCGGGTCGTGTCGGGTCATGTCCTCGGTCCGGTCATGGACTCGGCGTCTCGCGCCGGCGCGCGCTTGTTGGCATCCCGCCTCACTTTACCGTGGCAGACGAAGACCGCCAGGGGGACATCGATCGGCTGCCTAGAACCGCCCATCGACAAAAGAGAAAAGCGCAAGGCGCGCGGGCTCCTCAAGTCAAAACGACCCCGTCATTTTGACTTTTATGCTCCCTCAAACGCCGGGCGGGCGCCTCCGCGCCCTTGGCTTACGCCGCATAAGCGGCGGCCCGCAGTCGCGGGCTTCTCAAGCCAAAATGCCCTGGACATTTTGACTTTCGTTATGAAATCAGCGCTTGGAGAACTGGTGGCTGCGACGCGCCTTGTGGCGGCCGTATTTCTTGCGCTCGACGACACGGGCGTCGCGGGTGAGGAAGCCGCCGGTCCTGAGGACCCGGCGTAAGTCGGGCTCGAAGCTGGTCAGCGCCTTGGAGAGCCCGTGGCGGACGGCGCCCGCCTGGCCGGAAAGCCCGCCGCCCTTGACCGTGCACCAGATGTCGTACTGGCCCTTGCGCTTGGTCGCGACCAGGGGCTGGTCGATGATCATGCGCAGCACCGGGCGGGCGAAATAGGTTTCCCAGTCCCGTCCGTTGACGGTGATGCGCCCGGAGCCGGGCTTGATCCAAACCCTGGCGATGGCGTCCTTGCGCTTGCCGGTGGCGTAGGAACGCCCCTGGGCGTCGATCTTGGGCTCCGGCGTCTCGGGCTCGGGCGGCGGCGCCCCGGCCGTGACGCCCCCGAGATCGGCGAGATCGGTGAGCGTCCTCTTCTCCCCGTTCCCGGCGCCCTCATCCGGCTTGGCCTCGCCGCCCGTGGCCTCGTCCGCCCCGGCCGTGGCGTCGGATGCCTCGGGCTGTTCCGGCGCCTGAGCCTTTTCGGGTGCCTCGGGCGGCTTGGGCGCCTTGGCTTTTTCGGGTGCCTCGGGCTGCTTGGGCGCCTTGGCTTTTTCGGGTGCCTCGGGCGGCTTGGCTGCCTTGGCTTGCTCGGCCGCGTCGGGCTGCTTGGGCGCCTCGGCTTTTTCGGGTGCCTCGGGCGGCTTGGCTGCCTTGGCTTGCTCGGCCGCGTCGGGCTGTTCCGGCGCCTCGGCTTTTTCGGGTGCCTCGGGCGGCTTGGCTGCCTTGGCTTGCTCGGCCGCGTCGGGCTGTTCCGGCGCCTGGGTGTCGGCGGCCTTCTTGTCTTCGTCGGCCACGCTTATGCGCTCCTCTTGTTCTTCGGGTTCATCGCCGCGACATCCAGAAATTCGGGCTTCTGCGCCTCATGGGGATGCTCGGCGCCGGCATAGACCCGCAAATTCTTCATCTGCTGGCGTCCCAGCGGCCCGCGCGGGACCATGCGCTCCACCGCCTTGACGATCAGCCTTTCGGGATGCCCATCCTCGACGATCTTGGCCATGGTGCGTTGCTTGATGCCGCCGGGATAGCCGGTGTGCCAGTAGAAGACCTTGTCGGACATCTTCTTGCCGGTGAGCACCACCTTCTCGGCGTTAATCACGATGATGTTGTCGCCGCAATCGAGGTGCGGCGTGTAGCTCGGCTTGTGCTTGCCGCGCAAACGCATGGCGATGATGGAAGCGAGCCGGCCGAGCACGAGGCCGTCGGCGTCGACCATCAGCCACTTCTTGTCGATCTCGCTCGGCTTCGCCGAATAGGTCTTCATGGCAACCGCGACTGTGCTTGAATGGGTGCCGTCCCTGGCCCTCGGGCCCGGTACCGCGGCGGCGCAGTATGCCACAGGTTTTTCGCCAGTCAACCGCAAATCCGGCTTAAATCACCGTAAGTTAGTGGTGCGGTATTATGGTAGTGCAGCGTCTTTCCCCGATACGCCACGACGCCGCTATTCGGCGGGGGTTTCGATGCCGCCGGGCCGAGGCGCCGGCGCCTCGATCGCCTCCGCCTTGGGCTCCGCGGGCAGGAAGGCGGCGGCGGCGATGACGATGACGGCGATGCCGCTCAAGGCGACGAACAGCGCGGTGAACCCTTGGCCCAAGCCGTAGATGAAGGCGACCAGCGGCACGCCCAGCGCGCTGACGCCGAGGGTCAGGACGAACTTGGCGCCGAACACGGTGTTGCGCCACTTGCCCGGCGTGTAGCGCGCCATCAGGGTGTTCTCCGCCGGCAGCGAACCGACGTTGATGAACACCACCGCCGACGCCGCCAGCAGCAGCGGCAACTCCTCGGTTCCGGCGGCGATGAACAGCACCGGCGCCAGCAGCATATAGGACACCAGATAGACGTTCTTCAGCGGATACTTGTCCGCCAGGTGGCCGCCGACGATCTGGGCCAGGCCGCCGAAGAGATAGACCAGCGCCACCATGCCGCCGACGCCGACGACCGTGCCCTGGGTGATGCCCCTCAGGCCTTCGTCGAACACCTTGGGCATGGCGACCGCGAGGGACTGGTAGATCAGCCCGCCGAAGAGCACCGTCACCGCCAGCACCATGAACACCCGCACCCGGTCCTGGCGCGGCGGCTCGGCCTCGACCTTGCGATCGGTGGCCGGCACCACCAACAGGCCGGTCTTGACCAGATAGATAAAGAGCAGCCCGGTCAGGATACCGATCACGCCCGGAAGGATGAAGGCGGCGCGCCAGCTTATCAACTCGCTGAGCGATCCGGCGACCAAGGGGGCGGAGGCGATGCCGATGCCGCCGATCAGGCCGTTGAAGCCGAGCGCCTTGCCGCGTCTGAACGAGACGCGAACGATCCAGGCCAGGCCGACGGGATGATAGATCGCGGCGAAAGCGCCGATGGCGGCGAGGCCGGCGCCGATCTGCCACGGCGTCTGGGCGAAGCCGGTCAGGATCGAGGAAACGCCGGTGCCGATGAAGAACACCGCCATCATGCCAAGGGCGCTCCACCTGTCGCCGAGCCAGCCGGCCGGCAGCGCCAGCGCGCCGAACAGGACGAAACCGGGAAAGGCGAGGGTCAGCAACTCGGGGTAGGAAAGCGGGAACGCGGCGTCGAGCACCAGCACCACGGTCGGGTAAATGAGCATGAAGAGATGGGCGTAGGCGTGCCCGATGTTGGCGAAAACCAGGGACCAGCGCGCGGAAGCGTCAGACATGACCAACCCTTTAGGAGTTCAAGCGCCTTTGGGGTTCAAGCGAAATTGTACGGCGCCGGCCGTAAGGCCTGTAACGCCGCTCACCCTATTATATAGCGGCAATCGGCGGCTCAATACAAGCCGCCTCGCGGCCGCACCGAAGCGCCCGTCGGAGGCCCCGTCCGCCAGAGCTCACCCCGGCCCCGGCGCCCTCAGGCGGTCTCCTCATCGATCCAATCGAGAAAGGCGGGATTGCCGGCGACGATCGGCAGGGCGACGATGCAGGGACAGTCATAGCTGTGGAGCTCGCGCACCCGGTCGATCACCTTCTCGACCAAATCCTCGCGGGTCTTGGCGATCATCACCGCCTCTTTCTCCTCGGCGATCTTGCCTTCCCACCGATAGAGCGACTTCGCGCCATCGATGATATTGGCGCAGGCGATGAGCCTGTCATCGAGGAGATCCCGGGCGATCGACGCCGCTTCTCCCGCGCTGCCGACCGTGATGTAGAGAAACACCTGTTTCATCGCCGCCGCCAAGAACTCCCGCCTTAGAGTAATCACGGGAACAATGATTCGCGCAAGCGGTGCGCGCGAGGCTTGGAACGGAAGCGAATTTAGCCTAGTATGGCCATGTGAGTCACCCATTGCGCTTACGTTCGGCGCCGGGAGGATGTGGTGACGCGTAAGCTTGGACAGATTGCCGGACGCAGGCGCGATGGCTGAGGCGAGGACCAGGGTCATCGAACGGCTGCACGCGCGCGAGGCGGCGAAACCGCCGGCGTTCGTCCGCTCGCGTGCGCGCATGTCCCTGGTCCAACGCGCCTGGCTCATCCACGGCCTGACCCAGCCGGGCGGCAAGCTCTCGCTGTTCGACAAGTTCGGCCGCCGGGTCTCCTCGCGCACCATCCAAAGCTGCATCGATCAGGGCTGGGCCGAGACCTGGTTCTCGAACCCGATCAAGCCCGACTGGCAAATTTGCAAGCTGACGGAAAAGGGCCGCTGGGCGCTCGCGCGGCGCTAGTGTCGTGTTTCCGACAGAATGTTCCTGACCGTTGGATCGTCACCACCAAGACACCAAGGGCGCCAAGAAACGATTCACCACCTGCCTACGCGAAGCCGGAGCTTCGCTTCGGCGAAGGCAGGCAGAGACGCAGAGACACAGAGGTTAAAACAATTCAGCACCAACGCTGGTGAAATTTCTCTGTGCCTCTGTGCCTCCGTGGTTCAGACCTTTTGCTTCACCGCGTTCCTTCGTGACTCGGCGTCGATTCGATAGCCCCCTGCAATTCCGTCCCTGAAGGCCCGGCAATCGCGCCGGCCATTCGCCCCCTGCCCGTCCTTGCCAATAGCCGCCGCGCCCTTGTAGAAATTACCCAATCCCGGGGTCGACTCCGGGAACATCGAGATCGGTGGCCCGGCACGCCGGGCACGAAGGTAACGGGGAGGCGCGGCAATGCTCATCATCAACAACGACATCGTCCACGACATCCTGACCATGGAGGACACCATCCGGGTCCAGGAAGAGGCGTTCTCCAAGCTCCCCACCGGCGGCGCCATTCACCGCCCGCGGATCGATATCTACATGCCGTGCGGTCGCGAGGACGGGTATTTCCGCTGGGGCACCATGGAAGGGGCGAGTGACGGCTTCCTCGCCATCCGCATGAAGTCCGACATCATCACCTGGCCCAAGGACGCCAACGGCAACTGGACCGAGGAGAAGTACTGCCGCGAGCCGGGCACGTACTGCGGCCTCATATTCCTGGTCAGCACCGAGAACGCCGAGCCCCTCGCCTTCATCAACGACGGCAACCTGCAGCACATGCGCGTCGGCGCCGGCGCCGGCATCGGGGCGAAGCACCTGGCGCGCAAGGATGCCCACACCGTCGGCATGCTGGGCTCGGGCGGCATGGCGCGCGCCTACCTCGAGGCCTTCACCATCGTCCGCGATATCGAGAGCTGCCGGGTCTTCAGCCCGACGCCGGAGCACCGCGAGGAATATGCCGAGGTGATGCACCGAAAACTCGGCATCGAGGTGACGCCCGTCGAGGACCCCCGCGACGCGGTCGCGGGCGCCGATATATTGTCGAGCTGCACCGATTCCATGACCCCGGTCTACGACCCCGACTGGATCGAGCCCGGCATGCACGTCACCAACCTCGGCCGGCGCGAGATGCCCGAAGCGGCCATGGACAAGTTCGACGTCGTCATCCGCCAGGGCACGGCCGGGCTGCCGATGCGTGAGACCGGGCGCTTCAAGGCCGAGATCGGCCTCAGCCCCGCCGCCTATATCGGCGGCACGGACGAGGAAATGAAGCGCCTGCCTTCGAAAAACCCGGCGCCCGGCTTCGGCGGCGACAGCCCCGAATTCACCGACCGTGGCAAGGGCGGCGAGGTGCCGGATTTCGCCGATCTCATCTCCGGCAAGGCGGCGGGCCGGACCCGCGACGACCAGGTCACCTTTTACCGCAATGTCGGCAACCAGGGCCTGCAGTTCTCCGCCGTCGGCGGTTGGGTCTACACCAAGGCGAGGGAGCTCGGCCTCGGGCGCGAGATCCCGACCGAATGGTTCCTCCAGGACATCCGCGATTAGGCCCCGGCGCGACTGAAGACCGGCCGAAGTTGCGCCTAAGGCCCCGCACTTTTAAAAAATTCCGGTCTTGGGGCGCCATACCGCGCTATGATGGCGGCGAGGGGAAGGGTTCGCAGGCAGGGAGGAAAACGATGATTTTCCGCCAACTGTTCGACAGCACCTCCTTTAGCTACACCTACCTCATCGCCGCCGGGCGCGGCGGCGAGGCGCTGATCATCGATCCCGTGCTCGACAGGGTGGAGCGTTACATCCAACTCCTGGACGAGCTCGATCTCAGGCTGGTGAAGGCGCTGGATTCCCATCTGCACGCCGATCACATCACCGGCCTGGGCGCCCTTCGCGACCGCACCAAATGCATCACGGTGATGGGTAAGGAAAGCGGCGTCGACGTGGTGTCGATGCGGGTCGCCGACGGCGATCGCGTCGCCATCGAGGGCTTAGGCCTCGATGTCATCCACACGCCCGGGCACACCGCCGATTCCTATTGCTTCCGCATGGACGACCGGGTGTTCACCGGCGATACCTTGTTTATCCGCGGCACCGGCAGGACCGATTTCGGAAACGGCGATCCGGCCCAACAGTACCACTCCATTTTCGACAAGCTGTTGACCCTGCCCGGCGAGACGCTGGTCTATCCCGGCCACGACTACAAGGGCGACACGGTAAGCACCATCGCCGAGGAAAAGGCGTTCAACCCGCGCCTGCAGGTGGCCTCGGTCGAGGAATATGTCGACATCATGAACAACCTCGACCTGCCCGATCCGAAGATGATGGACGTCGCCGTGCCGGCCAACATGAAGGTCGGCTACTCCCAGGACGAGATCGAGGCCGAGGGCCTGTCGCTTCGCTGCGAGGTGGCCAAGGAGATGATCGGCCAACCCGATCTGGTGATGGTCGATCTTCGCGACAAGGACGAGCGCGAGCGCCACGGGGTCATCCCCGGCTCGGTCCACGCGCCCTATCCGAGCCTCGATGAGAACGTCCGGCCCGGCGGCCTGCTGCACGAGCTCGCCACCGCCACCGGCAAGCGCCTGGTGTTCTACTGCGCTTATGGGGAGCGTTCGGCGATGGCGGTGAAGACGGCGCAGGAGGCGGGGTTGACGAACAGTTGTCACATCAAGGGCGGCATCGACGAATGGAAGAAAGCCGACGGCCCCCTCGCCGGCGGCGAGGCTCCTTGAGTCCGCTAGGTGCCATAACCGGACATGTCCCCCAAAGACAAGACAGGTGCTGCTAAGCTAATGCCGAACTCACCATGTCTGGGAGGCTTCCATGGAATGGACCGGCGGGTGTCTGTGCGGGGCAGTGCGCTATCGTGCAACAGCAGACCCTATCCGCGCCGTTAATTGTCACTGTGGGATGTGTCGCCGAATGTCGGGCGCGGCATTCCTCACCCACGTTCATTTTCTCATCGGTGCATTCACGTGGACCAAGGGCAAGCCAACGCGCTATCGATCCTCTTCCGAGGCCGAGCGCGGCTTTTGTGACCGATGCGGCAGCACCCTTACAATGCACGAAACTGTCCTCAACGACAGGGTCCAGGTGACTTTGGGAAGCCTTGACCGACCGGAGAACGTTCGCCCGGATGACCATGTTTGGACCGAGAGTCAACTCGCTTGGCTGCATATAGATGACGACCTGCCGCGCTTTCCACGCACTAGCTCGGCCGTGCCATCACGCGCCTTGGGGGAATAACGCGCCCGAAGCGGTCGCCAGTCTCTTATGGCGCTTGAGTCGAGGAATAGCGAGAAGCTGAACTTGATCGGCTCCAAAGAACGACCATAATTCGCTTTCCCAACCCTCGAGTGCCGACGAAAGGAATGTGAGCCATGACGACACGATCACCGACCTCACCCGGTCTCATGGAGCGTCTGGCTGACGGGCCGGTCATCTGTGCCGAGGGGTACCTATTTGAGCTCGAACGGCGCGGCTATTTGCAGGCCGGGGCGTTTGTACCCGAGGTGGTTTCGGACCACCCCGACGTTGTCCGCCAGTTACACCAAGACTTTGTGCATGCGGGGTCGGACGTCGTCGAGGCCCTGACCTATTACGCCCATCGGGAGAAGATGCGGCTGATTGGGCGCGAGGACGAGCTGGAGCCAATGAACCGACAGGCGCTGCGCATCGCCAAAGACGTCGCGGCCGAGACCGGGGCACTGGTCGCCGGCAATATCTGCAACACCAATATCTATGATCCAGACGACGCGGCGGGCCAGGCCAAGATCCGCGATCTATATGCGGAGCAGATGGAGTGGATCGTCGATGAAGGCGTCGATTTCGTGATTGCCGAAACGTTTCCCTGGCAAGGCGAGGCCGAACTGGCGCTGGACGCGATCAAGCAATCCGGCCTGCCCGCTGTGGTGACCTACGCGATCCACCGCGACGGCCTCACGCGGGAAGGCATTACGCCGGTACAGGCGTGCAAGGCGCTGGAAGATCAGGGCGCGGCGGTGGTCGGCCTGAACTGCGCCCGGGGCCCGAAAACTATGCTGCCGATCCTGCAGGAGATCGCGGCTGTTTGCACAGTGCCGATCGCCGCTTTGCCGGTGCCATTCCGCACCAGCGAATCGGAGCCCACATTCCAGTCGCTGACGGATCCTTGCCACGGGCATCCGGATGGTGATCGGTCGTTTCCGGTGCATCTGGATCCGATGAGTTGCACTCGCATGGACATCGCCCGCTTCACGGTGGAGGCGCAGGCGCTGGGCGTGAAATATTTCGGCGTCTGTTGTGGCGCCGGGCCGCACCACATCCGCGCGATGGCGGAAGCGTTGGGCCGCCGTCCGCCGGCCAGTCGCTACTCGGCCGACATGTCCAAGCACTATGCCCTTGGTGATTTTGACAGGCAGCGCAAGCAGGACCGCGACTTCCGCGATCAGCTCTAATCACCACTGATCGGGCGACGCCTGCATTCGCCTATCGTGCGCGCTGGAAAGCCCGTAATCGGTCGATATCGGTCCAGACCTGATCTGGCAGTTCGCAGAGCCATTTCCCCCGTC
>JACZQV010000143.1 GCA_022545545.1 Pseudomonadota bacterium
TTTCATAGGAGGATGGACCATATGATCGTTTTTCGCGGCCTCCTCCGGGGTGGAGGCGGCACGCCGGCGGTGCTCGACATCCACCCTCCGCAGCGGCAGCGCCGCTGCTGCGGAGGACGGGTCGTCAAGCGGCGGCGACGCCCGCCGGTGGCCGTGAAAAGCGACCCTCCGGGGGGCCTTGCGGGCCTTTGGGCTCACCTCGCGCGGCCCTTGTGATGGACCGCATCACGGCGGACCGCGCTCCGGGCCTGAAAAACCCGCAAGGCCGTCGGATGTGTCACCCTCCTATGAAAGTAAGTACTAGCTTGCCTACGCGCGGTCAGCCGATAGAGACGTTGGGCATCGCCGCCTTTAACCGGTGCCGCCGGTCGGATCGGAGACCGTCGTTTCGTCTTTGGCGCGCCGGTTGATCAGCCACAGCACGCCGCCAGGGGCGGATGCGATCATCAGCCCCAGGCCGAAGGTGATGGAGACGGCCAGCACCTTGTCGGCGGGGAAGCCCATGAGGCCGAACGCCTGCACCATCAAGAACTCGCGGGCACCCCAGCCGGCGACGAAAATCGGCATCATGGAAATCAGGACCACGACGGGTACCACGATCAGGCACTGGGTGTACCCGACCTCGAGACCGAATTCGCGGGCGAGGATAAATACGGCGAGCACCATAATGAGTTGAACCCCGATACTCAGGACGAACGCGAAGACGCTTTCGCGCGGCGCCGCCAGGGCATGGCGGCTGGCCGATGCTATATCCGCCAGGAACCCTATATAGCGGCTCTGGTGCATACGTTCCGGCACCATCCTGCCGAGGACGAAGAAGGCGACGATGGCGCCCGTGCCGGCGAGCGCGACGCTGAAAAGGCCGGCACGCATCACCGCATCCCCGGTAAGATCGAGGAGTGGCGTCAGGGCAAGCAGCACCAGGACCATCAAGGCGATGAAGCCGATCGCCCGGTCGATGAGGATGGCGCTGGCCGCCACCCGGAGACCGATTCCGAGCCGCAGGATCCACCAGATGCGCACGGCGTCGCCGGTCAGGAAAGTGACCAAGGCCTGGCCGAAGAAGTTGCCGATCCACATGGTCTGGAAACCCATCAGGAAGGAGCACCTCTCGCCAAACATGCCGAGGATGGGGCGCAAGCGGTAACCCGCGACGGCAAAGCCGGAGATGATCACCGCGACGACGGCGATGGCGATAACGCCGCTCAAATTCTGGAGATGCACGAGGGCGCTACCGATGTCGATCTTCGTCGTGACGTACCAGATCAAAAGGCCGCTCAGCGCCAGTTTTATCGCCGCCAGCAACAGGTTCCTCAACGTCTTAAGGGTCATAGCGGGGAA
This sequence comes from Pseudomonadota bacterium, assembly GCA_022545545.1. Lineage (GTDB taxonomy): Bacteria > Pseudomonadota > Alphaproteobacteria > SMXQ01 > SMXQ01 > JACZQV01. The sequence continues at coordinate 1,342 of JACZQV010000143.1, forward strand.
AACCTAAATCACGAATCGTCAATCATTCATTAAATCATCGGCACCCACGGGCGGTTTCCACCACGCCGACGAGCGTCTGCCCCAGGCCGCGTCGAGACGCGGCCCCAGGCGCCGATGCCCTAACACATCGTTCTCCTTTATGCCAGGATGACCACCAGAAGCAGAGTGTCGTTCGCCTCACGATACCCCCCGCCGGCAAACAATATCGTTTGATTCCAATAAGTTATTTCCGGCAGTGCGCCGCCCCCACACTACGCGACGCGATTGCCGAGAGCGCGGGAATCCGATGGTCCGGGCGATTCTATTTTTGCCCATGGGGTCGCCCCATGTCCCATCATCTTGCCGACACCCTCATTCACGCCATCGTCTCACCTTGAACTCGACGAGTCTCGGCTTCGCACACCGCCTTGGACAAACATCGCTCGCCGCGAATTCCGTTCCCTTCATGAAATATCCGGGCTAACGCTCACGTCATTGGGCCAGGCGCTTGATGCCGACGATGGCGCGCTTGTCGGCGTCGATGGTGAAGCGGATCCTGGCGCCCGGCTTCAACCCCTTGAGCAGCGTCCCCGGCAGCACCTGGTAGCTCATGACCATCGGGGCCATGAAGTCCTTGATCTCCTCATGGTCGACGACGAGCCGGCCGTCCCTGGCATCGGTCGAGACGACGACGCCTTTGCCCTCGAAAAGACGCTTGGGCCCGACGGCGGCCTTGGCGGGCGTGGGCGCGCCGCCCTTGCCGACGATGAGTTGGCCGTGCATGCCCATATCCTCGTGGGTCTCGACATGGCAATGGAACTCGAGCGTGATGTCTTCGTCGGGTGTCACGAAACGAAGGCTCTTGACCCCACGCCCGGTGAACTCCAACGTGAACATGGGGTTGAGGCCGGGCAGCATCAGGGCGTGCCGCACTGTGTCGGTGTTTTCCAGAATGATCTCCACCTCCTCGCAGCGCTTCGCGCGAATAACCCGGGGCTCGAAGGCAAACACCTCGCCGGCGCGCGCGAACTTGGTTCCCCCTTTCATCTCGATCCGGCGGAAGCTCCGCGGTTGCTCGCACGACGTCGCCAAAATCCGATGCTTTGCCAGCGGATCTTCCGGGACAAAGGCGGCCTCAAACTCGGTGAACGCCCAGGCGGAGCCCGACACGGCCACGGCCACGGCCACGGCCACAGCCACACCTACGGCCGAGATGCCGGGAAGCAACGTCTTCTTCATGACCCCCTCCGTCGGTGCGTTTTTAATTAGCATCACGACGCGGATAGGCGAACGCGCCACCCACGGGCTCTTCCTCCGGCCACCCGTATTCATAGTCCTCGCGCGTCGTATTGAAAATGGCCGGGTCAAAGACCGGGACGTGACCGCGGTAGTACTCGGGGTCGAAGAAACGGTCGAGGCTGGTGGCGACCTTCGGCAGCCCGTTCTCACCCATAAACCCCTCATAGACGATCGCGGTGATGTCTCCTCCCGGGCTGATGCCCTTGTTGGTGACGGTGTGCTCGGTGTGGTCGTGCATGATCCACACCCCGGGCCCCGAGGCGTAGCGGTCGTCGCTTCCCGGCCTGAGCTCCAGGTCGATACGCTGGGCGGCGCCGATATCGAAGACGTCGCGGGTGTAACGCATGCCGGGCGGCACCGGATAGCCGTCGAGATGGGTCAGCGTCGGGTGGTGGCCGTGGGTGTGGAGTTTCATCGGCCGGGCGCCGGCATTCAGGATGCGCAGCTTGACCCGCTCGCCCGATTTCACCTCGATCGGCGTGTCGCGCAGGGTGAAGGGGAAGGAGCGGCCGTTGAGCAAGAAGATATTCGGCTGGCGCTGGGTCGAATCGTACTCGCGGTGCATACGCTTCTCGATCTCGCGCGGGTCCTTGTAGGCGGCGGGAATGCGGTTCAGCCGCGCATCGATATCCATGTACACCAGGGAATACTCGCGATCGTACCCCTCCTCCACGGTGGCCTTGGCGAGGTCCGGCATCCGCCCCGCGCCAATCACGAGATGAGTGAAAATGTTCTTCGGCCGGTTGGGCTCGATGATCAGCATCCCGACCAGGCCCATGAGGACGTGGACATCGGGCTGGACGTGGCAGTGATAGAAGAACGTGCCGGGGTTTTTCGCGGTGAACTCGTAGGTAAAGGACTCACCGGGCTTGACCGCCGCCTGGGTGATGTCGGGCACCCCGTCCATGGCATTGGGGTGGATGGTTCCGTGGGGATGAATGGTGTGCGGAAAGTAGTGCGTGTTGAGAAGGATGATGCGCACCCGGTCGCCCTCTTCGACGCGGATGGTGGGACTCGGCACGCGGGCAACCGGAGTCATGCCCCGGCCCTCGGGGGCGAAGACCCAGAATTTCACGAACTCGCCGGGATAAACCTCCTCGGTGACCTCGATCACCTCCAAGCGGATGGTAATTTCATCAGGGTCGCCGTCGCCGTCGAGGTCGCGGCCCAAGGTGACGGCGGATGGGGACGTCCCCGGGATCGGCGCATCCTGGAAGGGCTGGGCCGCGTGGCCGGGGATCGGAAACAAGGCGGCAAGCAGACCCAGCCCGAGGGTGGCTGAAAGGAATCTTCGCATGGCAAATCCTCCCGAAAGCCGTTGGAACCACCCCCCGGACCCGGAAAAAGGAGAGGATCGCCGCGCCCGAGGCCGCATCGGGGCGCGGCGACGCCTTCTCCCGGAACGCCCGGTGTTACTTCTTCATTTTGCCCATGAGCTTCCAATGGTAGATGTCGGCGGCTTCGGCGGAGCCCTTGGCCGCGCGGGCCTTGGCGATGGCGCGGGCGTGGTCGTAGGCGCCCTGGGGCTTGGTGTGATTGTGCTTGGCCCCCGCCAAAAACATCTTGGCGTCGTCGAGTAGAGCATGCACCAGTGCCATCTCGGCGGCCATGCCGGCCGCCTTCATCTTCTTCGACATTTCGCCCTTCATGTCCTTGTTCACCTTGTCGATGACGGCCTGGGCTTCGGCCATGGATGTGGGACATCCGTAGGCATTGGCCGTCGATGGCAATAGACCCAAGGCAAGGATGGCGATGAACGCCATTAGAGTTCCGAGTTTCATAATCTACCTCCCTTATTCAACCGATTGACACAATGGCGGCATGGCGGTCCTTTGTTCTCCTTTGCCGGCCCCGAGCGACCCCTGATTTTGCCCTATATCCCTGGGCGGGGTCAAAAGTTCATATGGTATTTCACCTTATAGTTATCAAACGAACCTGACGATCGTCCCGTTCCCGTGGGGAACGTAAAGCGGATTTTTCAACCAAGCCGCGTGATTTCCGTCGCCGGCAGGGGCATGGATTTCGCCGATCGTGAAGCCCGCTCCGGGACGGCCCGATGAACCCCCTGGGCGACACCCGCTTCAGAGCTGTCCCAACAGGGTTTCGGCGCCACTGACCTCGTAGCCGCCGGCGGCCTCCAGGTTCAGGGTCTTGACCACGCCGTCCTCGACGATCATCGAGTAGCGCCGCGAGCGCACGCCCAAGCCCCGTTCACCGAGGTCAAGCTCGACCCCGAGCGCCGCGGCCAGCTTCGCCGAGCCGTCGGCGAGCATGAGGACCTCCTCGCCGGCCCCCTGGTCCTCGCCCCAGGCGTTCATGACGAAGGCGTCGTTGACCGAGACGCAGGCGATGGTGTCCACCTTCTTGGCCTTGATCGCCTCGGCGTTGGCGACGAATCCCGGCAGGTGCTTGGCCGAACAGGTGGGGGTGAAGGCGCCCGGCAGGGCGAACAGGGCGACCCGCTTGCCGGCGAATATTTCGTCGGTGGTTATGTCGCTCACGCCGTCGGCGGTCATGTGCTGCAGCGTGACCGATGGTATCTTGTCTCCAACCTTGATCGTCATTGTCGGCTCTCCCCGCGGATTGCATTGGCGCCGGGGCGCCCCCGGCCTCATCGTTTATAACCTAATCTATCATCATAGGCGCAAGCGGCAACGATTTCACCCCTCAAACCGGAGGGCCATTCTAGCGCGTTACCCGATTGGCTTGACCCATCTCGCCTGCGCGGCCGGCCCTGGCTTCGCCGGAGGCTTCGCCGAGGCGAGAGCCGCTCCGGCCGCACAGACGGGAGGCGGGCGAGTGGATCCTGTACTAGGCGTTTCGCCCCTCGGCAGGTTTCAGCGGCGCGAGGATTTGACGCCGCCGCCGGCGCTGGCGCGTCCGAAGGCCGCCAGCACCTCATCCGTCGTCAGCAGCTCGGACAGCACCACACCCGACGGCGCGCCGGGGCCGTAGACGACGTTGAACGGGATGCCGTAGCGGCCGAAGCTCGCGAGGTAGGCGGAAATCTCGTCGCTGGGGCGGGTCCAGTCGGCCCGCATCGCCACCACCGAATCGCCGGCGAGACGGGCGGCGACCTCGCCACGGTCGAGCACCAGGGACTTGTTGAGCTGACAGGAGAGGCACCAATCCGCGGTGACGTCGACGAAAACGGTCGTGCCGGCGCCGACGTGATTGAGGATCTGAACCTTGTCGAACGGCCGCCAGACGCCGTCGACGACGCCCGCGACAGGTGCCGGCGCCCACTTGGGCGCGAGCAAGACCGGCGCCAGGAAGGCAAGGACCGCGACGACGCCGACGGCGCCGGCCGTCAAGGCGCGTCCCGCCCCGGCGCTCGCCTGGGGCAAGCGGGCGCGGCGCCACAACACCAGGACCGTCACTGCCATCAGCGCGCCGACGGCGATGGCGGCGTTGATCCCCGATTGTGCCGCAAGCACCGAGACCAGCCACAGGACCGTCGCCGCCAGGGCGACGCCCAGGATCCTGCGGAAGACCACCATCCAGGGTCCGGGCCTCGGCAGGTGTCTGGCCAGGCCAGGGGCCGCCGCCACCAGGAGATAAGGCAGCGCGAGACCGATGCCGAGCGCCGCGAACACGGCGAAAATCTCGAACGCGCCCCGGGCCAGCGCGAAACCGACGGCGGTGCCGAGGAACGGCGCCGAGCACGGCGTCGCCAGCAAGGTCGCGAAGGCGCCGGTTCCAAACGCGCCGCCGAGACTCTGGCCCTCCCCGCCTCCGGCGGCGAGACCGGAAGCCCAGCCGGGCAGGCGGATCTCGAATATTCCCCACATATTGCAGTCGAAAAGGGTGAGG
>JACZQV010000041.1 GCA_022545545.1 Pseudomonadota bacterium
CGCGCATCGGACCCGCGCACGCGCTCGCCTCCGCGGCCATCCCCTTTCTGTTTCCCGCCGTGCGGGTGCGGGATTCCTACTTCTGTGACGGCAGTCTCCGACTGCACACTCCCCTCTCGCCGGCCTTGCGGCTGGGCTCGAATCGGGTCCTGTCGATCGCTCTGGGCCATCGGGACTTGCGCGGTGCGGGAGGCCCCGTTGCGGAGGAGCGTATCGAGCAGTTTCGTTCCGCGGGCTTCCTCTTCGGCAAGGTGCTGAACGCGCTGCTGATGTCGCCGATCGACACCGACCTCGCCCGCATGCAGCTGATCAACCACCTGATCGACTCCGGCAGCGAGACCTACGGCGACGACTTCCTCGATCGCATCAACGCGACCAACGTGGCTCGCGGCGAACGTCCGGTGCAGAAGATCCTGTCGGTCGTCATCCGCCCCTCCGAAAACCTCGGGCTGATCGCCGGCGGGCTCGAAGCCGGATACCAGCTCGAAAGGCTTGCCGCCAGTGACGGGCGGGCGCTTCGGCGGCGCGAAGGGTTCCGCTCCGCCAAGGGTGCCATGGGGCGCAAGCGAAGCGCGCGGGCCGTTGCGGACGGTTTGCCGTGTCGCTTAAGGGCTTAAAAACAAGAAGGCGGCGGAAAAGGCAGCCATGCCCTGCCTTTGGTGAGTCTTGAGCTAAGGACGTTTCTATCCTGTGTGCCGATGGCGGCACGCCTCGGGCCGGTCTGGTGGGAGCGGCGGGACTCGAACCCGCACGGCCGTTTAAGCCATTGGATTTTAAGTCCAATGTGTCTACCTGTTCCACCACGCTCCCGCCAATCCCCGCCCGGTCATTGCCGGCCTAGGCCCTATTGTAGATGATTGCGACGGCCTTGGCATCAAGGGCGCATCGGCGGGATCACCGCCCATGCCATGGCCGTCGATCCCGTGAGGCCAGGGCGTTGACGCCGATTCCGCCCGGCAAGAGCCCGTCACAATCGCGTGACGGGCACTGGTAATTCCCGCCGGGCGGGAATAAGCTTGGCTCAACACCATACGGACACGTTGAAATGCCTGGACGGCGCTTCCGGGCCACCCCCGGCGGCGCCGTCAGGGAACGAGCAGAGGGAGACCAACCATGTTGAGCAAATCCCTATTGGCCGTGCTGCTGAGCGTGGCGCTGGCGGCGTCGGCCTATGCCGCGGGCTCATCTTCGTCCTCGAAGCGGCCGAGCCAGCCCTCGACCTTCGATCTCGGCGAGAAGGCGGTGAAGGCCAAGGACTTCGAGCGCGCGCTTTCGCTGTTGAAGAAAGTGGTCCGGTCGGACCCGGGGAACGCCGATGCGTGGAATTACATCGGCTTCAGCCACCGCAAGCTCGATCAGCTGGACCGGGCGCTGCCGGCCTATCAAAAGGCGCTGGCGATCGACCCCGACCATCGCGGCGCCAACGAATATCTCGGCGAGCTTTATCTCAAGACCGGCAACCTCGAGAAGGCGCGCGAGCGCTTGAAGAAGCTCGACGCGATTTGTTTCTTCGGCTGCGGGGAATATGACGACCTCAAGCAGGCGATCAAAACCTACGAGGCCCGCCGCAAGAAGGGTTGAGGCGCGCCCGCGATAAGATGGGGCGCGCCCATGTGACGGGGGGCTCGCGTAAGGCAACGAACCGGCACCGATGACGCTTAGCCTCTTCCTCGCCGATTACGGCGCGTCGCTGGCTGCCTTCGCGCTCTTCGCGCTGCTTCATTCCGTCGGCGCCCAGGAGCCTTGCAAGGACGCGCTGGCGCGCGTCGCCGGGCGGTTCTTCGTCGATCACTTCTGGCGCATCCTCTACTGCGCGCTCTCATTCTGGGCGCTCTACTACGGCGTCGCCTCGCTGCATTGGGCGCGCAACCTGGAGAACGACGTCTGGCTCGTCGTTTATCCCGACTGGCTGTGGCAGTCGATCACCGCCCTGCACCTCGGCTCCATCGCGCTTGTCTATGTCGCCTTCGTGCAGAGCGATTACCTCGAGTTCCTCGGCCTCAAGCAGGCGGGGCGGGGCATCATGGCGCTGATCGGCCGCCCCACGGGCGCGCCCGAGCTGGCGCTGTTCGGAACCCACCGTCTGGTGACCGGCGGCGTCTACGGCCTCGTCCGCCACCCGATGTTGGCCGCCGGGCTGCTGTTCCTGCTGACCAGCGGGCCGTCGCTCAACAACCTCATCTACACCGGGATGTATGCCGCCTACATGGTGATCGGCGGGTATTACGAGGAGAAGCGCATGATCCGGGTGTTCGGAGAGGAATACTTGCGCTACCGGCGCCAGGTCGGCGCCTTCTTCCCGCGCTTGCGTCCGCGGCCGGCGGGTTAGGGGGGGGTCACTATGCTGGAACAGCTGTCCGCATATTTTTACGACCCGGTGGTATTCTGGACCGCGCCCTTCGTGCTCGTCGCCCTCCTCGCCGCCATCCGCAAGCTCAGCGCCTGGGCGCGCCGCCATCGCTGAGCGGGGCCGGCCCGGCCCGTCACAAACTCGTGACGGCGCCGGGCAAATCGTTTAAGACGGACCCGGCGGCGTCAGCGATAGGCGGGCACACCCGCCGGCTTCGCCACCGAGGTTCAAGGAGGATCGCCATGTACGCAGTCATCTTCGAGGTTCAGCCCAAAGCGGAGCGCATCGACGAGTATCTCGACATCGCGGCCGAGCTCCGCCCCGCGCTCGAGAAAATCGACGGCTTCATCTCGATCGAGCGCTTCAAGAGCCTGACGAATGAGGGCAAGGTCCTGTCGCTGTCGATCTGGCGGGACGAGGCGGCGATCGCGGTCTGGCGGAACCTGCCCCAACACCGCGAGGCCCAGGCCAAGGGACGCACGGTGATCTTCGAAGATTACCGCATCAGGGTCGCCGAGGTCCTCAGGGACTACTCCATGACCAAACGGGGCGAGGCGCCGGCCGACGCGCCGGTGGCGTGAGCGGTGGCGAAACCGGGGCCGGACCCGTCGGCGTCCGGCGCCTGTTTTTGCGCCGGGGGCGGAAGGCGAGGTTGCGTTCGCCGCCCCACGGGCAATATTAAGTGGATATGGCGCCCGGTTAGGACATGATCCACCGGCGTGGAATCGCGCCGGCCCGCCTGGGCGGCCGAAGCCGCTTCGGCGTGGCGAAGGCCCGCTCCCCCACCCGACCACCTGAGGCATCGTAGGCTATGGGTGGTCGGGCGGGGGAGCGGGATGGGTCAAGCTAATTGGATAATGCGTTAGCGCCGAATGCCCGGTATCTTGCGGACTGACATGGCGAACAGCACTGACCCGAGGGAAGGCCGGCGGCCGTGGCGCCTGAGCCGCGGCGGTTTGGGCGCGCTTGGCCTCGGCCGATGGGCAAGGCGCGTTGCCTCTGGCGTCGCGTCCGCCCTTTTTGCCGTCCTTGTCCTGACCGCCTCGGGCCAGGGGTTGGCGGCGGAAGAGCCTCGGTTCTTTCGCATCGGCACCGGCTCCACGTCGGGCATTTATTTCCCCATCGGCGGCCTGATCGCCAGCGCCATCAGCAACCCGCCCGGTTCGCGCGCCTGCGAGCGGGGCGGTAGCTGCGGCGTCCCCGGCTTGATCGCCGTCGCCCAGGCTACCCATGGCTCGGTCGACAACGTCAAGGCCATGGCCAAGGGCGATCTCGAATCGGGCCTGAGCCAGGCCGACATCGCCTATTGGAGCTATTCCGGCAAGGGCATGTTCCGCGGCAAGAACAGGATCACCAACCTCAGGGCGATCGCCAACCTCTATCCCGAAAGCGTCCATATCGTCGCGCGCAAGGACGCCAGGATAAAAAGCGTCAAGGGGCTGAAGGGAAAGCGGGTCTCGCTCGACGTCACCGGGTCGGGCACCCAGGTCAATGCCAGGCTCATCCTCCGGCGCTACGGCGTCGGGCTTAAGACCCTCCGGCCGGTCTACGTCCAGCTCGGCCCGGCCATAGACATGATGCGCGAGGGCCGGCTCGACGTCTTCTTCTTCGTCGCCGGCTATCCGGTGAGGGCCATCGCCGAGCTGGCCGAAAAAATACCCATCCAACTGGTGCCGATCGCCGGCAAGACGGCCAAGCGGATCAGGCGTTCCGACCGGTTCTTCACCGAGACCGTCATACCGGCCGGCACCTACAAGGGGGTGGACGAAACCCCGACGCTCAGCGTCGGCGCCCAATGGATCGTCAGGGCCGATGTCGATGAGAAACTCGTTTACGGCATCACCCGGGCGCTCTGGCACAAGAACACGCGGCCGCTCCTCGACAGCGGTCATCCCAACGGCAGGCTGTTGCGCCTCGAGACCGCGCTCGACGGCATCGCCATACCGCTCCATCCCGGGGCCGAGCGATATTATCGCGAGATCGGGCTGATCCCGGTTCCCGACACCGCCGGCAAGGGCGGCGGGGGAACGGCGACCAAGCCGGGCGGAAAGAAAGGCGGCAAGCAGGCGCCCGCCAAGTAACGATTGTCACTTCGGCACGCGGGACAGAGGCACGGCGAAGGGCCGCTAGCGGGTCTCTTCGGCCATTTCGTATTCGGGAATGATCCACGGTTCGTTGCCGGCCGCCACCGTCCATTCCCCCATCGCGGGATACGCCGCCAACGCTTGAACATAGGCCTCCGCCGTTTCGCCGAGCTCGACGCCGTAGGTGGTGAACCGGGTGGCGACGGGCGCGAACATGGCGTCGGCGATGGTGAAGCTTCCGAACAGCATCGAACCGCCGGAACCGAACCGTTTGCGGCAGTCGCGCCAGATCGACTCGATGCGGTTGATATCCTTTTGCACGGCCTCGGTCATGCCGGCGCCCGGATAGGAGGCGCGAATGTTCATTGGCATATTGCGGCGGAGCTCGGTGAAGCCGGCGTGCATCTCGGCCGAAATCGCCCGCGCCATGGCGCGCGCTTCCGGATCCTTGGGCCACAGCCTGGCGTCGGGGAAAAGTTCGGCGAGGTATTCCGCGATCGCCAGCGTTTCCCAAATGCTCAGCTCCCCGTGGCGCAATACGGGCACCAACCCCGAGGGCGAGAATTTTAGGACTTGCTCACGGGTCTCGGGCTGGCCCTGGGGAATGACGGTTTCCTCGAATTCCGCGCCGGTCTTCTTGAGGACGAGCCAGGCGCGAAGCGACCAGGATGAGTAGTTCCTGTTGCCGATTATGAGGGTGAATTCGGACATCGCGGGCGTTCCGGAAGATGGGTTCTCTACCGAGATAGGGTGAGAGTCGGCCAGGCGCAAGGCAAAGACCATCGCCGGTTACTCGATATTGGGTCACCACCCTGATGGGGCCCCACTTCCAGTTCAGGCCATCGAGGGAATCGGCGCGCCGGCGTCCGATATCGGCGAAGTATGGCGCCAGGCACCTCTATTCCGATTGCCCGCGAGGCGGAGCGGGATTAAAAAGGGGTGAGGTCAGTACGCGACGAAGCGAGTACCCCTCCATGACGGTGGGTACTAATCGGCTGTTGCCATGACGATCAATCTCACCTTCGACCAAGCCCTGGAGGTCTGGCGCGGCGCCGTTCTTGAAGTCGTCCGCCGCGACCCCGCCGATCTGTCGGCTCGCCAGATGGCGGTCGTCCTCACCGTCTACCTGTCACCGCCGCCCCACACCGTGCGCGGCCTCGCGACGACGCTCAACGTTTCCAAGCCCGCCATCACCCGGGCGTTGGACCGGTTGGAGAAACTCGAATTCGTCAGGCGCAAGCCGGACGAGAGCGATCGCCGCAGCGTCCTCGTTCAGCGAACGGTCAAGGGGTCCTTTTACCTGCGCGAGACCGCGGACCTGATCACCGTCGCCGCGCGTCGACACTGAAGCGCCTTGCCGGACGCGCCTTGCCGGGCGGTCCTGTCAGGACGCCTCGATCGAAGCCTTTAGGTACCAGGTGTCGGCGCTTGGGCGCCTAGAGTTCGTAATCGACGATGTCGGGATTTTCTTCGTCGGTGCCGAGACCCCTGCCCGTCGCCAGCACGCAGCTGATTCCGCCGGGCCTGGTCAGAAGCAGGGTCCAGGTACCCTTGGTCCGGGATTTCAGCACCTCCAGGAGGCCGTGGTCCTCAATCATCTTGACTTCGATCAGCTCCTCTCCGTACTCGGACGCCAGGCGATCGAGCATATCCACACGCTCGACGCACAACATCTGCGCCGCCACGATCGAGGATGAGCCGGCAAACAGCGCTAGGGCAAGCAACAACTTCTTCATCTCGGCCCTCCTTTCCGATCCGCCAACGCCATGCTTGCGAATCGCAAAGTCGAAGTCATAGATCCGGACGCCTCCGGATTCCGATGTCTCCCTGATTGTTAGATTTCTTCGCCGTTTTCGGCTGCTTTTGCACACAACTCGCACAACTAGTGGACGAGCCTACGGCAAGAAAGTTGACATATAGTTAATTTTAGAGGAATTCAAGGTAATCTTATCGAAATTTGCAGAAAGAAAAATACGTACGGAATCGGGGGAGTCCGCCGGTCGAGCACGCTGAACGCGGTGTCGGGAAGGTTTTAGTGCCCCCGGCTTGAAGAGGGTTTTCTTAAGCAAGGACTCAGTAACCGGCCTTCGGGTCGGCTATGGCGAGCGGCGCTTCACCCTTCCTCATCCGGCGGATGTTCTCGGCGATGATGATCGCGGCCGAGTGGACCAGGGTTAGGGAAGCGACGTGGGGGGTCAGCGTTATCTGGGGATGGCGCCAGAAGGGGTGGTCCTCGGGCAGCGGTTCGGGATCGAAGACGTCCAGCACGGCGCCCGACAGATGACCCGAATCGAGGGCCTCGATCAGGTCCTCATCGACCAGATGGCCGCCCCGCGCGCAGTTGATGACCCCGGCGCCCCGGGGCAGGGAGGCGAAGGTCTTGGCGTTCAGGATTCCTTTGGTTTCCGGCGTCAGGGCCAGGAGGCATACCAGGATGCCGGTCTCGGCGAGAAATGGGGCAAGGCCTGGGGCGCCGTGGAAGCACCGGACGCCTTCGATGTTCTTGGGCCGCCGGCTCCAGCCCAGCAGCGGCAAGCCGAAGGGGCGGAGTTTTTCGGCCGCGTCCGACCCAAGCACCCCGAGGCCCATGATCCCGACGCTGGCCGATCGGGTGTCGGGCGCCGGCAACGGCCGCCATCGGCCGTCCTTCTGGGCCGCCGCGTAAGCCGGCATCCGGCGGTGAAGATAGAGCGCGGATAAGACCACATACTCGCTCATTTGGCGGGTGAGCTCGGGGTCGATGAGGCGCACGACCGGCACGCCGGGCGGCAAATCGGGATCGTTCATGATGTGATCGACGCCGGCGCCAAGCGAAAAGATCGCCCTTAAGTTGGCGAAGCGGCGCAATTCCCCGGCATCCGGCTTCCACACCAGGGCGAATTCGATGTCGTCCGGGTCCCCCGCCTGGTGCCACGGCCGGACCTCCATATCGGGCAGGAGCCGGTGAAGCTCGCTTCGCCACTCGGCGCGCTCATCGCGTCCGCATTTAAGTACAAGGGCCATTGCCCGCGCTCCGTGCTGCGATCCCACCCACCGCTTTCGCTACTGGCTGACCGCGCCCATGTCCGCCACCTCGAGCTCGAACGCGGCCGCCATCAGCGCTTTCGTATAGGGCTCCTTGGGGTGGTCCAAAATCTCCTCGGCGGGCCCCTGCTCGACCGCCACACCGTTGCGCATGACGATGACATGGTGGCTCATGGCGCGCACCACCTTCAGATCGTGACTGATGAAGAGATAGGCCAGATCGTGGTCGCGCTGAAGCTTGCGCAAGAGGTCGACGATCTGTGCCTGGACCGACATGTCGAGCGCCGAGGTCGGCTCGTCGAGCACCAGGAACCGCGGCTTGAGCACCATCGCCCGGGCGATGGAGACGCGCTGGCGCTGGCCGCCGGAGAACTCGTGGGGATAACGGTGGCGGCTTTCCGGGTCGAGACCGACCTCCCGGAGGGCGCCGATGATCATCGCCTCGCGTTCCTTGTCATCGGCCCCGATACCATGGATGCCGAGCCCCTCACCGACGATCTCGCCGACCGAAAGCCTGGGGCTGAGGCTGCCGAAGGGGTCCTGGAAGACGATCTGCATCTCCCGGCGCAGCGGGCGCAACTGCTTCGAGCGCAATTTTTGGATATCGCGGCCGGAAAACACCACCGGGCCTCGGCTCGAGATGAGGCGCAGGATACCCAGGGCGAGCGAGGTCTTTCCCGAGCCCGATTCGCCGACCACGCCGACGGTCTCACCCTGGCGGACGCTCAAGCTTACGCCGTCGACGGCGCGGACGTGATCGACCGTGCGCTTGAGCACCCCGGCCTTGATCGGGAACCACACCTTGAAATTTTCCGTCGACACCACTTGGCGGGCGCCGGGCCTCACCGCCGCCGGCCGGCCCTTGGGCTCGGCGGCGATCAGGTGCCTGGTGTAGGGGTGCTTGGGCTCGGTGAACAGGGTTTCGACGGCGCCGCTCTCGACGATCTCTCCCGCCCGCATCACGTGGACCCGGCGCGCCATCTTGCGGACGACGCTGAGATCATGGGTGATCAGCAACATCGCCATGCCGAGCTTGGCCTGCAAATCGCGCAGCAGATCGAGGATCTGGGCCTGGATCGTGACGTCGACGGCGGTGGTCGGCTCGTCGGCGATCAGCAGGTCCGGCTCGTTGGCCAACGCCATGGCGATCATCACCCGCTGGCGTTGGCCGCCGGACAGCTCGTGGGGCAGCGCGCCCAGCCGTTGCTCGGCCTCGGCCAGCCCCACCATCTTGAGCAACTCGAGCGTCCGCGTCCTGGCGGCGGCGCGGCCCAGCCCCTTGTGCAGGAACAGGATCTCGTTGACCTGCCTCTCGACGTTATGGAGCGGGTTGAGCGACGTCATCGGCTCCTGGAAGATCATGGAAATGCGGTTGCCGCGCACCGCCCTGAGGGCGTTTTTCGGCGCCCCGATCATCTCGGTGCCGTCGACGAGGATGGACCCCGATGGGTGCCGCGCCACGGGATAGGGCAGGAGTTGCAGGATGGAGAGCGCGGTGACCGACTTGCCCGAGCCGGATTCGCCGACAAGCGCCACCGTTTCGCCCTTTTCGATGTCGAAGGAGATGCCCCTGACCGCCTTGACCTCGCCCCCCGGCGTGCCGAACGAGACGCGCAGGTCGCGGACCTCGACGATGCGTCTTCCGGTGCTCATTGACCCGGCTCCTTGGCCGCCGCCGCGCCGTCATCGTCGAGACCGATGGTATCCTCGGCCGGCACGCCGCCGGTGACGATCTTGCGCGGATCGAAGGCGTCGCGCACCGCCTCGCCGATGAAGATCAACAGGCTCAGCATGACCGCCAGCACGAAGAAGGCGGTGAAGCCGAGCCAGGGCGCATGCAAATTCGCCTTGCCTTGTTTCAGCATTTCGCCCAACGACGGCGAGCCCAAGGGCAGCCCGAAGCCCAGGAAATCGAGGGCGGAGAGGGTGATGACGGAGCCCGAGAGGATGAAGGGCAGGAAGGTCAGGGTCGCCACCATGGCGTTGGGCAGCACGTGCCTGAACATGATGACGACGTCGCTGGCGCCGAGCGCCCGGGCGGCGCGGACGTAATCGAAGTTGCGCGCGCGCAGGAACTCGGCGCGCACGACGCTGACCAGCGCCATCCAGCTGAACAACAGCAAAAGCCCCAGCAGCCACCAGAAATTCGGCTCGATCATCGACGCCAGGATGATGAGCAGATAGAGCAGCGGAATGCTGTCCCACATCTCGATGAAGCGCTGGAACAAGAGGTCGGTCCAGCCGCCGAAATAGCCCTGAACGGCGCCGGCGACGACGCCGATGACGCTGCTGAACAGGGTCAGCGTCAGGCCGAACAGCACCGAGATTCGAAAGCCGTAGATCAGCCGCGCCACCACGTCGCGCGCCTGGTCGTCGGTGCCGAGCCAGTTCCTCGCGCTCGGCGGCGAGGGCGAGGGCGTCGGCAGGCCGAGGACCTGGGTGTCGAAGCCATAGGGGATCGGCGGCCACACCATCCACCCCTTGGCCCTTATCAGGTCCTGGACGACGGGGTCTTTGTAATCCGCCTCGGTCTCGAACTCGCCGCCGAACTCGGTCTCGGCGTAGGCCTTGAACACCGGAGTATAGATCGCGCCGTCATAAGAGATGAGGATCGGCTTGTCGTTGGCGATGAATTCGGCGAACAGGCTGATGATGAACAGCACGAGGAAGATCCACAGCGACCAGAAGCCGCGCGCGTTGGCGCGGAAATTCGCCAGCCGGCGCGCCGTGATCGGGCGGATCGTGAAGCCCAGGAAACGGTTTTCGCCCACCGATCAGACCTCCCGGCTCTCGAAATCGATGCGCGGGTCGACCAGCACGTAAGTGAAGTCGCCGATCAGGCGCATGAGAAGGCCCAGAAGGGAGAAGAAATAAAGCACCGCGAACATCACCGGATAATCCCGCCCCAAGGCCGCCTCGAAGCCCAACAGGCCGAGCCCGTCGAGGGAGAAGATGACCTCGATGAGGAGCGCGCCGGTAAACAGTATGCCGATGAAGGCGCTGGGGAAGCCGGCGATCACGATCAACATGGAATTGCGGAACACGTGGCCGTAAAGCACCCGCCATTCGGTCAGCCCCTTGGCGCGGGCGGTGATCACGTACTGCTTGTTGATCTCCTCGAGGAAGGAGTTCTTGGTCAGCATGGTGAGGCCGGCGAAGCCGCCGATCACCATCGCCAGGATCGGCAGGGCGATGTGCCAGAAGTAATCGGCGATGCACGCCGGCGTGGTGACGCAACCCAGGAAGCCGCGGCCGGCGAACTCGTCCGACAGCAGGCCACGCAGGGGGAACCAGTCGAGATACCGTCCGCCGGCGAAAAGGATGATGAGCAATATTGCAAACAGGAATCCCGGTATGGCGTTGCCGGTGATGATCGCGCCGGAGGTCCAGACATCGAATTTCGAGCCGTCGCGCACCGCCTTGGCGATGCCGAGCGGAATGGAGATGAAATAGACCAGAAGCGTCGTCCACAGACCCAGCGATATGGAGACCGGCATCTTTTCGAGCACCAGGTCCACCACCTTTCGGTCCTTGAAGAAACTCTCTCCGAAGTCGAAGGTCACGTAGTTCTTGAGCATCAAGGCGAAGCGTTCGTGGGCCGGCTTATCCAGGCCGAACTGCTTTTCCAGTTTCTTGATCAGTTCCGGGTCGATCCCCCTGGATGCCCGGGTCGAACTTTTGATGCCGGCGCCCTGGAGTCCCGGCTCGGCCGGGCCCGCCATCTCGCTGCGCGCCCCGGCGCCCACCCGTTCGGTGGCCGCGACCCCCTCTCCCCTCAACTGGGCGATCAACTGGTCCACCGG
Source organism: Pseudomonadota bacterium (assembly GCA_022545545.1). Lineage (GTDB taxonomy): Bacteria > Pseudomonadota > Alphaproteobacteria > SMXQ01 > SMXQ01 > JACZQV01. The sequence continues at coordinate 11,262 of JACZQV010000041.1, forward strand.
GCCGCCAGGCGCCGCCTGGATGACGATGAAGTTGATGATCATGATCCCGAGCAGGGTCGGGATGATGAGCAATAGGCGCCGGATGATGTAACTGAGCATTGCCCGCGCTAGTTCGCCTTGGTCTTGGACATCCTGCGATCGAGCGCCGCCACCTTGGCGGCGTCGATCCACCAGAGATCGAAGGACGAGCCCAGCATCGGTATGACCTTCGGGATGCCGAACATATTCCAGAACACCCGGCGGTCGTAAGCGATGTGCCATTGGGGAATGACGAAGTGGTTCCACAACAGAACACGGTCGAGCGCCCGCACCCGGTCGATCAGGCCTTTACGGTCGGGCGCGGCGATGACCAACTCGATCAACTCGTCGATCACCGGGTCCTTGATGCCGATGATGTTACGGCTGCCCTTGAAATCCGCCGCCCGGCTGGACCAGGTGTTGCGCTGTTCGTTGCCTGGCGACAGCGACTGGCCGAACGAGCCGACGATCATGTCGAAATCGAAATCCCTGACCCGGTTTTCGTACTGGGCGGGATCGACGAGGCGGGCGCGCGCCCTGATCCCAAGCCGCTTGAGGTTGCGCACGAACGGCAGGACGACGCGCTCGAACGCCGGGCTGTTGAGGAGGATTTCGAAGCGCATCTGCTTGCCGGTCTTGGCGTTGACCAGCTTCTTGTTCCTGACCACCCATCCGGCTTGTTTTAGGATCCGCATCGCGGAGCGCCGGCCGGCGCGGATATTCCCCGAGCCGTCATAGACCGGGGGCCGGTATTCCTCGGTGAACACCCGTTCCGGGATGCGGCCGCGGAAGCGTTCGAGTATCTCAAGCTCGCCCCCTTTCGGCAGGCCGGTGGATGCCAGTTCCGAGTTGGAAAAATAGCTCCTGGTCCGCCGGTACTGGCCGTAGAACAGGTTCTTGTTGGTCCATTCGAAGTCGAAAGCGTATCCCAGCGCCTCGCGCACCCGGGAGTCCTTGAACATTTCGCGGCGGGTGTTGAAGGCGAATGACTGCATCCCCGCCGATCTCTTGTGCGCGAACGTCCTCTTGATCAGCCGCCCGTCCTTGACGGCGGGAACATCATAGGCCGTCGCCCATGCCTTGGATTCGTTCTCGGCCCGGTAATCGAAGCCCTTGGTCTTGAAGGCTTCGCGCGCCACCGTCGCGTCGCGGTAATAGTCGATGCGTATGACATCGAAGTTATAGGCGCCGACATTGACCGCAAGGTTCCGGCCCCAATAGTCGGCGACCCGCCGGTAGGTGATGGAGCGGCCGGGATCCACCGCCTCGATCCTGTAGGGGCCGCTGCCCAGCGGCGCTTCCAGGGTCGTCTTGGCGAAATCCCGGTTTTGCCAATAGGCCTTGGGCAGGATGGGAAACTGCCCGAGGATCAGCGGCAACTCCCTGTTTTCCCCCGGCTTGAAGGAGAATTTGACCCTGCGGGCGGCGGTCTTCTCGACCTTGACGACATTGCCATAGTAGACGCTCCAAAACGGCCTTCCCTTCTCCCTGAGGATGTTGAAGGAGAAGATGACGTCATCGACCGTGACCGGCGTGCCGTCATGAAAGCGGGCCTCGGCACGCAGCGTGAAGGCGACCCAGGAGCGGTCCTTCGGGGTCTCGATGGTTTCGGCAAGCAGACCGTAGACGGTGAAGGCCTCGTCCGACGAGCTGGTTATCAGGGAGTCGTAGAGGTACCCCAGGCTGGCCGCGGATACCCCCCTGATGATGAACTGATTGAGGCTGTCGAAGGTGCCGATCGCCACCAGCTTCACCTTGCCGCCCTTGGGCGCGGCCGGGTTGACGTAATCGAAATGGGCGAAATTCGGCGGATATTTCGGCGCCCCATGCATGGCGATGGCGTGGCGGGGAGCCGCGTCTTGCACCTCCGCCCTGGCCGGTTCACCGCGTGCGGCCACCGTCAGCGCCGAGCTAAGCGCGAAAATGCCGGCGATGACGGCCGTTCGCATGGCGAGGCTCATGGTTCTCATATAGACGCTCAATGTGCCCACAATATGTCCGAGGTTGCACCCATCCGTCGCTACCCGAGGACCTTAAGGCATTCGCCGTGTGTCCGTCGATCCCCGGCGGCGATCACCCGCCCGTCCGAGGCAAGGTTTAGCGGCGCGCCTTGCCAGTCGGTGATCACCCCGCCCGCGCCTTCGACCACCGGCACCAGGGCGCAGAAATCGTATGGCCGGAGCTTGGCCTCGACCACGAGATCGGCGAAGCCGCTGGCAAGGAGGCCATAGCCGTAACAATCGGTGCCGAAAAGCGGGTATTTGACGTCCCGGCACAGGCGGTCGAAGGCGTCGGCGTTGGCGCCCTCGAACATTTGCGGCGAGGTCGCGAACAGGATGGCTTCGCCGAGACCGGGGCAGGGCCGCACCTTGGCCGGGGCGCCGTTGAAGGTCGACTGCTCTCCCCGGGCGCCGATCCAACGCTCGCCAAGCGCCGGGTGGTCGATGACGCCGAGGATCGGCGCCCCGTCGTGGACCAGGCCGATCAAGGTGCCGAACAAGGGCTTGCCGGAGATGAAGGACTTGGTGCCGTCGATGGGATCGAGCACCCAGACATACTCCGCGTCGGCCCTGGCCGGGCCGAATTCCTCGCCGATGACGCCGTGATCCGGATACGCGGTCTCTATCCTCTCGCGCATCGCCGCCTCGGCCTCGCGGTCGGCGGCGGTCACCGGGCTGGTATCGGCCTTGGTTTCGACGGCGACCGGCGTGCGGAAATAACGCCTGATGATCGCGCCGCTCAATTCCGCCAGTTCGGTGGCGAGCCGGATGAAAGAGGTGGGGCAGGGTCCGTCCATGGGTCTGGTTTCGCCGCGGCGCTCGAGCCGGCGCCGCTTGGTTCAGGGCAGGGGTGCGGGGTTGTCGCTCAGCGAACGCAAAAAGGCGATGATGTTGGCCCGGTCCGATGCCTTCTTGACGCCGGCAAAGATCATCTTGGTGCCGGGCATGGACTTTTTCGGATTGGCGAGGAAATCATTCAGTTCCTCGTATCCCCACTTGCCGCCCGCCTTGGCGAGGCCGCTCGAATAGGCGAAACCGGCCACTCGCGCCCGTTTCGCATCGACGACCCCCCAAAGCGGGGGACCGATTTTTTTCGCCCCGCCCTTCTTGAAGCTGTGACACGCGGCGCATTTTTTCGCCGTCTTCTTGCCCGCGGACGCACTGGCCGAGGCCAGGAGAGGGCCGATCTTCCCGGGTCCCTCCTTCACCGGCGCTTTCGCCGGCTCGGGTGCCGCCGGCAGCTCCGGGGCGCCGACGACATAGACGTTCCTCTCTAGCGCTTCGCTGTGGGTGAGTCCGTCTACGACGGTGTCGATCGCCTTGGTCGCCAGGGCGACCAGCAGCACCGCGCCTATGATCTTGTTCCACTCGAACACCGACATGTTGCGAACCGGGGAGAGTTCTTCCTATTCCAATCGCGGCCAGAGGTTAGCCATTTCGCATTCCCCTGTCCAACGCGCTTCGGTCATCCGCCGGCAAATATTGCGTTACCCCGTCGGCCCGGCGGTATATGGTGCCGACACCATCAAGTTTGCGAGCCGTTCGTTGCCGCCCGTCCATGACCGCGATTGAAAATCCCGTCATCCTCATCCCCGCCCGCCTGGCTTCGACCCGCTTCCCGGGCAAGCCGCTGGCCGAGATCGGCGGCGAGGCGATGATCGTCCATGTCTGGCGCCGCGCGATTGAGGCGGACCTCGGCCCCGTATTCGTCGCCTGCGCCGATGGAGAGATCGCCCGTGTGGTGAAGGCGGCGGGGGGCGATGCGGTGATGACCGGGCCCGATCATCCGTCGGGCTCGGATCGCATCTTCGAGGCCCTGGGCGCCATCGACGCCGAGGGTGCGTTCGATGCCGTCATCAACGTTCAGGGCGATCTCATGACCCTCGACGCGGCGTTGCCGAGGGCGGCGGTGGCGCTGCTCGACGACGCAGAAGTCGATATCGGCACGCTTGCGGCCGGGATCACCGATGAAGCGGAGATCGAGGACCCCAACGTCGTCAAGGCCGTGGTCTCCTGCGCCCCAGGGGCGGCGAAGGGCCGCGCGCTCTATTTCAGCCGCGCGCCGGTGCCGGCGGGCGATGGGCCGCTCTACCATCATATCGGCCTCTATGCCTACAGGCGCCGGGCACTCGAGCGTTTCGTCAAGCTTCCGCCGAGCCCGCTCGAGCGCCGCGAGCGGCTCGAGCAGCTTCGCGCGCTCGAGGCCGGCATGCGCATCGACGTGGCCCTCGTTGACACGGTGCCGCTCGGTGTCGATACTCCCGACGACCTCGCCCGGGCGGAACGGATCCTGGCGTCCGCGGGAGGCCACCCGTCGACCTGCCAACCGTCAACTTAGAGTGTCAGTCGAAATATGGCCGGCGCCGCCGATCCACAGCAAACCATCACCTTCCAGGGAGCGCCGGGGGCCTATTCGGACCTCGCCTGCCGCCAGGTCCATCCCTCCATGACGACCCTGCCGAAGCCGTCGTTCGAGGAAGCGTTCGCCGCCGTCACCGGCGGGCGGGCGGCCCTCGCCATGATCCCGATCGAGAATTCGGTGGCCGGCCGGGTCGCCGACATCCACCGGCTGATGCCCCAATCCCCCCTTCACATCGTCGCCGAGCACTTCCAGCGGGTGAACCATCACCTGCTGGCGCCCAAGGGGGCGGCGATCGAGGGGCTGAAGACCGTGCGCAGCCACGTCCATGCGCTTTCCCAGTGCCGCAAACTGATCGGCGAGCTCGGCCTCATTGCCGTCGTCCATGCCGATACCGCCGGCGCCGCGGCGGAGGTCGCGGAACGCGACGACCCGACATCGGCGGCGATCGCTTCGGCGCTCGCGGCGGAGTTTTACGGGCTCGATTCGCTGAAGGCCAACATCGAGGACGCCGAGCACAACACCACCCGGTTCATCATCCTGGCCAAGGAACCCATCGACCCCGATCCCGGCGCCGGGCCGGTCATCACCTCGCTGCTGTTCCGGGTGCGCAATATCCCGGCGGCGCTTTACAAGGCGCTCGGCGGTTTCGCCACCAACGGCGTCAACATGACCAAGCTCGAGAGCTACATGGTGGGCGGGAACTTCTCCGCCACCGGGTTCTACGCCGACGTCGAGGGGCACCCCGACGAGAAGCCGGTCGAGCTGGCGCTCGAGGAGTTGGCCTTTTACTCGAGTGAAGTGAAGGTGCTGGGGGTCTATCCGGCGCACCCCTTCCGCTCGGGCGCCGCCCCCGGCGAGACCGAGTAGCTTCGCTTAGCTGTCTTTTTTTCCCGGCGAGCCCAGTCATGGGCTCGCCTCTTGTTCCCTCAAGCGCCGGGCGCGGGCATCCGCCCGCTTGGCTTTCCTCGCTTCGCTACGGGCGCGCGTTCGCGCTTGCCAGCGAGCCGATGAAGGTCTTCATCGGCTCGCTGGTATTATGACAGCGGTTGGCCGAGACCGGCCGCTTTCAGCGTGTCCTCATCGACGCCCTCCCCGGTGCAGCAATCGGCGAGCTTGCCGTCGATCACGACCGCGGGCAAAGAGCGGATGCCGAGTGCGCCCGCCCGTTCGGCGACGCCGGGCGCGTTCATGTCCAGCGTCGTGACCTCGCACGACGGACAGGCGATGTCGTTGATGCGCGCGATCGCGGCCTCGCAGACCGCGCACCCGGCGCTGAAGATCTCGATCTTGCGTCTGGCGTTCATGGTCTCCTCTCGTTCCTCTGTTTGCCGACGGCGGTGCTCGGCCCGGCGCCCGCCAGCGCGTCCATGATCGTACAGGCTCCAAGCGCGCCCTGGCCCGGACAGGCGGCGATGATTTGCGCCAGCGCCTGACGCAAATGTTCGAGCCCGGCGATCTTGCGTTCGACCTCGTCAAGCTTGGCCTCGGCGTGGTCGCGAACCTCGGCGCAGTCCGCCGAGGGGTCCGCCCGGAGCGCCAGGAGCCCGGCGATCTCGGCCAGCGAAAAGCCCAGCTCCTGGGCCTGGCGGATGAAACGGATGCGTTCGACCGTGGGCTCCGGGTAGACGCGAAAACCGCCATTCGCCGGTCTCGGCGGCTGGTCGATGAGCCCCCTTCTTTCGTAGAAGCGGACCGTCTCCACGCCGACTCCGGAAAGCCGCGCCGCCTTGCCAATGGTCATGGTTGTCATCTACGTCTCCTCAGACCCCACAGTCTACACCCTGTACCATTGTACGGTGTCAAGAATAAAACCGGCGGCGAATCGCCAAGATGAGCCGTCGCAGTGCCAGCGTGGCGGCGAAGGCGCTGGCCACGGACCAACAGTGCCTCTACCGCCCGCCCACCACGGCATCCGTCATTCCCTGGCCTCGACGCCATCGAGGAACGCCACGTACCCCGCCGGCAGGCCGCGCTGGCGCGCCGCCTCGCGGAGGAGATTGAGGTAGGGCAGCGACGGCCGCCCCTCCGGCGCCGCGGCCGGGACCTTATAGGTCACCGCCGGAACGATGTTGCCCGCCGCGTCTTCGATCTCGGTCCATAGGTAAGCGTATTTCCGGCCCTCGCTGGCGTCGAGGCGGACGAACTTGCGCAGCGCCAGGAGGTAGAGGACGCCGTGGACCGTGCCCCCGGGATCATCGGCGATGTTGGCGGGCGCCGATAGGCCGGGCCGCATGCCGCCGGCGATGGTGAAGCACAGACGATGGTTGGTTAGCCGGCCGATCCGGGTCTCGATAGGGGCCATATGGCGGCGCTCTCGAAACAGCCGCTCGTTCATGTTCGAGCCGTAGGCGAAATACCACACCGGGTCGGGAACACGCGGCGGCGGCACGCGGGCGCGCCGGATCCGCACCCACAGCCGGCAAAGTCGCCACGACGCCGAATTCATCGTCCCTTGCCCCCTTTGGTCTTCGATGAGAGACGCGCTTGGCCGGGCCGTCCGCGCGCCGGCTCAACGATCCCCATAGCGCGGCGCGATCTGCTGTGGCGAGGGGCCGGTTTCGATGCGGGCCCGCCATTCGAGGTCGACGGCGTCAAGCACATCGACGCGCCCCTGGTGCGGCATGGTGACGTAGACCGTGCGCCCGTCCCGCGCCAGGGCCAAATGCTGCGGCTCACCGTCGGCCTTGATTTTCCGCGAAACGGTCTGGCTCGCCACGTCGATGGCGACCAACATCTCGGCCGACATCACCGCCACCAAGACCCGGCTTCCATCCCCCGAGGCGATCAGCCCAAGCGGCTTTTTGCCGCCGACCGGGATCGTCGCCACCGCTCTGCCGGCCGGAATGTCGATCACCGTGACGTCGCCCGAGCCGAAGTTCGTCACGTAAAGGAAGCGGCCATCCGGCGTCACCGTCAGATGAACCGGCTTCTTACCCGTGGGCGCCGCGAAGAGCTGTCGCCACGTTGTTGCCTCATGGGCGGTCACCCGGTTTTCGTCCCAGTGGGCGAGAAAGATCGTCGCGCCGTCCGGCGAAACCGCGAAGTGAGTGGGATCGCCGCCCTTGATGGTGCGCGCCCGATCGCCGGCGGCGTTATAGATTTCCACGGTGTCGCCTTTCCACGTGGCGACAAACACGGCCCCGCCCCCGCCGGTCACGACGTCGAGCGGGTACTCGCCGGTGGTCACGGTGCGTACGGGGCGCGGCGCCGCGAAATCGAGGAGCGAGAGCGTGTCGTCCTTTCTGTTGGCGACGAATGCCGTCGCTGGGCGCGGCACCGCAATGCCGTGGGCGCCGTCTCCCGCTTTCTGGGCGGCGACCACGCGATGGGTCCGGGTGTCGATCGCCAGCACGGTCTCGCACCCGCCCATGGAGACGAAAACGTAACCCTTCGCCGGGTCACGCACGCCGGGCGGGACGCGGCTGGTCCAGTCCGTGCACGGTTTGAGCCAGTCGAGGGCCAGGGTGGATCCGCCGGCGCCCAGCATCACCGTTCCGGCAAGGATCAACCCGAACCCTCTCCTCATGGCGCGGCTCCTCATTTGTTTGCCGCCGGCGTCCGCACCTCCTCGAAGGCGCGCAAGGTAAAGCCCGCGTCCTTGACGATCCGGTCCGCCTTGGCCTCGGTCAGGGTGGCGCCCTCGGCCATGGTGACCGTCACGATGCCGGCGTTGATGTCGATGGCGATGCCGGCGACACCCTCCGTGCGGTTGAGTTCTTTCTCTATGCCGTAGGCGCAGAACGGACAGGCCAGTCCGTCGACGCGCAATTGGTACTGCGTCGGCGCCGCGAACGCGGCCAGTGGCCATATCAACAGCGCCAATAGGCCCGCCGCGGTGCGAAAGATTCCAGACCTGGTCATGGCTTTACTCCATCGTTTGTTCGCATCTTGCCGGCGAAGCCACCTCAGAAGTGGTAGACGAACTCGACCCGCGCCCGGTAGTCCGACGTGGCCTGATTGCCGTTTAGGGCCCGGGCGATGGCGATCTGTACCCCGCCGCGGATGGCGATTTGCCCGTAGGTCCACCACAACACGGGCGAGACAAACAGCTCCCAGCCCCCGGTATTGGCAAGGCCGGCGCCATCGAGTTCGTCGCGCCCGGCACGTTCCCAGTTCAGCTCGACCATCAGCACCGTGTCGGGCTCATCGTATTCGCTGAGCACCGGCCGCACGCCGCCGACGACACTAAGGAACTGCTTGTCGCCCTTCTCGAGGCCGCCGGCGCCCTCGGTGTTCGCCCGGTAGACCCCGCTCGCGAACCAGTACCAGCGGCGCGATTCGTAACCCGTCGCAAGGCCCGCGATGACGTCGGTCGATCCGCTCCCCAGTCGCGGCGTGCTGTCGTCGTCGCCGGTCGGAAGCTTGGTCTTGAGGAATGCGGCGGCCTTGTATTGCGCCAGGGGCAGATCACGCTTCCAGAATTGATATTTGGTGTCGAGGACGATGTCGCCGAGGCCACCGGCGTCGCCGCCATTTTCCTCCTTCCAGGCGTAGGGAATCTCGATCCCGATCTCCCAGTCGGCGGTGATACCGTATTCGGCCTCCAAGGACATCTCGTACGCCTTTTCCTTATTGCCGGCGCCCGTGGCTTTTTCGGTGTGAAAACCCAGCGTGATTTCGGTCCCGCCCTTCCAGATCGTCTCCGGCGCCGGGCTGAAGAGCGGTCCGTGGGCGTGGACGGCGGAGTCGGCGACCGCCGTCGCGGCCATGGCCGCGACGAGAAGGTTAAGTAATCTCCTCATCGGGGCGCTTCGTCCTTTCCTTCGCCGTCGCCTTGTTCTTTATCCGTAAGCTCGTCCATGCCGATTCCTCGCGCCGAGTCTACATCCCGTACCTAGGTACGGTGTCAAGAAAAATATCGGCGGCGCTATTGCGCGTGCTCGACGGCGTCCAGGAAGCGGATGTAATGGTCCGGCAGACCGTGGGCGCGGGCGCCGTCGCGCAACAGGGTGATGTAACGAAGCGAAGGCCGGCCGTCCTTTTCCTTGCCGTCGGCGATGTAGGTGAACGCGGAGATGCGGTTTCCGTCGATATCCTCGGCCTCGACCCCGAGGTGCCGGTAGCGCCGGCCGGGGACGCCCTCGGTCGAATCGAGATGCACCATGGCGGCCCGGGTGATCAGGTAAAGCACGCCCCAGACCTCCCCATCGGGGTCGGGCGAGATGTTGGCCGGCGCCGCCTTGCCGCGCGGGCGCCCCTCGAGATTGAAGCGCAGGCGATAGCCCTTGACCCGTCCGGCGCGCCATTCAAGGGGATCCATGGCGCGGCGTTGGCGAAAGGCGCTGTCGTGCATGTTGGCGCCGAAGGCGAAATACCAGGCTTCGTCTCCCGGTTGGCCGGTAAGCTCAATCCCGTGCCAGCGGTAATAAAGCTTCGCGAGGAACCACGACTTGTTGATCGCCCGGCGCAACTTGATCACGGTGTCTAACTCCCGGCCGACAGGCCGCGCAGACGGCGAATGGTGAGGAACTGCAAGACGGCGGCCCCAAGGCTGACCAGGAAGAGGTCCGCCAAGGACCAGGCCTCGACGATCACCGCCCCGGCCAAGGGCAACAGCGCGGCGGGCGCGACCAGGGCGTTGAAATAGCCGCTGTAGGCCGGTCTGCGGTCGTCGGGAGAAATCTCCATCAGGTAGCCCAGCATGGCGATGGTGATGCCGTTGCCAAACGCGCCCAGCAGGAAGAAGACGACGGCGAACCCGGCCAGGGCCGGCAAATCTCCCGAGGCGGCCACCGGGACCCAGACCAAGGTGAGAAGCGGCGGCACGGCGCGGAGAAGGGCGACACCCTCCAAAAGGCTCCGCTTGCCAAAATGGTCGCCCCACCAACCCCAAAGCGCGTTGGAGAGGAGCGCCCCGGCCGTCTGGGCGCCCAGAAGGACCCCAACATCCAAGGCCTCGCCTCGTAGCATCTTCACTTGCAGTATATAGAACGGCAGCGCCATCACCACCGCCCCGCCGAGCCATTGCCCGTAGACGAACAGGCGAAAACGCTCGTCGTCGCGAAACACCGCGCCACCTTGGCGCAGGAAATCGATGAAACCGTCGGCGGATTTTTTCCGTGACGGCGCGGCGGGTTCGCCGGCGGCGACGAAGGATAGGGACGAGGCAAAGAGCAGCACCGCGCCCAGCGCGACCAGAGCCGCATAGCCGCTTGGAAAGGGCAACGCATTGAGTAGCCGGTGCGCGGCGGCGGCGACGCCGAGCGCAAGCAGGCCGCCGCCGAAGAACCGGATGGCGAGCAATCGGCTGCGGCGGGCCGAGGGAACGGAGCGGGCGACGATGTCGTTATAGGGAACGGCGACGATGCCGCTGACAAAGGCATAGGTCGTCCACAGCCCGAAGAACAGGGCGACGACGAGGGCCTGGGGCAGTCCGCCGGCGACGGCCAGCAGTCCGGCGAGCGCGGCGAGACAAGTCGCGCGGCCGAAGGCGCCGACCATGTAGAACGGCATGCTTCGCTTGGACCGCTGGGCGAAATAGGCGACGAAGAGCTGCGGAAACAGCCACCCATAGCGTAGGATCGCGCTGGCCGCGCCGACGGCGAGCGCGCTTCCCGTCAGCCCATGGACGAGGGCGGCGATGATCGTACTCGAGTCCACCGCCGCCGCGCCGCCCTGGAACAGCGCTCCCGCCGCCGCGATTCGCGTGAACCGCCTCTTCTCCTCAGGCATCGCGCCCACCGTTTTCGTCCGACCCGGTTCCCGCCGTGGCGCGCCCGGCGCCTGGCGTAAACGCGCCGGTCAAGGTCATGCCCTGGGCCCACAACGCCGCCGCCCCGCTGACGGCGACGGTCGATAAGGTG
>JACZQV010000042.1 GCA_022545545.1 Pseudomonadota bacterium
CGGAACCGCCATCGGCGACGATGATCTCAGACGCCGTCGGCTCGCGCTTCAGCGTCGCCAACAGGCGGGGCAGGTTGGCGCCTTCATTGAGGGTGGGGATGATGACCGAGATCACTAACCAACCTCCGCTTCGCCGGACGCGTGAACCGTAGCACAGGCACACCGATCGTGCGACAATCGGCCCGCCTGTGCGGCCGAAGCCGCTCTCGCCACGCTTCGCTGGCGTAGCGGGTCGGCGTGGCGAAGGCCCGCTTTGGCGCCAAGGAAGCGCCGGGAAAGGATTAGGGGAATGGGCAAGACGCGACAGGGGTCCTTGCTCTTGGGCAGCGCCTTCAACGTCGGTCTTCTCGCCTGGCTCGCGGGCGCCATGACGGCGTCGGTGGCGGCGGAGCGGCGGGCGGCGAGGCGGACGGATGAGCGGCGCGTTTCGCGCCTGAAGTATCGAAAAACCATCGAACGAATGGGAGAGGACGGATGACGGTTGAAACGGTGGCGGTGGTCTCCGCCGGCGATATGGGCCACGCCGTGGGCGCGGTGCTGGCCAATAGCGGTCTCGAGGTGATCACGGCGCTTGACGGGCGCAGCCGGAGGACCCGGGACCTGGCGGCCAAGGCGGGGATGGTCGATGTCGGCGATGCCGATACCCTCGTCGCCCGGGCCGGGATACTGCTGTCGATCATCCCGCCGGACCAGGCGGTTGGTTTCGCCGATCGGATCTCGGCGGCGGTGATTTCTGCCGGCGCCGATCTCGTCTTCGTCGACTGCAACGCCATCTCGCCCGACACCACGGGCAAGCTCGGCGCCATCGTCACCGCGTCGGGCGCCCGCTTCGTCGACGCCGGCATCGTCGGCGGGCCGCCCAAGATCGGCGGCAAGGGCCCGCGTTTCTATGCCTCGGGCGAACATGCGGACGCATTCGCCGTGCTCGCCGATCATGGGCTCGACGTCCGCGTCATCGACGGTGCCGTCGGCCAGGCCTCGGCGCTCAAGATGTGTTACGCCGCCATCACCAAGGGCGCCGCCCTGCTTGGCACCGGGGCCCTGGTCACCGCCGAGGCGATGGGGGTAGGCGATTTGTTGCTGGCGGAGTTGCGGTCCTCCCAGGCCGCCATGTTGGGCTGGCTCGAAGGCCGGATGCCGAGCATGCCGCCCAAGGTCTACCGCTGGGTCGGCGAGATGGAGGAGATCGCCGCGACCTATGAGGCGGCCGGGCTCACGCCTGACTTCCATCTCGGCGCGGCGGCGATGTGCCGCTTCATCGAATCCTCGCCGCTGGGCAAGGAGGTGCCCGAGAAACGCACCATGGGAACGACGCTTGAGGGTGTGATCGAACATTTGGCCGAGTTCGCCGCCGCGCCGGAGGCGCGCCGGAGCCCGGCGGCGGCAAAGGGCAGGTAGTTATCCTTGAGGGTCTTCGCCGGCCGCGGGCTTCGACGCCCGCCGGTGGCGGCGGATAACCTGGTAGAGGGTCCATCCCAGATAGCCAAGGGTGCCGAGACCATAGGCCAGGAAGAAGTAGTGAAGCCCGCCGATCCAGGTGATCGGGCCGATCAGGTAGATGAAGTCCTCGATCTCGAAGCCGGCGATGTAGGGGTGCTCGACCGCGACCGCGCCATGGCGGTTCTCGAGGCCGAGCCGCAAGGCGCAGATCACCGGGTTCGATAGCCCCGCGGCGAGCCCGAGGATGAGCGCCCAAACGCCCAAGCCTTGCGCATAGAGGCCGGCGCCGATACCGATGAACAGCGCCGTATAGTTGGCCGCGCCGACGATGTAATCGAGGCGGTGGCCGAATTCGCTGGTCTTGGCGGTCATGCGCGCAAGCTCGCCGTCGGTATGATCGATGAAGACGGCAAGCATGAACACCAACGCCGCCCAGCCGGCGGCGGCGGCGCCGCCGAACGCGAACAGGGCGCCCGATGCGAGGCCGCAGGCCAGGCTGAGCGCGGTCAGGTGGTTGGGATGGACCGGCGTCGACGCCAGCGGCCTGACGAGGATGCGCGCCAGGCGCTGGTCCCAGGGTAATGGGGTCACGGGGTTCGGACTCCAAGGATGTCTGACGGCGCGAATCCTACCCGAAACCGGGAAGCCGGCAAGGGAAAAGCCTGACCTTCGCGCCGCTGGTGCGGGGGAATCGCCGCCGCCCTGTCGCCCGCCATGGCGGGTTGTTATAGTTGGGCGCGGTATCCGATCGCGCCGCCGCCGTTTGGAGAGACCATGCGTTATCTCAAGCTTGTCTACCTGGTGGCCGGGCTCGCCCTTCTCGGCTACGTGCTCAGCCAGACCGACTTGGGCGATGCCTGGGAACACGCGAGGCGGCTCGGCTGGGGCATGGCGGCGGTGCTGGCGGTCTACTTCTTCGTCTTCCTGGCCGACAGCCTCGCCTGGCAGTTGACATTCATCACCCATGGCTTCGGCGGTCCCTGGGCCTTCCGGCTTTGGCAGGTGCGCCTGGTGGGAGAGGCCGTCAACGCCACGACGCCGCTGGCGGCCATGGGCGGGGAGCCGGTCAAGGTGGTGGTGCTCAAGAAGCGCTACGGCATCGGCTATCGCGAGACCGTCGCCTCGCTGGTGCTGGCGCGGACCACCACCGTCATGGCGCTGGTAATATTCCTCACCGCGGGCTTCTTGTTGATGCTGGACCAGCCCTTGCTGTCCACCACCTACAAGACCAGCGCCGGGCTCGGCCTCGCGCTCCTGGCGCTGGGCATCGGCCTGTTCTTCCTGATCCAGCGCCTCAAGGTCTCCTCCCTCACCGGGCGCTGGGTCCTGCGCTCGCGCCTGAGCGCCCGGATCGAGCGTATTCTCGGCCATATCCACGACATGGAGGAGCGGCTGATCCGCTTCTACTCCCGCCATCGCGGGCGCTTCGCCGCCGCCCTGGGGCTGACGCTCGCGAGTTGGCTGCTCGGCACCGTCGAGCTTTACGTCACCTTGTGGCTGTTGGGCAATCCGGTCTCCTTCACCGACGCCTGGATCATCGAGGCGGTGGCCCAACTGGTGCGCGCCGCCACTTTCGTCATCCCCGCCAGCATCGGCGCCCAGGAAGGGGCCTTCGTGCTGATCGCCGGCGCCATCACCGGGCAACCGGCGCTGGGTCTGGCGGTGGCGCTGGTGCGGCGCGCCCGCGAGATGGTCTGGATTCTCGCCGGTTTCGCGCTTGGCTGGCGCTATGCGTTTCGCTCCAAGATGGTGGCGGCGGAATTCACCGACGCCGCCGAAACGGCGTCACGGGAGGGCGGCGGGGCTTGAGGACGGGTGCGCGGTGAGGCTCTCCGTCGTGCGCCTCTGCCGGCATCCCCGGTCAGGAAAATCCTCGAGACCAACCCGGCGGCCCTAGACGGCCTGGATGGCGGTCCGGCGCCAGGAAAAGCGAATCTATTCCAGGGACTTGACGCCTTTCACAGCACTGATAAGGTGCCACAAAACCGTAAGGCGATAACAAAATACGCGGATTCAACGGCAAAATACGCGGATTCAACAGGGAGTATGGACTCATGAAAACCACGAAAATTCTTGGTGCGATGGCATTGGCCGGGGCCTTGGTCCTCGGTCTGGCGGCGACACCGGCGGTGGCGGAATCGGTCGCCGATTTTTACAAGGGCAAGCGGATCACCATGTATGTGGGCTCCTCGCCCGGCGGCGGCTATGACACCTATGCCCGCCTGATCACCCGCCATATCGGCCGCTTCATTCCCGGCCATCCCCAGTTCATTGTCAAGAACAAGGTCGGGGCGGGATCCATCGTCGTCGCCAATTTCGTCTACAACGTCGCGCCCCAGGACGGCTCGGTCATCGTCGGCCTGCAGCGCAACCTCCCCCTGGTCGAGATCATGGAGACGCAGAAGGGCCCGAAGTTCGATTCCAGCAAATTCCATTGGCTCGGCAGCCTCGCCAACGAGGCCGGCGTCTGCGCGGTCGCCACCCGCACCGGCATCAAGTCCTTCGATGATATCTTCACCAAGCCGGTGTTGATGGGTGGCACCGGCCCCAACGACACCGAGATCTCTCCCGCCCTGCTCAACAATACCCTCGGTACAAAGTTCCAGTTGATCAAGGGCTACCCGTCGACGCCGCCGGCCCATTTGGCGATCCAGCGCGGCGAGGTCGATGGCATCTGCCAGTCCTGGTCGTCCTTCAAGGCCATCGCCGGCAGCTATTATACCGATGGCCACATGATTCCCATCCTCCAACTGTCGCTCAAGAAGCATCCGGAACTGACCAAGCTGGGCGTGCCCCTGGTCTTCGAGTACATCACCAAGGATCGCGTCGCGCCCGGGCTCAAGGTCGAGGACGTCACCAGCTATTTCCGCCTGATCATGGCCGCCAAGGCCATGGGGCGGCCTTTCGCCGTCGGCCCCGGGGTTCCCGCCGATAGGGTCAAGGCCCTGCGCGCGGCCTTCGAAGCCGTGGCCAAGGACCCCAAGTTCCTGGCCGACGCCAAGAAACAGCGGCGCGAGGTCAACCTGGTGACCGGCGCCGAGATCCAGGAGATCATCGAAAAGATGGCGGCGACCCCGAAGTCGGTGCTCGCCAAGCTTGACGGCCTGATGAAATTCCGCGGCAAGGCCAAGATCGCCAAGGTCGAGATGCTCAAGCATACCGGCAAGGTGACCAAGACCAAGAAGGGCGGCCGGCGCATCTTCATCGATTACAAGGGCAAGGAGGTCAAGGCCAAGGTCTCGGGCTCGCGCACCAAGGTCACCATCGACGGCAAGAAGACCAAGCGCAAGAAAATCAAGGTCGGCATGACCTGCACCTTCACCTATCCCGGCGTCGGCATGGAGGCGAAGAACGTCGACTGCAAGAGTTAAGCGGCCCGACGCCGGATCGCGACGACGCCCCCGCACCGCCGGGGGCGTCTTTTTTCGCCATCGTCGCGTCAATCGAACATCGGCCGATTTTGGCGCTCCGCCGTTAGACTAATCGGATAAAGCCCTTAGTCGGCTTCCAGAGCCTCTCGAATGGCCCTGCCGAGGGCTTCCACTTCTTCGGCGGCGACCTTGCTTATGAACCGTGCCCTTACGAAGCCGTGGATGGTGCCGGGAGCCCGGCGAATCGTGGTTGGTACGCCGGCCTCGATCAGTCTCTCTCCATACCGCTCTCCGTCGTCGCGCAGGGGATCGTGCTCGGCCGTCAATATGTATGCCGGCGGCAGGTTCGAAAGATCGGCCGTTCGCATCGGCGCGGCATAAGCATCGGGCGTATCGAACTCGTTTTGGAGATAGGTTCGCCAATAATAGATGCAGTCTTCGCGGGACAGGAATGGATCCTCGGAGTTGGCGATATAACTGGGGGTGTCGAAGTCGGTATCGAGCATCGGAAAGATCAAATATTGATATTTTATGCCCGGACCCTTCTTGTCGCGCGCCATCAAGGCGCAGGCCGCGGCAAGGTTTCCCCCGGCGCTGTCGCCGCCAACCGCGATGCGGGCGCCGTCGATGCCCAAACGATCGGCGTTCTCCGCCACCCAGGAAAGAGCGAAATAACAGTCGTCCGCCGCCGCCGGATGAGGGTTCTCAGGCGCCAGCCGGTAATTGACGCTGATCACCTGTGCCCCGGCGCTCTCGGCGATTCCCAAGGCATAGACGTCATGGGTATGAATGCTGCCGGAGACGAAACCGCCGCCGTGGAAGAACAGTATCGCGGGACCTCGCGCCTGGTCCTTGGGTCTATAGATGCGGATCGGAATGAGCCGGCCCGGGGCATGGATGTATCTGTCGGCCACCGAAAATGTCTCGGGATAGGGGACCGCAAAGATCTCCGAGAGAGCTTCACGTTGTTCGCGATGATCCTCCGGTGTCTCGGGCGCGGGTAAGGTCTTCAGCGCCGCTTGGACGCGCCTCACATATTCTTCGATTCCCGCTTCGAATTCCGCCATGGGTTTCACCTCCAGATTCGCCCGATCCTGCAGGATCGGCCATACGATTCAAGCGCCCAGCGCCGACGCTATGCGGCCCTGGCTTGAGATACCAGGAAACCTGCCGCGGTTGGAATTCATGGGAGGGACAGGTCTGTGATATGTATTTTCATTTCAATATGATGTCGGCGTGACCTCATGAACTATTGGGAATTCGTGGCGACAAATAGGCGCTTCCTCGCCTTCGGATTCCTGCTGACTTGGTTCGCGAGTTTTGGCCACACCTTTTTCATCTCGCTGTTCGGCGCTGACATTCGCGACGCGTTCGGCCTCACCCACGGCGGCTTCGGCACCATCTACACGGTGGCAACGGTGGCGGGCGGACCGGTCCTGGTCTGGCTTGGGCGCAAGATTGACTACGTGGATCTACGCTCGTATGCCGTCTTAGTGTCGGTGTCGTTAATCGGCGCCTGCTTCTTCCTGGCGGCGGCGCCGACGGTCCTGCTGCTCGGCCTCGCGATCTTCACCCTTCGCGTTGCCGCCCCGATCCTCCTGGTGCATACGGCGACCATCGCCATGGCGCGATACTTTAATGAACAACGCGGCAAGGCAGTGGGCTTCGCGCACCTCGGCCAATCGGTGGGCGAAGCGGTTTTGCCGGTTACGGCCGTGGCGCTGATAGCGACCCTGGGCTGGCGCGGCACCTGGGTGGCCATCGCCGGTGTAAGCGCGTTGTTCTTGATTCCGGCAGCGTTGTGGCTCCTCAAGGGCCATGGCGAGCGCCACCGCCGGCTCCTCGAACAGGTTGCCGTGGAAACCGCGGACGTGAGATCGCCGGTGCGCCACTGGTCCCCTGCCGAAGTCGTGCGTGATGCCCGTTTCTACCTGATGATGCCCGCCGTGATGATGCCGTACTTCATTTACTCGGGCCTCATCTTCCATCAGGTCCATCTCGCCGATTCCAAGGGATGGAGCCTCGCTTGGCTCGCTACCTGTTTCATCGGCTTCGCCGTGACCAAGGTCGCCGCCGGGCTGTTGTCGGGTCTGTTGATCGATCGTTTCGGCGCCTTGAGAGTCATGCCCTATTGTATGTTGCCCTTGGGGCTGGGGCTGCTGGCACTCGCCGGGTCCAACCATCCGGCGGTGGCGTTGGCCTTTCTCGCCGCGGCGGGGTTGAGCATTGGGGCCCGTGTCACCGTCGTTGGCGCACTTTGGGCGGAGGTCTACGGCGTCGCTCATCTGGGGGCGATTCGGTCCGTGACCACCGCCGTGAGTTTCACTACGAGCGCGTTTTCGCCGATGATTTTCGGCTGGATGCTCGACCTCGGAGTCTCCATGGAATCTATTGCGGTGATGTGCCTGGCGCTGGCCGCATTGGCGACGGCGCTCCTTGCCCTACCTCCGGTGCGCGCGAGCCCGCCGGCGGCCAAGCCCTGAGGCTGGGTCATGTGCATACGCTTCACCCGTTCCCCGAAGATCCCGAGAGATTGGTGTCGACCCGGATGAAATTGACGAATCGGAAAACGACGGGATAAGCCAGACACCCCATTAAGGGCAGTCGTGGTAACGCCCCGGCGGCCACCGGGCCCCGTCCATGACGCCGGCGACCGCGGCGAACGGCATGATCATGGCGTCCAAGAGCTCGCCCCGGAATACCTTGGCAAGCAGCCAGCCGAGCAAAGCAAGCCTCGCGATGCCGAGCGCCGCCGCCAAAAGACCGATCATCACGGCCCCGGCGATTCGAAGGCGAACGCCGTTGATGAACTGCCATAGTCGCAAGTCGAAAAACACCGTGCACTCCGCGGCGGTTAACCCGAAGCTGTGCCCATTAGCGCCGCCGGGCGTCCTTTTCCTCGGCCCCCGTCGGGACCCGCGACTGGTGGGGGCATGCCCGAGGATCCGGCCTCGACGTTGAGATCGCCGGGCCCGTGGATTACAGGCGTAGCCGGTCGCGCCAGCCGTAATACATCAGGATCGGCGGCAGGAACCAGGGAGTTCCGAAGTAAAGGGGCCGGGTGGGGAACCGGCCGGTGTCGAAGACGCACGCGGCTTCGGGCGAACCGAGCACGCGAAGGGCGATTTTGTGGCCCAGATACACCGCCATCGCCGTGCCGCTGCCACAGTAACCCCCGGCGTAATGGACGCCGTCTTGCTCCCCTAAATGGGGCAGGGTGTCGAATGTATAGCCGGTGTACCCGGTCCACACATGGGTGATGCGGACGCCGGCAAGCTCGGGGAATAGCGCCGTCATCCTGTAGTAGAGGTGGGTGCCGCTTGCGCGTGGGTCGTCGATTTCCGTGGCCCCGGCCCGGCCGCCGAATATCAGGCGGGCGCCGTCTGGAGATGGCCGGTAGTAATGGTGCAGCTTGCAAGTATCGCCGAGCATACGCCGGTTGGGGATCAGCCGGTCCATCACCTGCGGCGCCATCGGCTCGGTGGTGATGATCTGACTTTGAATGGGAATGATGCGCCGGCGCAGCCACGGGGTAAGCTTCCCCGTATAGCCGTTGGTGGCGACGATGACGTTGCCCGCGGTGACGGTGCCCAGTTCGGATACGACCTTAAAGCCCGCGCCTTCGCGGGCGATCGCGGTCACCTTGTTTCGCGCGGCGACGGCCGCACCCGCCTCGAGCGCTAAATCGAGCAGCCCCTGGTGGAACAGCACCGGATGAAGCACGCCGCCAAAATGCAGCAACCTGCCGCCATGGTAGTGGTCGGTGCCGACCTCGCGGTGCTGCTCGGATCTGGGAACCATCTCGGCCTCGATGCCGAGGTGCCGGCGCTGAACCGCGATGTCGGCCGCCATGTCCTCGTAGTCCTTCGGCTTGATGGCGCCGGTGAACCGCCCGACCTTCTCGAAATGGCACGCGATTCCTTCATCCTCGATGAGGGCGGCCTGGTAGTCCTGGGCCTTGTGCGCCTCGAGAAACAGGGCCTTGGCCCGATCGAGACCCACCTTGTCCGATAGGCTGGCGAACGGGATCTTGATGGTCGGACCGAAACCGCCGCCGTTGCGCGAGCTCGCGCCGTCGCCGAGGTCACCGGACTCGAGGATGATGACGCTGCGCCCGGCACGGGCGAGGGTGAGGGCCGCCGAAAGCCCGGTGTAACCGGAACCGACGATGGCGACGTCGATCCGTTGCGGGACCGCCGCCGGCGCGGGTTCCGGGCGCGGCGCCGCCTCCCACCAATAGGGCTCGAGCTTCACATCGTCGGCATAGAATGGCTCAGTCATAGAGTCCTCACGCGTCTTGGCGGCGGCCCCACCGCGCCGCCTTCGGGAATTGGCGACCGGGCAAGCCACAGGCCAGCCGGCCTTGGCGCTTTGTCGCCACTAGTCGCCCATAATCCAATTCGCCC
This sequence comes from Pseudomonadota bacterium, assembly GCA_022545545.1. Taxonomy (GTDB): domain Bacteria; phylum Pseudomonadota; class Alphaproteobacteria; order SMXQ01; family SMXQ01; genus JACZQV01. The sequence goes on from JACZQV010000042.1 coordinate 9,218, forward strand.
GTCCAATGCCGAGGGGTCCCGGCCTAAGGCATTGGCGGAAGGTCCACGGTCGTCTCGGGATCGAGCGGAAAAATGGGCCGCCGCAGGTTCCGCCATGGGAACAAACTGTAATCGGAAGAGCAGATCCCGCGGCCCGAGACCATCACCACGTCCTTCAGGATCGGCTCGAAGCCGGCCCGGAAGTGCTGCCGCGACTTGAGAACAATGTAATTCTTTTGCGCCGGATCCACCCCGGCATGGGTGAAACAGCCGGTGTCGAAGGGCTCGTGACGTTCCGAGGTGACCAAAATCTCCATGGGTCCCGTGTCGAGAACCGCCGAGCGGCCCATGCAGATACGGGTACCGGTCTTCATGGGCGCGGTGACGGTGAACGTACCGTCGGTGATCCGTTTGACGGTGCCGCGGACCTCGAGCGGTTCCCCCTTGAGCCCGATAGCCGGAAAATCGGTTTTGCCGCCGAGTGACAGGGTGATCTCGGCGCCGGACCCGGCCTCCGCCATTCGGGCGACGGAATCGGGGTCCCAGATCGGGCCGGCACAGACGTTTTCGAGCCCTTGCGCGATAATCTCGCGGAGCACGTCGGTGACATCGGTAGAGCCGCCGGAGCCGGCCACGTCGCTATGGTCCGCCAGCACGATGGGACCGTCGCCAAGACCCTTGGCGCGGGCGATCGACGTGGCCACCGGTTCGGTTTCGAAGACGAAGTCCCGGCGCCGTTCCCAGGCCATGGACATGAGCTCATGAAGTAGGCGTCGCGCGCTCGCCTCGGCGGCACCCTCGGCGACGATCACCCCGTGCATGCCGACATGGGGAATATCGGCGAGGGGAAAACACCCGAAGACCGAGGCGTTCAGGACCTCGCCGCCCGACTCGGCGGCGATCGCCAGGTCCATGATGTCTTTCATCGGCTGGCGGGACGGGGTCTGCCGGTTGAGGTGCGACAGGATCGGCAGGGAATGCCAGATGATCACCGGCTCCACTTCACCTCGCATGGCCCGCATCAAAGTCCGTCCGGCGCGCATCCCCGTCTCGTACGTGTCGACATGGGGATAGGTGCGATAGCCGGTAATCACCGTCGCGTTGTCGACCGTCGTCTGCGACAGATTGGTGTGGAAGTCGAAGGCGACGGCGATGGGCAGGCCGGGAGCGATGGCGCGGATCCGCCGCAGCAGCTCTCCCTCCGGGTCGTCGTGAGTCTCGGTCACCATGCCGCCGTGAAGATCAAGGAACAGGCCGTCGCATCCGGCCGTCACCGTGTCACAGATGACCGCCGCGCAGTGCTCGAAGGCGGAATCGGCGACGGGACCGCCGGGCGTGGCGCTGGCGGCGATGGCGAAGACCGGTTCGCTGGCTTCCTCTTCGATCAAGTCAATGTAGGCCGCCACCGGGGTGTTCGTCCCCCGGTAGGTCGCCACGGCCTCCTCCCCATAGACCGGACCGCCGGGCCTGGGATTGTAGCGATCGAACGCCTCGAGCGGCGTCGGCAGCGGCGAAAAGGTGTTGGTCTCGTGTTTGAAGACGGCGACAACGAAGCGTTTCATGAGGAGGTTCCTCTTTGGAGTCGGGGTCAGTGTCTCAAGCAGGTGAATTCATATGAGGGCCCTAACCTCGTGCGTGCCTGGCGGCGGCCAGTGGTTCCATCCAGAACCTCTAGTACAGTTTGTGCCTAAGATAATGGGACAGGGCCTCGGACAGGATGACCAGCCCGATAACGGCGGTGATGAGGCCCATCGCCGTGTGGTACTCCATGACCGAGATCTGTGCGCGCAGATAGAGGCCCATTCCCCCGGCGCCGACGAAGCCGAGGATGGTGGACCCTCTGAATCCCGAGTCCCAACTGTAAATCGAGATGCCGACCCAGGCCGGCTTCACCTGGGGCAGAATTCCATAGAAGAAGACCTGGATCTCATTGGCGCCCGTTGCCCTGACGGCATCGACGCGCTCCATGTCGATAGCTTCTACTTGCTCGGCCATGAGTTTGCCGGCGAACCCGATGGTCGATTTTAAAAGGGCGAGGGTGCCGGCGAAGGGACCGAAACCGAAAATCGCGACGAGCAATATGGCCCACATGAGCGTCGGGACAGCCCTGGCGACGACGATAACGGCGCGCGCCATCGGGTAAATGAAATTGCGGTTCGGCGTTACGTTCCAGGCGCCGAGCCACGCCATCGGCATGGCGATCAAAAGACCCCCGACTACGCCGAGCACGGACATCTCGATGGTTTCAAGGATCGACGCCAGGATGAGCGGTTCCATCACATAGTAAAGGTCGGGCGGCATGAGCCTCTCCGTCACCATTGTCGCCAACGGCCCGAACATGCGAAGCACCCGCTCTATCGGTATGTTCAAGACATCGACCGTCCAAACGCCGAAGGTCAAGGTCATGAGAAGGATCACGAATTTCCAGATCCGGCGGATCCGGCGGTCGGCCAGATAGGACTGGTGAATGGTGTCGATGCCGCTCGTCATTTCATCGCTGGTCATTTCATCGCCCTAAATCAGCCGCGTGCGGATGCGATTAGAGAAATATTCGCCGACTATCACCATGGCAGTGATCCCGAGCACCACCGATCCGGCCTTGTCGTATTCGAGCATCTGCATCTTTTCTGCGAACATCAAACCGATTCCCCCCGCCCCCACGAGGCCGAGAATGGATGCCCGCCTTAGGTTGATGTCGAGCTGGAAGATGACGTTGCCTACCCAAATGGGAAACACCTGGGGGACGACGCCGAAAAGGAAAACCTTGATCGGCCCCGCGCCCGTAGCCTCTATCGCCTCGATCGGCCCAGGGATGACGTTTTCGATCGCTTCCGCCGTCGTTTTGGCCATGAACCCGACCGAGCGGCAGCCGAGGGCGAGGATGCCCGGCAACGGGCCGAGGCCAAGGGCGGACACGAACAGCAGCGCGAAAATGATCTCGTGGGTCGAGCGCGAGAGCACAATGACGCCGCGGCCGAAACCATAGGCCAGCGGATAGAAGGGTGAGATGTTCTTGGCCGCGAGATAGGCAATGGGGATCGACAATGCGACGGCCATGGCCGTCCCCCAAAGAGCCATCAACAGGGTTTCCAGCAGCGGAAACAACACCTCGGGCATGAACGCGAGGTTGGGCAGGAAGGCCGCCGCCTCCCTGAGCAGCTCCGCCGCCGATCCCATGCGCGCCCAATCCGTTTCGGCGACGATGATCTGCTGTGCCATCGCCAGGACGGCCAGGGTCGCAGCGAGATAGGCGGCGTAGCGCCTAAGGATCACGCGCCCTGGTCGCAGCGGGTTTTCCACTCTGGCGGCATCACTCATTTGCGGAGGTCCGGCGGTCACGACGCGTGTCACGACGCCATGTCATAGATCCTGTCCAACGATTCGCTGTCGACGGTGGCGGTCCGGTCGTCGAATATTTTCAGGCCATTCTGCAGACCAACGATGCGGTCCGAGTATTTTTTTGCCAATTGAACATCATGGACGCTGATCAGCATGGGAATTCCGTCTTCCTTTGATATCGAGGACATCAGGTCCATCACCTCGGCGCCGATTTTCGGATCGAGGCTGGATGTCGGTTCGTCGACCAGGAGGATCTTGGGCCGCTGCATGAGCGCCCGGGCGATGCCCACCCGCTGGCGCTGGCCGCCGCTCAGCTGATCCGCGCGTTTGCGGATATGATCGATGATGCCGACACGGGCGCACAGTGCCATGCCCCGCTTTACGTCCTCGGGTTTGAAGGCGCGGAAAATCGAGCGCAGCGTACCGGAGGATCCCAACGTGCCGGACAGTACGTTCTCAAGAACCGTCAGCCGCTCGACCAGATTAAACTCCTGGAATATCATTCCCATGTTTCGTCTTGCTTTCCGTAACGCGGACTTGTTCAGCTTGGTAATATTGACGCCGTCCAGCATGACGGTCCCCGAATCCGGCTCCACCAGCCTGTTGATGCACCGCAACAGGGTGGACTTGCCCGAGCCGCTCAAGCCCAGTACGGCGACGACTTCTTCGCCATTCAACGATATATCGACGCCCCTGAGTGCGACTTCTCCGGTGGCGTAGGTCTTGCGGATTTGGCTGATTTCGAGTAGCGCCATTATTCTGGTTCGAGGTATGGCAACGACAATTGGGGCGAGGTCAAGGGGACTACACGCAGTTTCGGCACCCTCGTCGGTGTGACCGTGGGCACACCCGCAATGGCCGAGAAGTTCTCACGAAAAGAGATAAGGAATAGCCGGCTTGAAGGTATCTAGCCGACCATTCCCATCTCTCACTTCACTTATTTCTTCTTCTTTTTCGACAGTTTCTTCAACCGCGCCTTCTCGGCCAGGACCAGCCGCAAAGCATCAAAGACGCTGTCCGTCGCAGGAGTGAACGCGGCGTAGGTCGTGATTTTCAAAAGCTTCCGGCCTTCCTCGGTTTCCGTCAGCCCTTGGAAAGCCGCTTTGATTTTCCGCGCCAGAGCCTTCGATGTGTACTTCGTATTGATCGTGATCACGTCGATGGGAATCGGCGGCGACTTCCATAGAGTGATGGTATCCTTCACCTTCATGTAGCCACTGTCGACCACCCTGGAAAGGGTCGAATCAGAGACGAAAGCGACGTCGGTCTTGCCCGTGTAAACGGCCTTTGAGGCGGCCGAGTGCGACCCGGCGTAGAAGACCCGCCCGAAATACTGCTCAAGGGACTGGCCCCCTATTTCCTTCGGGAACAGAGCACGCGGCAAGGCGTTGCCCGAGGTGCTTCCCGGATCGGTAAGCGCCAGAACCGCGCCCTTCGCCGCCTTGATCGAGGTGAACTTGCTGCCCGCCTTGGCGATGAGCCGGCCATGGTAGCAAGCACATGGTTTGTCGTTGTAATTGTGCGGCGGCCGGGCCGTGCTCACGAGCGGCACGATCGACCCGCCCGACTTCTCATGGGCGACGATGTAGATTTTCGGTCCAAGCTTGCCGATGTCGACGAAGCCGCCCAACATCGCTTCGACCGCCGATGCATAGGACGTGGTGGCGTAGAAGTTGATTTTCATGTCGAGTTTCTTACCGATGTATTTGAGCGTTTCCTGCCACCTTCCGGTCAGTGTCGACATCTCCTCGGTCTGGATGGCGGCGAAGGTCAGTGTCTTCTTTTCAGCCGCCGCCGCGGGCTGAGAAGCGCTTGTGATAAGGACTAACGCGAAAAGACCCGCGAAAAGACCAGTGACTGGAATCGTAAATTTTTTCATCGTCCTCCCTCCTTGGATTCATTTTTTGGCCCGGGCGATTCGCCCGGGAAGCCTTCATACTACCTGTCTACCATACTACCTGTCCACCTCGGCAGCGGGAAGGAATCTTCCGGCGACACGGTCCGATAACGGCTAAAAATAGCCTCATTTACGCGCCTTATGATGGGGGCCGGATGCTCCTTGACCGGCCTTGGTCTCGCGTGCCACGCTTTGCGGCACTTTTTAAACAGGGAAGGCGGCGGCATGGGCGGGGAACTTACACGCCTTAGTGCGACCGAAGCGGTCAAGCGGCTCAATTCGGGCGATGTTTCGCCGCTCGAGATGGTCGACGCCGCGCTTGCGCGCATCGGTGAGGTTGACGGCGCCGTCAACGCGCTTCCGACCCTTTGCCCCGATCGTGCCCGCGCCCATGCCCGGCGCATCATGGAAAACGGCCCGCCGGAGGGAAACGGCCCCTGGCTCGGCGGTCTGCCGATCGCGGTCAAGGAACTGGTCGATGTCGCCGGCGTGCGCTCTACCAAGGCCTCGCCGGTCTACGCCGATCGTGTGCCGGCACGCTCCGATGTGGTGGTCGAGACTCTCGAGGCGCATGGCGCCATCGTCATCGCCAAGGCGAACGCTTCGGAACTTGGCGCCGGGGCCCAGACCTTCAACGAAGTATTCGGCAAGACCCGCAACCCATGGAATACGGCCCTCAGCTGTGGCGGCTCGTCGGGAGGCTCGGCGGTGGCGCTGGCGACGGGAGAGGTATGGCTTGCTACCGGCTCCGATCTCGGCGGGTCGCTCCGCAATCCGGCGAGCTTTTGCTCGGTCGTTGGGATGCGGCCGAGCCCTGGCCGGGTGGCGCGGGGCCCGCGCACCCACCCCTTCGGGACCTTCAGCGTCGAAGGCCCGATGGCGCGTAACGTCGCCGATCTGGCGCTCATGTTCGACGCGCAGGTCGGTCATCATCCGGTGGATCCGGTATCGATGCCGGCGCCGGCGGAGCCGTTCTCGGCAGCGCTCGAGGCCCCGGTGGCACCGAAGCGCGTGGCCTTCAGCCGTGATCTTGGGGTGGTGCCGGTGGCGAAAGAGGTTGGTGATATCTGTGCCGGGGCCGCTAAGCGGTTCGAAGATTTGGGGGCTCGGGTGGAGGAGGCGTGTCCGGACCTCCATGACGCCGTTCATATCTTCGAGACTCTGCGCGCGGCGCAGTTCGTCACCAACTTCGGACCGCTTTTGGAGAAACACCGCGCGCTCTTGAAGCCCGAGGTGGTTCTGACCATCGAGCAGGGGCTCGAGCTCACCGCCGATGAGATCAGTCGGGCGGAGCGGGCGCGGGCGGCGCTTTACGGCCGTATGGTGGCGTTTTTCGAGGACTACGACCTGCTGCTGTGCCCGGCGGCCATCGTTGCGCCCTTCGATGTCGAGACCCGTTACGTCACCGAGGTCGAGGGGCACGAATTCGAGCCCGGCCACTACTTCCGCTGGACGGCGATCTGCTATGCCATCAGTCCGACCGCTTGCCCCGCGATCTCCGTGCCTTGCGGGTTTACAGGCGATCAATTGCCGGTGGGGCTTCAGATGGTCGGCCGGCCGCGGGGCGAGGCGGCGTTACTCGCCGCGGCCCATTTGTTCGAGGAAATTGTTGGGATCGCCGACATGGTACCGCGCGATCCCACTTGAGGGCTTTCGAAACGCGCCCTGACCATGCCGCCGCCGTCACCAGCTAACTCGCCCTCTTCATCAGCCTGGCCGCCCCTCGGATCTGCCGGATCACCACCGCCAGGAACAGGGGCGCGCCGATGCAGGCCGCGATCAGGAAGGGCGTTAGCCCGCCGAGCCAGGTCACCGGGCCGATGATGTAAAGGGTGTCCTCGATCTCGAAGCCGGCGAAGCTCTCCTGCTTCACCACATCGTGGCCGAAACGCTCCTCGATATAAAAACGCCCGGCGAAGATGGCGCCGACCGAAATCCCGGCGAGCAGTCCCATCGGCATCGCCCAGGCGCCGAGCGCGCCCCCGCCAAGGCCAAAGCCGATGCCGATGAACAGGGCGACGTAGTTGGTGACGGCGGTGATATGGTCGAAATAATGGCCGAAGGTGCTGGTCTTGCCGGTCATCCGCGCAAGCTCGCCGTCGGTGTGGTCCATGAAGATCGCCGCCATGTACAAGGCCGCCGCCAGGTTGGCCAAGCCCGGATCGCCCTGGGCGAACAGCACCGCCGCCGCCAGGCCGAGGATCAGGCCCGCGGCGGTCAAATGGTTGGGATGGACCGGAGTCGACGCTAACGGGCGGACCAGCAGCCTTGCCAGGCGGTGGTCCCAGGGCGCGATGCTCACGCCGTCTTTTCCTTAACCGTCTCGATCGCCTGCAATTGCCCCAGCACCACCTGGTGCGCGCGGGCGAGGTCGACCTGGTAATCGATCTCGCCCCAGGGCAGACCGGTGATGTCGGCGATGGCGAAGGTGCCCGCTGGCTCGGAGGCCAGCACGTCGCGGAAGGCTTCCTCGTAAATCTCCCCCGTCCGCCCGGCGTCCACATAGCCTGCCATGACCGCGACCAGGCGCCGGCCGATGGCGGGCGAGATGCGCAGGAAGCCCGGCCATTCGCCCCAATAGTCGTGGGTGTTCGTGACCCGCTTGTGGAAGTCGACGATCTCCCCGTCGCGAATGCAAATCTTGACCGGGTCCTCCCCCGGCCTGACCTCGCGGTCCATCAGCAAGCAGTTGGCATGTTCGGTCTCGACCAGAGGCCGCATGAGGCGGTGGTCGTAGAGCACGTCGGCGTCCATGAAGATGATGTCGTCGCCCGACGTCAGCGCCTGGCGCGCGGTCCACAGGCTGATCATGGAGCCGAGGGTGAAGTCGGGGTTGTGGATGGTCTCGATATAGTCCCCGACGCCGAGCCCGGCGATGGCCTGGTGGATATCGTCCGCGCGGTAGCCGGTGACCATGACCATGCCGTCGACGCCGAGGTGCCGCAGGATCTCGATATGACGCTCGAGCAAGGCCCTGCCGGCGAACTCCAAAAGCACCTTCGGCGGGTGATCGGGGCCTTCATCCAGGCGGGAACCGACGCCGGCGGCCAACATCAACGCTTTCAACATACTAACGCTCTCCCTTCGATGATTCATTGCCAACCGCCCCCGCCCGGGCCGGCGAGAGGGGGTTTAGCACAGTCCCCGCCGCCATTGAAGGATGACGCGCCCCTCGGTAATCCGATCGGCTCGGCCCTTCCCGCCCGTGGACGGCCGGCGGCATCAGCCCTGGTATCGCCGCCGCCGCCCAACCATGGCCATGAGGGCAGGCAATACGATGAGGGTGCAAAGCAGGGTGAACAAGATGGCGATGGTCAGAAGCGCGCCCATGCTGGCGGTGCCCCTGTGCGCCGATAGCGCCAGGGTGCCGAAGGAGCCGATGGTGGTCAGCGCGCTGAACACCACGGCGCTGGGCGTGCTGGTGTCGGTCAGTTTGGCGCCGGCGGCCTCGCTTCTGGCGCGCATCACCAGGTGAATGCCGCTGGCGACACCGAGGCTGAGCAACAGGGGCAGTACGATGATATTGGCGAAATTGAACGGAAGACCCAGCGCCACCGCGCTCGCCACCGCCAACAGCGCCGCCAGTACCAGCGGCGCCAGCACCAAAAGCGCGTCGATGACGCTGCGGAGCACGACCAGCAACAGGATGCAAATGGCGGCGAAGGCGGTCAGTACCGCCCGACGCATGGCGCCGCTGACGGCGTCACCGGCGCCGAGGATGACCACGGGCCCACCGGTGGCGTCCGGCGCCACTTCCTTGACGGCGGCGACGAAGCGGCGCAGCGCCCGGTTCCCGGTGATGTCCTCCGCCGGGAAGATCTCGACCCGGTAGCGGCCATCGGTAGCGAGGACCCGGTTCCTGAGCGTCCCCGGCAAGTCCTCGAGCGCAATCTTTTGCGCCATCATCGACGTGCGCAGCCGGTCGAGCCGGGCGGGCAGGGTGGCAAGGAGGCGATCCTCGATCCCCTTCAGTCCCCCGCCGCGTCCCGCGCCCTTGGCCTCGAACGCCTCGATCGCCGCCGCCAGGCGCTTGGCGCTGTCGATCAGGGTAGGGCGCGCCGCCGCCTTCGCCAAGCGCCCGAGCGCCGCCCGGAACCTGGTAAGCGCGGCCCGCCGCTCGGCATCCGTCGGCGCCGGCTTCGGGGTCCCGGCTTCGAGCACCGGGGCCAGGAGCAGCGCCATGTCGTCGATGATCGCCAGCTTCTCGTCCTGGTCCTTGGGCACGAAATCGGCCAGCGTCCGGGTGCTGTCGACCGCTTCGAGGCCCTCGAGGCGCGCGGCCAGCGCCACCGCCTCGGCGAGGCTTCCTCTCAGCACCGAAAGGGAAAGGCCCTGGGTCCGGTCATCGCGCTGAAGCTCGACGAAAGTGGCGACCGATTCACTGTCCGGGTCCTTGAGATGGAGGGGATCGAAGTCGAAGCGGACCTGGGTCGACGCCAAGGCGGCGGCGATGCCGAGAACGAGGGCGCCGAGCAGCACCTTTCCCGCCTTCAGGCGCACCTGGGTCTCGAGCCATCCCGGCGCCCTGGCGGCGAAGGTGTCGGCGGCAAGCGGCCCTTGGCCCGCGGGCTTGAGCGGTGAGAGCGTGAGGAAGGCCGGCATCAGCGTCATATTGGCGAGGAGCGCGATGAACATGGAGCTTCCGGATATGACGCCAAGCTCCGAGAGGCCGACGAAATCGGTGCCGGTAAAGGAGAAGAAGCCGATGGCGGCGGCCACGGCGCAAAGCGTGAGGGCGTTGCCGACGCCCGCCGCCGCTTCCCTTAGCGCCGAGGCATGATCGGCCCCTCCGATAATCGCCTCGCGGTAACGAAGCGCGAAATGGATGCCGAAATCGACGCCGAGACCGACGAACAGCACGGCGAAGCCGACGGATATGAGGTTGAGGTGTCCGACCGCGAGCGTCGCGAAGGCGGCGGTCCACACCAGCCCCATCAGAAGGGTCGCGAGCGTCGCCAATACGAGCCTCGGGCTACGCAATCCGGCGAACAACAATATGGCGACGAGGAAGACGGAGATGATGGCGGCGCCGGCGGCGCCCTTGGCGGCGCTCAGCAGTTCCTCGTAATCCAGCGGCACCGAACCGGTGAGCCTGACGCGGACCCCGTTCGCCGGGACCAGGCCCAATTCGTCCGAAAGCGCTCGGATGCGCGCGATGGCGCCGGTGCCGAGCAGCAATTCGCCTTCCCGCGCCGCCACCTGGACGATGATGATGCGCCGGCGGTCGCTGGCGTCTCCGGCCTCGCCGGCCATCACTTCCTGCCAACCGAGCTTATGGGGCCGGCCCTCGGTCTCGGCCTCGAAAGTCGCGGCCATGGCGTCGAACAGCTTGGCGAACCCGCCCCCCGCCTCCGTCCCCTTGACGATCTCCCGGGCGGCTTCCGTCAGCACCTCCATCAGGCCGCGGAGGCTGTTATCGGCGATAAGCTCGGCCAGCAGCGGCTGGGCATCGGCCAGCCGGTCGGTCAGGGTCGTTAGCTCGCCGCGATCGAGATAGAGAAGCCCGTTTTGGCGGAAAAAAGGATCGCCGCCGGGCCAATAGACATCCCGAAACAACCCCTTTTCCGCCTCGAGACGGCGGGCGAGGGCGGCTGCCGAATCCTCGGCGATATCGGCGCTCTCGCCATCGACGACGACGACGATGGTATCGACGAGAAGGGGGAAGGCGCGCTTGAAGTCTTCCCAGCCGCGCCGGTAGGGCACGTCCTTCGAGATCATGTCGCCGGTCGAGGTATTGATGCCGAGATTCCCGGCGGCATAGAAAAGCGATGCGCCGCTGAGCGCCAGGGCGAACAACGTCACCCAAAGGGCGAAGCGCCGGGCAAGATCGACCCAGGCCACCAACGCCCGGGACAACAGGTCGTGCATCGCTCCCTCCGGTTCTCATCACTTGTTCGCGAACCCGTAACCCGGGACCTTCCGCCCGCCCGGGCCCAGGCCGCCCGCCCGGGCCCAGGCGTCCTCATTCGATGGTGGCGTGCTTATAGCCTTTTCCAGCGAATCCGGGCAAGGTCCGGATAATGCTCTAATCGGACATTCGTTGGATTATGCGATTCAGAAATGGCGTACGGAAAACCAGGGATTGCCGTATACCAGCCTGAACGAGGGAGCGGCTTCGGAGATGACGGAAGGAGAGGTGTGTCCGGATAACGAGAAATCAGGCTCAATCTGGCCGTCGAAGCTTGAAACGAGTTTCTGGCTGTATAGATCTAGTAGAGGATTCGGCATCCAGACCGCCACCGACGTAGGTGATGTCCAATCGGACTGGTCTGGCCATTTGGCAAACGCTGGCGAGGTGCTCATCTCGCGGCGTTTGATAATTGAAACGAGGGAGGACATGTCCAATGTGTGACCATCATACCAATGACAAGCATGGCGGCACCGACCGTCGACACTTTCTTAAAACCAGCGTCCTGGCGACCGCCGCTGTCGCCGCCACCGGCATTGGAGCGGGCACAGCGTACGCCGGCAGTGACAAGTACGCACCGCCGGCCAACCCAGCGCTCCCGCCATCAGACATGAAGCTTAACCTGAAGCGCGCGGCGCTTGTCGTGACCGACCCGCAAATTGATTTCTTAAGTCCGACAGGGGTGACCTGGGGCGTCGTCGGCGAAAACGTTACCGAGCTCAATACCGTGAAGAACATCGGACGTCTGTTCGTCGCCGCGAAAGCGGCCGGCATCACCGTCGCCGTTTCGCCTCATTACTACTATCCGACGGATCACGGTTGGAAGTTCGAGGGCGCCCTCGAGAAGCTCATGCACAAGATCGGGATGTTCGACCGGCCGTCGTCCTATTCCATGGACGGCTTCGAAAACTCCGGGGCCGACTTCATGGCCGAATACAAACCTTACATCTTCGACGGCAAAACGATCGTGACGTCGCCCCACAAAGTCTACGGGCCGGAACAAAACGATTTGGTGCTGCAATTGCGCAAGCAGAAGGTCGAACAGGTGATCCTCGCGGGCATGTCCGCGAATCTCTGCGTCGAGTCGCATTTGCGCGAGCTGTTGGAGCAGGGCTTCGAGATCGCGGTGGTGAAGGACGCTACGGCCGCGGCCCAGGTGCCCGAGGGCGACGGCTATCTCGCCGCGCTCATCAACTTCCGCTTCATCGCCAATGCGGTGTGGAGCACCGACGAGACGGTTGCCCTGTTGGGCGGTTAGATCTGCGGTACCCATCACACGAACCTCCAGAGCCCAAACCGGGTTCTGGGGGCCCTGTCCGTCAGTGTTGGCTGTCCAATTTGAACGCAGTCCACCTTTATACGAGCCCAAAGCGAGAGAACCCATGACACGCCCCCCTGTACCGCCATTTACCGAAGAAACAGCTCGCATCAAAGTACGGGCCGCCGAAGATGCTTGGAACAGCCGTAACCCTGCAAAAATCGCACTCGCTTACACAAGCGACAGCATTTGGCGCAACCGCGCTGAGTTTGTGAAGGGGCGTCCCGAGATTGAAGCATTCCTGACCCGTAAATGGGCGCGGGAGCTCGATTATCGGCTGATCAAGGAGCTCTGGACCTTCGCGGACGACCGGATCGCCGTGCGCTTCGCCTACGAATGGCGCGACGACGGCGGAAACTGGTTCCGTTCTTACGGGAATGAGAACTGGGAGTTTGACGAGCAAGGTCTCATGAAGCGCCGCATCGCAAGCATCAACGACCTGCCGATCGCCGAGACCGACCGGAAGTTCCACTGGCCGCTTGGTCGTCGGCCTGACGAGCATCCCGGACTCACGAAACTCGGACTCTAGCTTTCGCATTCACAAACCCATTAAATATCCTCATAGGGCCTCCAAAAAATACCCCTTACCCGGAGCGTAACCTCCCTCCCCGGCCAGTGGCGGGAGTTATTTCCTCGTGTTAGGCTCGGCAAGCCAGCTTCGTCTCATGACTTCGTTCAGGAGGGGCTATGTCGTCAAAAGTCGAATGGTTTTCGCCGGCCGGCACGATGGCGCCGGTCGGGCCATA
>JACZQV010000144.1 GCA_022545545.1 Pseudomonadota bacterium
CTCCGCGTCCTGCCGCCATCGACATTGATCGCCGCGCCCGAGATCATGCCCGCGCGAGCCGACGCCAGGAACACCACCACATTGGCGATGTCCTCGGGCATCACCACGCGGCCAAGGGGAACCTCGCTCAACAGGTGCTTTTCGGCTTCCGCTTCCGAAACCCCCCGCTCCCGGGCGTCGCGGCCGATCAGGTCGGTCCAGCGCCCGGTGTCGGTCGAGCCGGGATTGACGGCGTTGACCGTGATGCCATCGGCGCCCAGCGCATTGGCCAACACCTTGGTCGCGCTCAGGGTGCCGAAATTGATCGGCCCGGCCATGACCGAGAACATCGACGGTTCGCGCCCGCGGGTGCCGGCGATATTGATGATGCGTGGCTGGGTGGACCGGCGCAGATAGGGCAGGACCTCGCGCGACATGCGCATCAGGCCGATGGGCTTGACGGCGAAGCCCTCGTCCCATTTCTCGTCCGGAATGTCCTCCAACAGGCCCCTCGGCGCGCCGCCGGCGCAGTTGACCAGGATATCAACACCGCCAAGGGCCTCGGGCGGCGGCGACCGCCGGGCGGATGGTATCGCGCCGTTCGAAGTCGATGGCCGAGAACACCACCCGGGCGGCGCCGTTCATCGCCCTGATCTCACCGGCCAGCGCCTCGCATTTCGCCCGGTCGCGGCTGAATAGCGCCAGATTGACCCCTTCGCGGGCGAATTCCTCGGCTATCGCCCTGCCGATACCCTTGCTCGCCCCCGTCACCAAGGCGATCCTGCCCTTCAGTCCCAGTTCCATGGAAATTCCGACCGTTGATCTTCAAGACACCGCAAACTCAGCCCCCGCATCGGCAAGCGACGCGAGACGCCGGGGCTGGCTGACAGCGGCCTCCCTCCCCTTTATAATATTTGAAGCGGAGCCGCGGTTCACTCTATAAAATCCTACGCCGCAGGGGGATCAATGGGGTATTCTTACAAGCCCCCGTCCGCCGCCCTCCGATGGTTAGGCGCCATGCCGCGCCGGGCGGTGGAAAGAAAAGGAAAAACAGGGAGATAGTCATGTCCGAACGGCCGACCACGACCTTGCGCAGGCTCCTCGCCGGGCCCGAGTTCCTCGTCGTGCCCGGTGTCGCCGATTCGCTCAACGCGCGCCTCGTCGCCGAGGAGGAGTTCAAGGCCATCTACATGACCGGCGCCGGCACCACCGCCGTTCGCCTCGGCATGCCCGATGTCGGCCTTTTGACCATGGACGAGATGGTGGACAACGCCTCGCGCATCGCCGAGGCCTCGGGCCTGCCACTGATCGCCGATGCCGATACCGGCTATGGCGGACCGCTCAATGTGATGCGCACCATCCGCGCCTATGAGCGCGCCGGCGTCGCCGGCGTCCACATCGAGGATCAGCAATTGCCGAAGCGCTGCGGGCACCTCGCCGGCAAGACCCTGGTCCCGGCGGGGGAAATGGCGGCGAAGATCCGCGCCGCGGTCGACGCCCGCGAGGACCCCGATTTCGTCCTTATCGCGCGCACCGACGCCATCGCCGTCGAGGGGTTCGAGGCGGCGATCGAGCGGGGCAAGCTATACGCCGACGCCGGCGCCGACGTCATCTTCGTCGAGGCGCCGCGCACACGCGAACAGCTCGCCGCCATACCGCCCGCCTTCGGAGTGCCGGCGCTTCTCAACATCGGGGCCAGCGGCAAGACCCCGATGCTCGACGCCGAGGAGGCCAAGGAACTCGGCTTCAGGCTCGCGATCTATCCCAATTTCCTCATCCTCGCGGCGATCCCGGCGGTCAGGCGCGCGCTCAGGGAACTCAAGGAAAAGGGGACGCCGGCGGCGCTGCTCAACGATATCGCCGGCTTCACCGAGCTCTTCGACATCGTCGGCATGGCGGAGGTCCAGGAGCTTGAAGAGCGCTACGGCGTGTCGGAAGAGGCCCGCGTCGGTTACTGAATACGCGGGCGACAAGGGAGAAAAATCCATGGCCCAACCACGGACGATGTTCGAGAAAATCTGGGACAGCCACGTGATCGTCGACAGGGACGATGGCCAGACCCTGGTCTATGTCGACCGGCATCTCTGCCACGACGGCTCGTTCTTCGCCTTCGATTTGCTGCGCGACACCGGCCTCCCGGTGCGCCGGCCGGACCAGACCTTCACCGTGCCGGACCATTATGTCCCGACCCGCGGCCACAGCCTGGACGATTCGGCCGACGAGGAGCGGGCCGAGATGATCGTCAAGCTCGATCGCAACGCCAAGGAGTTCGGGGTCACCATCTTCGGTCTCAGCGACAGGCGCCAGGGCATCGTCCACATCGTCGGGCCGGAACAGGGCATCAGCCAGCCCGGCATGCTCATCGTCTGCGGCGATTCCCATACCTCGACCCATGGCGCGCTCGGCGCCATCGCCTTCGGCATCGGGGCGTCCGAGGTAAGCCACGTTCTCGCCACCCAAAGCATATGGCAGCGCCGGCCCAAGACCATGCGCATCACGGTCACCGGCGAGAGGCCCTTCGGCGTCCTCGCCAAGGACGTCATCATGGCGATCATCGCCAGGATCGGCGCCGGCGCCGCCCTTGGCCACGCCGTCGAGTATTCCGGCCCCATCTTCGCGGCCATGTCGGCGGAGGAACGCCTGACGGTGTGCAACATGTCGATCGAGGCCGGCGCCCGGTGCGGCATGATCGCGCCCGACGAGACGACCTTCGCCTACGTCAAGGGCCGGCCCTACGCGCCGGCGGGCGAGGCCTGGCAAAAGGCGGTGGCGTATTGGAAGACCCTGCCGTCGGACCCCGGCGCCACCTTCGATAAGGAGGTCAGCGTCGAGGCGGACGAGATCGCGCCGATGGTCACCTGGGGCACCAGCCCGGAAGACGCCCTGCCGATCACCGGGGAGGTCCCCGACCCGGCCGAGCAGGCCGACGGCGGGCGCCGCGCGGCGATGGAAAAGGCGCTCGACTATATGGGGCTGGTGCCCGGCATGAAGCTCACCGACATCCAAATAGACAAGGCGTTCATCGGGTCGTGCACCAATAGCCGGATCGAGGATCTGCGCATCGCCGCCGCGGTCGTCAAGGGCCGGCGGGTGGCGGTGCCGGCCATGGTGGTGCCCGGTTCGGGGCTGGTGAAGCGCCAGGCGGAGAAGGAAGGCCTCGACCGCGTCTTCACCGACGCCGGCTTCGAGTGGCTGGAATCCGGATGCTCCATGTGCGTCGGCATGAACGGCGACACCATCGATCCCGGTGAGCGTTCGGCCTCGACGTCGAACCGCAACTTCGAGGGCCGCCAGGGCCCCGGGGCGCGGACCCATCTGATGAGCCCGGCCATGGCCGCCGCCGCCGCGGTGAGCGGCCGGTTGACCGACGTCAGGGAACTTTCCTCAACGTCGAGCGAGGAAGACTGACATGGAGCCTTTCACCAGCCTGACCGCGACGGCGGCGCCGTTTGACGCGGTGAACGTCGACACCGACCAGATCATCCCGTCCCGCTTCATGCGCAAGCCCAGGGACGACGAGAACTACCACACCTTCCTGTTCCACGACATCCGCTACGACGAGGACGGCTCGGAGAAGCCGGATTTCATCCTCAACCAGGCCCCTTACCGCGACGCGCGCATCCTGGTGGCCGGCCACAACTTCGGCTGCGGATCGTCGCGCGAGGTGGCGGTTTTGGCCCTCATGGCCAACGGCTTCCGCGCGGTGATCGCGTCGAGCTTCGGCGACATCTTCTTCAACAACTGCTTCAATAACGGGGTGCTGCCGATCCGCGTCGCCGACGAGACGGCGGCGCGCTTACGGGCCGGACTCCATGCCAGCCCGGGCGCTTCCATGACCATCGAGCTCGAGCCCCAGACCTTCACCGGCCCCGACGGCGCGACGTACGAATTCGACGTCGATCCCTTCCGCAAGCACTGCCTGCTCGGGGGACTCGACGCCATCGGCCTGACGCTGGAGTACGAGAACGAGATCAAGGCTTTCGAGGACCGCTACAGACAGGAACGGAGCTGGCTCTACCCCTAGCTTCCGTTATCAAATAGCATCCGCCGGCATTCGGCGGCGGGGCGGGAATGCACGGCATTTTATCTATATTTAACCGGTCATTCATGGTTCGTTGTTATGTCTTTGATGTGCTTCGCGGACTATGCCAGGGCCCCAACGCGCGCCAGGCGCGGGCCGGTCCGGTGCGGCGTTCGCTCAAGGGAAGGAGTTCTCGCGATGCCTCATTCCAGCCCACATCGGCGCGCATCGACGCTGAGATCGGCGCTCATCGCCGCCATGGCGGTTTCCTTCATCGCCTCGGCGCCCGCCGGGACGGCCTTCGCCGACCCGCCGCCCTGGGCGCCGGCGCATGGCTACAGGGCCAAGTATCAGTATCCCGACATCGACATCGGCACCTGCAACCGCGGCTTGAGCAATTCGCAACTCGTCGGCGGCGCCTTGGGGGCCATCGTCGGCGGCCTGCTGGGATCCAAGGTCGGCAAGGGGAAGGGTAAGCTGGCGGCGACGGCGGCCGGTACGCTCTTGGGCGCGCTGGCCGGCGCCTCGATCGCCCAGTCGATGGACACGGCGGATAACGAGTGCGTGCGCAAGGCGCTCGACGCCGCGCCCGACCAAAGGGAAGTCGCCTGGCGGAACCCCGACGCCGACGCCCAGTACGACGAAACGTCGGACCCATACATCCCGGTGAAGGGCTGGAAAGCGGCTCCCGACCCGGCGGATGTCACCTCAGCCGTCGAGCTATTGCTGAACGCCAAGGACCCGCTGATCTACGCGGGCGAGGGCGTCATCTACGCAGGAGCTTCGGCCGAGTTGAAATCATTCGTCGAATTGGTGAACACTCCGGTGATCACCACGCTCAAGGCCAAAGGGTGCTTTCCTGAGAACCATCCGTTGTTCGTCGGCGTCCGTGGGGACCAGGTTAACCATTATCTGAACAAATGCGACCTGCTTCTTGCAGTGGGTTCCAGCCTGTCTCCGGGCCGGTTCAGTCACGGTATTCCCAATGCGGTGAACAAGACCATCATCCATTGCAATATCGACGAATTGCACGTGAACAAGGTCTACCCCACAGCTCTGGCGCTGATCGGCGACGCCCGTCTTACGCTGATGGCGTTAACGGCCGAGGTTTCCGCCAAGACTTCCGGCAACGGCAGGCCCGCCGGCAATGTGGCGTCGGAGGTCAAGTCGGCTCGGGAATCCGCCATGGTCAAATATCGTGAGGCCATGGCTTCAACCGACAAGCCAATCAACCCCTATCGGGTCTACGCCGGGTTGATGGAGGCGCTGGACCCGCTGACATCCTTCGTCACCCATGAGTCCGGGAACACCCGGGACCAACTTTCCACGGTTTACGATACTTTGGTGCCGCGGGGTTTCCTTGGATGGGGCAACGTCTCCTCCCTGGGGTTCAGCCTGGCTGCGACCGTCGCGGCCAAGCTTGCTTTTCCTCAGAAGCAATGTGTCGCGGTCACCGGCGAGGCGGGCCTAGGCTACATGTTCGGTAACCTGGAGGTCCCGTTGCGGCAGAAGCTTGGAATCACGGTGGCCCACGTGAGCAACGGTGGATTCGCCGGGTACGGCCCAGGTTTCTGGGGCGACGGCCACGACCCCTTCACCCACAAGGTCCTGGGGTATGACGAGGTCGATATGTCAAAGGTCATCGGGGAACTGGGCTATCACACCGAACGTGTAACCGAGCCGTCGGAAGTGGTCTTGGCCCTGAAGCGCGCCTTCTCCGCCAATGAGTCCGGCCAACCAGCCTACATAGAGTTCATCTGCAGCCAGTACCCGATCTATGGCGGGTGGGTAGCCAAGTAAGGGTTTTGGCAGAACAAAGACCGCCCCCTAGGGTCAGCGGTTAACCGGGGGGCTCATAGCCCGAGCCGCCCGCCCTTCGCAGAGCGTTTACCGCTTCATCCCTCGATAGGAGCGTCGTAACGTTCTGGGTCTTCGCGACACCCGTCGATCGTATGGCGAGTAGAATCGCGGCCATGCTCTCGTTGTCCGGTAATTCGGCGATGACGACCAGATCAAATTCGCCTAAGGCATGGTAGAAAGCCTCGATCTTGCCGCCCAATCGGTCGAACAGATCCGATAGCACCGCTCCCCGGTCTTGCGGGTGCCTCATCAGTTCCGCCAACGCGTCATCGGAATAAGTAATCTGTATCAAGTACTTGGCGATTACATCTCCTCTCGCTGCCAGGCATGATTTCACCGATCATGTGAACCTCAGAATGTCTGGAACTATAAATCGGCGAACCATGCCGGTCAACTACGCTCCGATGCGGGCGATTGCCTGACTCCCATGAGGCAGCTCCAACGCGACTAGGTATAAAGCTCCC
>JACZQV010000145.1 GCA_022545545.1 Pseudomonadota bacterium
GGGGCAAGAGCCTGGCGGAAGTCGTCGCCATGTTCGACCGCAAGCTCAAGCTGGTCTCCAACCGGGCCTGAGCCCCCAGCCCCCCATCCACTAAATTCGGAATCCGCGGCGCGGCGGTGCGCCGGCCGCCGGCGTTACCGGCGTCGTGACCGCCGATCGGGCCGTCGCCCGCATGCAGGGCTAGGCGGAAAAACCGGCCGAAACGAAGGCCCCGGAACCCGTCAAGGGCTCCGGGGCTTTTTCTCCCCCCTACTCCCACTCGATAGTTCCCGGTGGCTTGGAGGTGACGTCGTAGACCACCCGGTTGATGCCCTTGACCTCGTTGATGATGCGGTTCGCCACGCGGCCGAGGAAGGCGGCGTCGAAGGGGTAATAGTCCGCCGTCATGCCGTCCGACGAGGTGACGGCGCGAAGGGCGAGGACGAATTCGTAGGACCGCTCGTCGCCCATGACGCCGACGGAGCGCACCGGCAGCAACACGGCGAAGGCCTGCCAGATCTCGTCATAGAGACCGGCGCCGCGGATCTCGGCGAGATAGATGGCGTCGGCCCGGCGCAGGATCGCGAGTTTCTCTTTCGTCACCTCGCCGGGGACGCGGATGGCGAGGCCGGGCCCGGGAAAGGGATGGCGCCCGACGAAGCTTTCGGCGAGGCCGAGCTCGCGCCCCAGCGCCCGCACCTCGTCCTTGAAGAGCTCGCGCAGGGGCTCGACCAGGGCGAGGCTCATGCGCTCGGGCAGGCCGCCGACATTGTGGTGGGACTTGATGGTGACGCTCGGGCCGCCGGCGAAGGAGACCGATTCGATGACGTCGGGATAGAGCGTCCCCTGGGCGAGGAAATCGGCGCCGCCGGCCTTCTTCGCCTCTTCCTCGAAGACGTCGATGAAGGTGGCGCCGATGATCTTGCGCTTCTCCTCGGGCTCGGTGACGCCGGCGAGCTTGGCGAGGAAAAGATCGGCCTCCTCGCGGGCGATCAGCGGGATGTTGTAATGATCCTTGAACAGCGACACCACCTGGGTCCCCTCGTCCTCGCGCAACAGGCCGGTATCGACGAAGACGCAAACCAGTCGATCGCCGATCGCCTCGTGGAGCAACACGGCGGTAACGGTGGAATCGACGCCGCCCGAGAGGCCGCAGATGACCCGGCCCGAACCCACTTGTTGGCGCACCCTTTCGACGGCGGTGTCGCGGAACGCCGTCATCGTCCAATCGCCCTTGCACCCGGCGACGCCGCGGGTGAAGTTCTCCAGGATCCTCGCCCCGTCCGGCGTGTGCATCACCTCGGGGTGGAACTGGACGCCGTAGAAGCGGCGCGCATCGTCGGCGATGGCGGCGAACGGCGCGCCCTCGCTGGTGGCGACGGGACGGAAGCCCTCGGGCAGGCTGATGACGCGGTCGCCGTGGCTCATCCACACCTGTTGGCGCCCGCCTTTCGCCCACAGCCCCTCGAACAGGGCGCAATCGTCGGTGATGTCGATGACGGCGCGGCCGAATTCGCGGTGATCGGCGCGTTCGACCTCGCCGCCGAGTTGGGCGACCATGGTCTGCTCGCCATAGCAGATGCCGAGCACCGGCACACCGAGGGTAAAGGTCTCCTCCGGCGCCCGGGGGGTGTCGGTCTCGATCACCGAGGCGGGCCCGCCGGAGAGGATGACCGCCTCGGGCCTCGATGCGCGAAGCGCGACCTCGCCCCTGTTGAAGGGGACGATCTCGGCATGCACGCCGCTTTCGCGCACGCGGCGCGCGATCAGTTGGGTCACCTGGGAACCGAAATCGAGGATCAGGACGCTCACGGGGCGTACCGGCGGGTTAACGCGGCGGGAAAATCCATGCCCGGCCGAGCGCCGGGGATCGGCCCGCCGGGTGGCGGAACGCCGGTCCCATTCCCGGCCCCGCGTTCCGGGCGTCCTAAAGTCATCGCGCCGGGATCATGATTCGTGGCGGTAATTCGGCGGTTCGCGGGTGATGGCGACGTCGTGGACATGGCTTTCACGCAGGCCGGCGCCGGAGATCTTCACGAAGTCGCAGTTCTTCCCCAACTCGGCGATGGTGGCGCTGCCGGTATACCCCATGGCCGCCCGGAGCCCGCCGATGAGCTGATAGAGGATGCCCGAGACCGGCCCCTTGTAGGGCACGCGCCCCTCGACGCCCTCGGGCACGTAGTCCAGCATATCGGACACCTCCTGCTGGAAGTAGCGGTCGGCGCTGCCCCTGGCCATGGCGCCGATCGAGCCCATGCCGCGGTAAGGCTTATAGGACCGCCCCTGATAGAGGAACACGTCGCCCGGGCTCTCGTCGGTGCCGGCGAGGAGCGAGCCCACCATGGCGCAATCGGCGCCCGCGGCGATGGCCTTGGCGAGGTCGCCGGAATATTTGATGCCGCCGTCGGCGATGGTCGGCACGCCGTGCTTTCGGCATTCCTCGGCGGCGTCGATGATCGCCGTGAACTGCGGCACGCCGACCCCGGCGACGATCCGGGTGGTGCAGATGGAACCCGGCCCGATGCCGATCTTGACGGCGTCGGCGCCGGCATCGATCAGGGCCTTGGCGCCGTCGGCGGTGGCGACGTTGCCGCCGACCACCTGGGCATAATTGCTGAGCTTCTTGATCCGCCCGATGGCGTCGAGCACCGCTTGGGAATGACCGTGGGCGGTATCGACCATGACGACGTCGACCTCGGCGTCGAGCAGCGCCTCGGCCCGGCCGACGCCCTTGTCGCCGACCCCGGTGGCGGCGGCGACGCGCAGCCTTCCCTTCTCGTCCTTGCAGGCGTCGGGATGAAGCCGCGCCTTTTCCATGTCCTTGACGGTGATCAGCCCGATGCAGCGGTGCTCGGCGTCGACCACCAGGAGCTTCTCGATGCGGTGCTGGTGCAACAGCCGCCTGGCCTCGTCCATGTCGACCCCATCTTCGACCGTGATGAGGTTCTCCTTGGTCATCAGCTCGGACACCGGCTGGTCGGGATCGCTGGCGAAACGCACGTCCCGGTTGGTGACGATGCCCACCAGCTTGCCGTCGCCCCCCTCGACCACCGGAATGCCGGAGATGCGGTGATCCGCCATCAGCTTCAGGGCATCGGCGAGCGTTGCCTCCGGCGTGGTCGTCACCGGATTGACGACCATGCCGGACTCGAACTTCTTCACCTTGTGGACCTCGGCGGCCTGATCGGCTATCTCGAGATTGCGGTGGATGACGCCAAGGCCCCCGGCCTGGGCCATGGCGATGGCGAGCTTGCTTTCCGTGACCGTGTCCATGGCCGCGGAGATCAGCGGGATTCCAAGCTCGATCGTGGGGGTCAGGCGGGTGCGGGTATCGACCACACCGGGCAGCACTCTCGACGCCGCTGGGATGAGCAGCACGTCATCGAACGCCAAGGCTTCCCGGATTTCCATGCCGACCTCTTGTATCGGGTTGGCGCGACATCATACACATCGCGGGCGCGATGCCAAGGGGATTGCGCCGGGGCCGCAAACGTGCTCGGATCATGCTCTTCACCCCAGCGACGCGGTCGCCAATGCCTTACAGGGAAGCCACCACCTGGATCCTGATCGCCGACGGCGCGCGCGCGCAGATCATCGCCAACGAGGGGCCGGGCAAGGGCCTCAAGCCGCTCCCCGGGCGGGCCTATCAGGGCGCCAACCTGCCCACCCGCGAGATCGTCTCCGACAAGCCCGGGCGCACCTATGACCGGGGCGGAACGGGCGGCTGGACGGCAACCGGCCGGCACGCCATGGAGCCCCGCACCGACTGGCACCGGTTCGAAAAAGAGAGGTTCGCGCGCGCCATGGCCAAGGTCCTGGACAAGGCCTCGGGCGCCAACGCCTTCGACCGCCTGGTACTGGTCGCCCCGCCCCAGACCCTTGGCGAGTTGCGCATCGCCTTGAAAAAACGGACCCGCGCCCGGATCACCGCCGAGCTCGCCAAGGACCTCACCAACGTCCCGATCCACGATCTGCCGGGCCATCTCGACGGCGTCGTCGCGCTCTAATCCCGCATCATTCCCCGAAAGCCGGTGGCGACGACGTAGATTTCCGCCGAATCGGCGCGCGACGCCGCGGGCTTGAAGTGCTTCACCGCCTTGAACTCCCGCTTGATGGCGTCGAGCAGCTGCTTTTCCGTGCCCCCGCGCAGCACCTTGGCGACGAAGGCGCCGCCCGGCGCCAGCACCTCGCGGGCGAAGGCGTAGGCGGCCTCGGCCAGCGCCATGACGCGGAGATGATCGGTGGCGCCGTGGCCCGTCGCCGGCGACGCCATGTCGCTCAAGACCACATCGGCCGGCCCGTCCAGCGCGTCTTTGATGCGCGCCGGCGCGCCGGCGGCGAGGACATCGAGTCGCAGCACCGCCGCCCCCGGGATCGGGTCCATGCCGCCGATATCGACGGCGATGAGTTGGCCCTTGGCCTTGCCCGCCTGGACCCGCTCGGCGGCGACGGCGGTCCAGCCGCCCGGCGCCGCGCCGAGATCGACCACCCGCTTGCCGGCGCCGAGAAGACCGAAGCGCTCATCGATCTGGATGAGCTTGAAGGCGGCGCGCGAACGAAGGCCGAGGCGCTTGGCCTCGGCGACGTAGGGGTCGTTGAGCTGACGCTCCAGCCAGCGGGTCGATGATGCTTTTCGTCGCTTCGCCGTCTTGACCTTGACGCCGGCCCCGCGTCCCAAGGGCGCGCCCGAACGGGTCCGCCCCCCGCTTCCCCCGCGTCCCCTGCCCCGGCCCGGCGCGCCCATCGGCCCGAGCCCCTCAGGCACGCCGGGGCTGGGCGGCGGGCCCGGCGCCTGACCCATAGCCGGCCCCGGCCTGCGCCGTCCGAAGGTCGGCTTCGGCCGACCGAAGGCCGGAGCGGCCCATGAGGCCGAGCAGGATGCCCTCGCGCAAGCCCCTATCGGCGACGACCAGACCCGGCGCCGGCCAGGTCCTCAAGATGGCGTCGAGGATGGCGCAACCGGCCAGCACGAGATCGGCGCGGGCCGGCCCGACGCAGGGCTCCTTGGCGCGGGCGCGGCAATCCATGGCGAGAAGCTGGTTGTTGACGACGCGGATGGCGTCGGCGCTCAAATACGATCCGTCGACCGCTTGGCGGTCGTATCGCGCCAGCTTGAGGTGAATGCCGGCCAGCGTCGTCACCGTGCCCGAGGTGCCGAGCATCTGCGCCGCGCCGTCCTCGATCATCGGGCGGATGCCATGAAGGGCGTCGAATTCCTTGAGCGACGCCTCGACGTCGGCGATCATCGATTCGTAGACCGCGCGCGGTACGATGTCGGTGCCATGGGCTTCGGAGAGGTTGATGACGCCGAACGGCAGCGAGGCGCTGGCGATGACGGCGGCGGCGCCGTCTTGGCGGCGGACCCACATCAGCTCGGTGCTGCCGCCGCCGATGTCGAACACCAGGGCGTGGGAGACCTCGCGGTCGATCAGCGGCGCGCAACCGGCGACGGCAAGCTTGGCCTCCTCATCCGAGGAGATGATCTCGATCTCGAGCCCGGTCTCCGATCGCACCCGGTCGAGGAAAAGATCGCAGTTGCCGGCCCGGCGGCAGGCTTCGGTGGCGACGTTCCGCGCCCGGACGACCCGGCGCCGGCGCATCTTCAGGGCGCAGACCTTGAGCGCGTCGATGGTGCGGTCCATGGCGGCGCCCGAGAGCTCGCCGTCGCGCTCCAGCCCCTCGCCGAGCCTGACGATGCGCGAGAAGGCGTCGATCACCCTGAAGCCGCCGTCCACGGGCCTGGCCACCAACAGGCGGCAGTTGTTGGTGCCGAGATCGAGCGCCGCATAGGCGCCTTGACGCCCCTGGCGGCGGCGCGGATAGCGTCGCCTCTGCGTTCTCGAACGGTGCGCGCCCATGGTCGCCGGACCCCCTGGCTCGATCCCCGGCGCGAGAAATAAGCGCCGGGTCCGGTTGTTCCGGCGATGTTACTTAAGATCGGCCGCGGACAGAAGCGCTAACTCGTTGTTCACACTTCGGTCCTAGAACTCGGCGGGGCGCCGCCGCGCGCGGGGCGGTGAAGGCATGGCGCCGGGGCGAAAGGGCTCGGGTTGTCCAAGCCGGCCCCTATATGTTAGGAATCCGGTGCCGGCGGCGGGGCGCCTCTTGGCTTCCGCCACCCCTCGCCGGCCCATTTCCCCGCTGGGGGATAGTTTAACGGTAGAACTTCCGGCTCTGGACCGGACGGCCCAGGTTCGAATCCTGGTCCCCCAGCCATCACCGCGCACCCTT
>JACZQV010000146.1 GCA_022545545.1 Pseudomonadota bacterium
ATTACCTGAGCTTCGTGGTCGCCGGCGTGACCATCTATCTGCTGCGCACCCGTGGCGGGTACACCTCGCTCTCCGACTTCCTGGTAAGCAAGTACGGCGCCCTTTGCGCCAAGCTGTTCCTCATCGCCATCGCCATCCGCCTGTTCAACGAGGTGTGGTCCAACACCAAGGTCGCGGCGCTTTATTTCGGCGATGAGGGCAGCGCCGAATACTGGTTGGGCGTGCTTTTGGTCACCGCTTTCACGGTTTATTACAGTTGGCGCGGGGGCCTCAGGAGCAGCCTCTTGACCGACGGCGCCCAGATGATCCTGGCGGCCGTCCTGCTGGTGGCGATCCTCACCATCATATGGCCGGCGCTCGCCGAACGGGGACTTCCCGAGGTCAGCGCGGGACGCAATCTCGCCGGCGTCACCTTTTGCGGCCTCGCCCTGGTGCAGGTCCTGAGTTACCCGTTTCACGACCCGGTCCTCACCGACCGGGGCTTCATCACCAGCCCGAAGGTGATGCTGCGGGGCTTCATTCTTGCCGGGATTTGCGCCGGCGCCTTCATCCTGCTGTTCTCGACCGTCGGGCTTTATGGCTCGAGCCTCGGGATTTCCGGCAATAGTTCGGTCTCGGTCCCGGCCAGCCTCGGCCTGCCCATGCTGCTGGTATTCAACGCCATCATGGTGACGAGCGCCGGTTCGACGCTCGATTCGACCTTCGCCTCGGCCGCCAAGCTTGCCGGGCGCGACTGGCGGAACCGTCCCGCCGGCGCCACCAAGAGCCAAGTCCGCATGGGCCGCGCCGTCATGGTGGCGATCGCCATATTCGGCAATCTGCCGCTCCTTGGCATCTATCTCGGCGAAGCCGCCGGGCCCGCCATCATCGCCGCCACCACGATCAGCGGCACCATGGTGATGGGCCTGGCGCCGATCTTCCTGCTGTCCTTCATCCCGGGCGCGGGAAAGATGAGCTTCCACCTCGCCTTCTGGCCGGGGCTTCTGTTTGGCGTTGGCGTGACGCTGGAGGGCGCCCTTGGGCTGGAGCTGTTCCCCGCCTGGATCGACATCGGCGTCGGCAAGTACGCCGACGATCTCGGTATCAACGTCTACGGGCTGATGGTCTGCACCGCGGGCTATCTGATCGGCGCCGTCATCGGCCCGGCGCTTGGCGGGCGCGGGCGGGGCGCCGAGGGTTAGGGCGGCTCTCCCACCCGATCGGCCGGCGGCCCTCCCCCCTTCCCGCTGTTACCGCCGGTTCGTGCGCCAGAGCCCTATCCGGCCAGATGGTATCGGTTTGACGGCGTTGAAAATTTGGGCGAACAGGCCCGGCCAGGTTCCCGGCAGTAGGGCTCCCGCCGCCTTTACCGCCTCGTCATTCGCCGAACTTCTCGGTTAAACCGACGAACCCCGCTTGGTAAACGCTCTCGATGATCTCGACCGCGGCGGCTTCCGGAACCCCGTCGGGGTCGAACTCGCTCGACCAATCGACCACGCACGCCCCATCACCGGCTTCGCGTACGCAAAGGGTGGCGACGTAATCGGCGACCGGCAGTGGGCCCGAGAGTATGGAATAGGTGTAGCTCCTGGCGCCCTCGTCCGCCCGATCGAGCCGCTCGCGGATGGTGGCGCCGCCGGTCAGTTCGAGGGTGCGGACCTGGCCCTCGCCCTCGCCTTCGGTCCTGCTTTTCACGACCGCGGGGTGCCAGGTCGGGAGGGAATTGAACCCGCCGATCAGCTCCCAGACCTTCTCGGCGGACGCCTGTAACTCTTGCGACATGGATACCTGTGCCATCGTCTCACCTTCATTTGCCGGTTCCGGGGCCCGGTGGCGGACCTTTCCTTGGCGATGTTACCCCAAAGCTTTGCCCATTGTCATGGCGGCGTCGAATGACCGTCGCCGCCGTTTCGTGCTAGACTTTTCGCGGTCAACCGTTCCATCTGACAGATACCGGATTCAAGCGATGCTAAATCCCGCGCCCACCGATCACCCGGTGCACGAACTGATCCAACAGCGTTTCAGCCCGAAGGCGTTTTTGAAACGGGCCGTGGACCCGGCGACGCTTCAATCCCTGCTCGAGGCGGCGCGCTGGGCGCCGTCGTCGTTCAACGAGCAACCGTGGGCCTTCATCGTCGCGACCAGCGACCGGCCGGAGGATTTCGAGCGCCTGCTCGCTTGCCTGGTACCTGGCAACCAGTCCTGGGCCGGCCAGGCGCCCGTGCTGATGCTTACGGTCGCCAAGCTGGCGTTCGACCGCAACGGCCGGCCCAATCGCCACGCGCTGCACGATATCGGACTGGCCTCGGCACAGTTGGCCCTGGAGGCGACTGGCCGCGGCCTGGCGGCCCATTTCATGGCCGGCTTCGATGCCGAACACGCACGCGGGACCTATGACATTCCCGAGGGCTTCGAACCGGTCGCCGCCGTCGCCGTCGGCTATCCCGATAAACCGGAGGCGCCGCCAGGCGAGACGCGCGAAGCCGGCTTCGCGCCGCGCCGGCGCAAGCCGCTCAAGGACTTCGTGTTCGCGCGCAAATGGGGCGAATCGGCGGCCCTCGCCACCTGATCAGCGACCGGGATCGCCCACGGATACCGCCAGCATGGCGTGGATCATATAGGCCGCCAGCGCCGCGAAAAGGTGCTTGAGGCTGTGTCCGCTCACCACGCCGGCGCTAAGCGCGTAAATCTCGTGGTCGAGCCGCTCGCTGCCGACCACGAAGGCGTAACAGACGAACAGATAGAGGACATAACGGCCGGATGTGTGACGGCCCGGAAACAGCAGGCATATGAGAGGGATCATCAGCGCCGGATAGATTTGGCTCAAAAAGTAGAAACGCAGATCGCCATCACCGGCTGCCTCGCCGAGACGCCAATAGATCAGCGCCCCGACGCCGAGACCGACAAGCAGGGGCAGCATCACCCGGACCCCCACCGGGCCGTGAACGCGGTCGGCGATGAACAGCGCGAGCAACGCCAAATACGCGATCGTCATCGCCAGGCGGTCCCAGAACAGGGTCTGGTGGGTCGGATCGGCGTGGTAATAGGCCGATCCGAAAGCGATGAGCGCGATGCCGGTAAAGAACACCTGATAGGGCAGGCGCTCCGAGGGTTCGGTCAGAATCGCCCGGCCCCGCCCGCCGGCGACGAAGGCCAGGCCCAGCGCGCCGACGATGAGAAGTCCGATATTGGACACCACGTCGCCGAAATGGGGAATGCCCAGCAATACCCGCTGATCGGCGAAGCGATGATAGGCGGGGTCCTGGCCGAAAGGCGCAACCATCCACGCCAGGATCAACGGCAGGACGGCGGCCAAGGCCAGCACCCCGATATTCCTGCGATAGAGCCTTGCGGGCAATTGCGCTGTTCGTCCTGGCATAAGGTGTCCTAAGGTCTCGTTCCCCGGCCTGCCGGCGTTCGCGCGCTCCGGGTAATCTATTACGGCCTCGCGGGATGTACATGAATATTCGCCTCCGGCGCCCCTGAAGGACCGCCGATGGGGCCGGAATCGGCTGACGACTTGCAGAAAAATGCTAATATTTGCAGTAAGTTACGGTTCGTTAAGACTTGTCTGAGAATGCTGACGGCACGACTAGCGGAATCTGTCGAGAACGGGAAGGTTGCCGCGCGCCGCGCCGTCGGCGATTGACTGGTCGTGGGGTGCCGCCGAGGCCCGGATTCTCGGCGCCTCCGGGAACAGGTCCACAAGGCACGGTAGGGGATATGACGCCTAGAGATCTGACTGCGATCCTGCTTAGCCACGAGAAGTGGTTGAAGGGAATTCATGGCGGCGTGCGCGCCGATTTGACCCTGCAGGAACTCTATGGCTTCGACCTTTCGGAAGCGAATTTGAAGCAGGCGAAGCTGGCCGGCGCCGATCTGAGCCGCTGCATCCTCATCAAGGCAAACCTCGAGGAAGCCGACCTTTTCAGCGCCAACCTGCGGGAATGCGACCTCACGGACGCCAATCTTTTCAAGGCGGATCTGCGCGGCGCGATGCTGCGTGGCGCCAACCTGCTGAGGTCATGCCTGGCGGGAGCGGACATGCGCGACGGGGCCCTCATGAAGGCCAATTTCGAAGGCGAGCTCCAGGTCGTCAAGGTCGACCTCGGCACCATCCACATCGAAAAAGCCAACCTGGTAGGGGCGATCCTGACAGGCGCCAAGCTCGCCAATTCGGTGATCGTCCAGACCGATCTCAGCCACGCCAATCTGAGCCAGGCGGACCTGAGAGACGTGAACCTCTCGCAATCGAACCTGAGCAACGCCAATCTGACCGACGCCAATCTCTCGGGCGCCGATCTCACCGGGGCGGTGCTCAAGGGCGCCGATCTCAGCGGCGCCATTCTGCACGAAGCGACTTTCGCCGATGTCGACTTTTCGGGCGTCAAGATCGCGGACGTGGACCTCTCGGGCGCCAATCTCGAGGGCGCGAAGCTGCACCGTTCGTCGGAAAGCCTGCCGAAGAAGGTCCAAGAAATCCTCAACGCCCATTACGAATGGATGGAGAGCAACGGCAGAAGCGGCGCCCGCGCCGACCTCGAAGGTGCCGATCTCAGTCATATCGACCTGGCGGGGGCCAACCTCAACGCCGCGGTCCTCAAGAACACGGATTTGACGGGGACGAACCTGACAGGCTGCTCACTGGTCATGGCGGACATGTCGGAAGCGAAGCTTGCCCATGCCGATCTCAGCGGCTCCGACCTTTCCGGCTGCAACCTCTGCAAGGCCGATCTGACGGCGGCCAAGCTGAGGAAGGCTAATTTGAGGAAGGCCGAAATCAAGGGGCCCGACGGGCAACCGACGGGACGGTTCTGGCCGACGAATCTCACCGACGCGATCCTCAAATCCGCCGACCTGTTTTCGGCGGATTTGGAAGGCTGCAACGTCAACGCCACCGATCTTAGGGGCGCCAACCTGACCAAGGCCAACCTAAAGAGCGTCGATCTCTCCATCGCCATCATTGACGACGAGACGCTCGGCGCCGCCGAACCCGCCGAAGCCGCCCTCGCCGAGCAAGAATCCGACTGAGCACGCCGCTCTCTGGATGGCGCCGCCGGCGGCGCGGCGGAAATCGCGCTGGTCACGTCCCTCCTCGGGTGGTACATCCCTTCGGATGATGGCGGGCACCGAGGAGCACCAGCCGACTTACCGGTCCGCACCACCGTTGGACCTTGGGGCCGGCATCGGTCATCACCAGCCAGAAGGCGGACCGGGCATGCCCTGGGGAAGGATCGCCGGTGGACCGGTCGACCCCTAATTTTCCACGGTGAGTCGTTGTATCGGAGAAGCAGAGGATCACGGTATGTCATTCCCCGACAAGACATATGGGTCGATCCAGCCCTTCTTGGATGATTACTTCGCGCAGATAACCGAGGCCCACCGGTCCGTCGACCGCGATGCGGTGATCAGCGCCTGCGCCACCCTCGAACAGGGGTTTCGCGACGGCGTCATGCTGTTCACCGGCGGCAACGGCGGATCGGCGGCGATCGCCAACCACCTTCTCTGCGATTACGTCAAGGGCATCCAGACCGACACCACCTTCCGCCCCCGCGTCATTTCCATGAGCGCGAATCTGGAGCTGAT
This sequence comes from Pseudomonadota bacterium, assembly GCA_022545545.1. Classification (GTDB taxonomy): domain Bacteria; phylum Pseudomonadota; class Alphaproteobacteria; order SMXQ01; family SMXQ01; genus JACZQV01. The sequence continues at coordinate 5,566 of JACZQV010000146.1, forward strand.
GCTTGCCATCGCCAACGACATTTGTTTCGAGGACATATTCCTTTATCAGGTCAGGACCATGGGGCGGGAAGGCGACATCCTGATGACCATAAGTTCTTCGGGAAATTCGGAGAACATCGTGCGCGCCGTCTCATGGGCAAAGGACAATGGCCTTAGGACGATCGCGCTTACCGGGTTCTCGGGAGGCCGCTCGGCGGATCTCGCCGACATCAACATCCATGTCGAGGCCGCCAACTACGGCATCGTCGAGGACGTGCACCAATCCATCATGCACATCATCGCCCAGTACCTGCGCCAGTCCGAGATGGCCGAGGATCGGATCGCGAAATCAAGTTTCTGACGCTGTCGGCGCGCGCCACCGGCCCCTGACATCGTCTGGCATTTGGGCCGGCGCCGAGTACTTACTTTCATAGAAGGGTGCGACATATGATCGTCTTTTCGCGGCCTCCGGGGTGGAGGCGTCGCGCCGGCGTTCTCTGGACATCGTCAAGCGGCGGTGACGCCCGCCGGTGGCCGCGAAAAGCGACCCTGCGGGCGGCCTTGCGGGCTTTTCGGACGACATCGCGCGGCCCTTGTTATG
>JACZQV010000147.1 GCA_022545545.1 Pseudomonadota bacterium
CACGCCGATGAGATTGCCGACAACGTCGCCGGGGATGAAGCTGACCGCCCGGCCGAACAGGATCTGGAGTACAATGCCGAGAGCAATCAGCAGCAGGCCAAGCTCAACGATCTGGCTGAGCCAACCCTTTAGCTTATCGAAGAATGAAGGCATTTATCCTCCTCCTTTGGGTGCTTGGCTCCCCGTAGGTGAGGTAAGTTGCTTGGGCGGCTATAGTCACCCAGGGAAGACAGATGCTTAGATCAGCCACCCCAAAATATCCACTGATTGTGGGTGCTAACCTCTGTTGCCTAATAAATCGTTAACGCAAAACGACTTGGCGGCATGGGGCAGGCCCAGTGGCATAAACAAAGCCCCGCCGGAGCGGGGCGAGGTTCCTACAGGTTGAAAAACGTAGAGCCAGCCAAATGGGCTCGCGGGGAAGGCCCCGTCAGGGAGTGAAGACCTTGGCGGGGCCTTCAGTTTAGTGCCGGTGTTAGGGGGTGGCCCCATCAACCGCTGTGCGTCGGTTGATCCGGCACCATACTGAATATGGGCAGTCAGGCCAACGGGTGCAAATGAAGAAGCGTCCGGTAGGGGGCGATTTTGGACCGACACCAAGTGAGTTGACGCCGCGATAGGCCGACGCCGCGGCGCGCCGGCGAAATAGGCCGTGCCCGGACTATCGGGCATAGAGCCGCGGCTTACCGGGCCTGGAGCCCGCGTACCCGCTGATCGAGACCGAATTTGCCTTTACAGCCCGGCCGCACCCTCGTTAGGCTGGGTCGAGAGCCGCCGGCTTGGGCCTAAAGGACCGGGCAGGCGGCGTTCACTACGAGAGTCACCAGGAGAGGGGACGAGCCGTGTCCGAGACCATCAGGGTGTTCTGGCACCCGGGTTGAACCAGCTGCCTTAGAACCAAGGAGTTCTTTTCGATCCGTGGGATCGAATTCGAATCGATCAACGTTCAAGACGACCCCGGCGGTATGGAGGCGCTGAGAAGCATCGGCGCCACCTCCGTCCCGGTGGTGGCGGTCGGCGATAAGTGGGTGTTCGGCCAGTCCCTCGACGACGTGGCCAAGCTTACCGGTATCGAATACGCGGCCAAGGCGCAGCTCACGCCGGAACAGTTGGTCGAGAAACTCGACCTCATTCTCGCCGCCGCCCAGCGGTACCTGTGCCAATTCCCGGCCGATAAACTCGACACCAATGTGCGCGGCCGCAAGCGCACCTACCGCAATCTCGGCTACCATATCTTCCGGCTCCAGGAGGCTTTTCTCGAAGTCGCGACCGGCGCCGAGGGGATGGTCATCCGCGAATTGTTGAACAGAGAGGCTCCGGCGGAGATGGTGACGGCCCCCCAGATCGCCGCTTACGGCGATCAGGTCCGCAAGAGCGTCAGGGACTGGTGGGAAGGGATTGAGGACACCTCATGCCAGGGCGTGATCGAGACCTATTACGGCACCCATTCCTTGCACGACGTGCTCGAGCGTTTCACCTGGCATTCGGGCCAGCATGTCCGCCAGTTGATGATGCTGCTGAGGGAGGATTTCGGCACCGAGCCGGACCGGCCCTTGAGCGACGATGACCTCGCCGGGCTGCCGCTGCCGGAAAAGGTCTGGGACGATTAGGCCCGGCGGAAGACGGAACTTCCGCCGCTACCGAACAATGGGTCACACGCCGTGGCGCGCGCGTGGATCAGTGGCTGCGCTCGATCGAGAAATCGACGGCCTCGAGAAGCGCCGCTTTCGCGTCCCCGGCGGGGAAGATATCGAGCGCGTCGCGCGCCAGCTTGGCGTAATGGCGGGCGCGTTCCATGGTGTCCGCCAGCGCGCCGTGCTTGTGCAACAAGGCGACCGCGCGTTCGAGGTCGCCGTCCTCTTGCTCCAGCTCCTCCAGGGCGTGGCGCCAGAAAACTCTCTCGCGATCGTTGCCGCGGCGGAAGGCGAGGATGATGGGAAGCGTGATCTTGCCCCCCCGGAAGTCATCGCCGACGGCCTTGCCGAGCGCCGCCTCGGGTGCCGAGTAATCGAGCACGTCGTCGACCAGCTGGAAGGCGATGCCGAGGTTGAGCCCGAACGAGGTCAGGGCCTCCTCCTCGATCGCCGGCCGGGAGGCGACCACGGCGCCGAGCCGGCAGGCGGCGGAAAACAGCTTCGCGGTCTTCGACTTGATGACCTCGAGATAGGCGGTCTCGCTGGTCTCGGTGTCGTTCGCCGTGGTCAACTGCATGACCTCGCCCTCGACGATCACGGCGGAAGCGTCGGACAGGATGGCGAGCACGTCGATCGAGCCGTCGGTCACCATCAACTGGAAGGAGCGGCTGAACAGGAAGTCCCCCACCAGCACGCTCGCCTTGTTGCCCCACACCGTATTGGCGGTGGCGAGCCCGCGCCTCAGGTCGCTCTCATCCACCACGTCGTCATGCAACAGGGTGGCGGTGTGGATGAACTCGACGCAGGCCGCAAGGCCGATATGGCGCCCGCCGTCATAGCCGCACAACCCCGCCGCGCCCAGCACCAGCATCGGCCTGAGACGCTTGCCCCCGGCGGCGATGATGTGGCCCGCGAGCTCGGGGATCAGCGCCACCTGACTTTCCATATTCTTGAGCACAAGCGCATTGACCCGCGCCAGATCGTCGGCGACAAGCGCGGTCAAGAGGTCCAGTGATGGCCGCCGGCCCTTGTCCCGGCCGGCATGGAGATCGACGACGAGTGCCAAGCGCTCCTCCCATGTAGCTTGACGCGACGGTGCGACTGCACGAGCATAGAAGCGGCATTTGCCGACGGTCAAGTACTGGATAATTTATGCCTTATTATTTTGTTTCGCGCGCCGCCGCCGGGGCCCTGCCATGAAGGAGTTGCTCAGGACCAACGATATGGTGTTGATTTCCTGGGTCAGGGCGCTTTTGGCCGGCGATGATATCGAGGCGTTCGTGTTCGACAACCACATGTCGATACTCGAGGGCAGCGCCAACGCCATCCCCAGGCGCCTCATGGTCGTGGACGAGCAATATGATCGCGCCTGCCGGTTGTTGGACGCCGCCGAAGTCCACCACCGTCATGGCTGAACCGGCCCCTGCCCGGCATGGTAGCGGCGCCGCCATCACCGAGGACGGCCTGCTCGACGGGCGGGTCAAGCTCTGCCAGCCCAAGAAAGGCTACCGGGTGGCGATCGACTCCGTCTTCCTCGCCGCCGCCGTTCCCGCGATCGCGGGCGAGAGGGTGCTGGACGTCGGCGCCGGCACAGGAGCGGCGTCGCTCTGCCTGGCTTGGCGCGTCCCCCGCTGCCGGGTGAGCGGTATCGAGGTGCAGCCGGACATGGCCCGCCTCGCCAGCCACAATATCGGTCTCAACGGCTTTACCGGCCGGGTCGATGTCATGACCGGCGATCTGACCCGCCCGCCGATGCGCCTGGCGCCGGGATCGTTCGACCATGTCATGGCCAATCCGCCCTATATCGAGTCCGGCCGGGCAAACCCATCGCCGGATCGGGGCAGGGCCGGGGCAAACGTCGAAGGCGCGGCGTCGGCGGGAGGGCAAAGAGCGGCGGGCGGCGGCGGCCTTGGCGACTGGGTCCGTTTCTGTCTCGCCATGGTGCGGCGCAAGGGCACCTTGACCGTGGTCCACCGCGCCGACCGCCTCGATGCGCTCTTGGCCGAGCTTCACGGCCGCGCCGGGGACATCGTCGTCTATCCGCTGTGGCCGGGCTATTCGGGTAAGCCCGCCAAGAGGGTATTGGTGCGCGCCGTCGCCGACGCCTTCCGGCCGATGCGCCTTGCCACCGGCATGGTCCTTCATGAAGAGGACGGATCGTTCACCGCTCAGGCGGAAGCGGTGCTCCGCCGCGGCGAGGGGCTCGAGCTGTGAGGCGCCATTCCGCCCGCCTGTGCGGCCTGGCTCCGCCGAAGCGACCCTGGCTTCGCCGGAGGCTTCGCCGAGGCGAGGGCTTCGCCAAGGTGGGCCGGCCCTGGCTTCGCCGGAGGCTACGCCGAGGCGAGAGCCGCTCTCGCCATGCTTCGCTGGCGCGGCGGGTCGGCGTGGCGGCGGCCCGCCGCCCGCGGTCGGCAAGCCTTTCGAGTAGCCTCGAGGGGGCCAGCAGCCTCGAGGGGGGAGGATGAAACTCGGCGCGTTGCGGCGCTTGGTGCCGATCGAACGGGTGCGCAACCCGCCCCCCGTCGTGGCGGTGCTGCGCCTTAGCGGCATCATCGGCCAGCTCGGGCCGTTGCGCACGGGCCTGACACTCGCCGGCCTGGCGGAGGCGATCGAGCGCGCCTTTTCGCTCCGCCGCCTGCGGGCGGTGGCGCTCGCCGTCAATTCGCCGGGGGGCTCGGCGGTGCAATCGGCGCTCATCTGCAGGCGCATCCGTGCGCTGGCGGAGGAGAACGAGGTGCCGGTCTTCGCCTTCGCCGAGGACGTGGCCGGTTCGGGCGGCTACTGGCTGGCGTTGGCGGGGGACGAGATCTTCGCCGACGAATCGTCGATCATCGGTTCGGTCGGGGTCATCTTCAAGAGTTTCGGCCTGGCGGAAGCGATCGGGCGCCTCGGCATCGAGCGGCGCGTCTATACCGCGGGCGAGAACAAATCGCTGCTCGATCCCTTCACGCCAGAGGACCCGGACGACGTCGCCCGCATCAAGGCGATCCAGGGCGACGTGCATGAGACCTTCAAGGCGATGGTGCGCAGCCGGCGCCAGGGCAAGCTCAAGGCGGAGGAGGAAGAGCTCTTTTCCGGCGCCTTCTGGTCCGGGCGCCGGGCGCTCGAACTCGGGCTCATCGACGGCATCGGCGATCTCCGCACCGTCATGCGCGAACGCTTCGGCGACGAGGTCAGGCTCAGGGTCGTCACGCCTGCGCGCCCCTGGCTCAAGCGCCGTCTCGGCCCCGGCCTCGGGCCCCGCCATTGGGATGGAGCGTCCCCGGCGGGCGTTCCCTCGCTTGGCGTCGCCGCCGGCGCTGAACTGGTCGCCGGCATCATCGCCGCGATCGAGGAGCGCGCGCTGTGGAGCCGCTTCGGCCTGTGACGGCGCATCTTTCGCCACTGGGGCGCCGCGCCGGGACCGGGCTTGGCGCCACGGCACTTCTTGCTCCTGGGCGCCCGGCCCTTTAAAACTCCCCCATGTTCGGGTTCTCTCTCAACAAGCTCCTGCTGACCACCGCCATCATCCTGGCGATCTGGTACGGCTTCAAATGGGTGGGCCGGCTCGACCGGGCCCGCAAGAAGAAGGCGCTCAAGGACCAAGGGGGTGAGCCCGAGATCCGAACGGCGGAAGCCGAATCCCTGGTCAAGTGCCCGGTCTGCGGCACCTATGTCTCGCCCGGCGGGGCCGAGTCATGCGGGCGCGAAGACTGCCCCTACTGACGGTGTCCGGAGGAATTCCCGCGATCGGCGCGCGCGGCCTTGACCGGTTCCGAGGCGCTCGATACTGTCTGCCGCCGAAGACCCGGCGCCGATGCTCGGGCACGATCATTCGGGACGTGACGGTGTGATTCCTGAACAGCGCGCCAAGGCGCCCAGTTTCCAGGACCTTATCCTCGACCTGCAGTCGTTCTGGGCCCGAAAGGGCTGCGTCATCCTGCAACCCTATGACATGGAGGTCGGCGCCGGCACCTTCCATCCGGCGACGCTCTTGCGCGCGCTAGGCCAAGAGCCATGGCGCTGCGCCTACGTCCAGCCCACCCGGCGGCCCGCCGACGGGCGCTATGGCGACAATCCCAACCGGCTGCAGCACTACTATCAGTTCCAGGTGCTGCTCAAGCCCTCGCCCGACGACGTCCAGGAGACCTACCTCGAAAGCCTGAGCGAGCTCGGCATCTCGTCCGAGCATCACGACATCCGCTTCGTCGAGGACGACTGGGAGAGCCCGACGCTCGGCGCCTGGGGGCTCGGCTGGGAGGTGTGGTGCGACGGCATGGAGGTCACCCAGTTCACCTATTTCCAGCAGGTCGGCGGCATCGAATGCGACCCCGTCTCGGTCGAGCTCACCTACGGGCTCGAGCGCCTGGCGATGTACGTCCAGGGCGTCGAGAACGTCTACGATCTCGACTGGAACGGGATCGAGGGCGAGGGCGGGATCACCTACGGCGACGTCTTCCTCCGCGCCGAGCGGGAATTTTCCGCCTACAATTTCGAGTTCGCCGATCCTGAGGCCCTG
>JACZQV010000148.1 GCA_022545545.1 Pseudomonadota bacterium
CTCCGGCTAGGAAGCGGCGCGCCGGCCTGCCCTCCGTACGACTTCGGGAGGCGGGCGATGTCTGGCATCGTCAAGCGGCGGTGACGCCCTCCGAAGGCCGCGAAAAGCGACCCTTCGGGCGGCCTTGCGGGCCCTTCGGACGTCGTCGCGCGGTCCTTGTGATGGACCCCCATCACGGCGGACCACGCTCCTAGCCGAGAGAACCCGCAAGGCCGTCAGATGTGTCACCCTTCTATGAAAGTAAGTACTAAGATCGACGCCGAGACGTTGGCAAGCGCGCCGGTGGATCGGCCCAATGGGGTGATCGTGAGACCGATGAGGGGAGTGGGACCATGATCGAGCCCACGGGCGTGCTGCATTTCGCCATTTCGGTCAAGGATCTGGAACGCGCCAAGCGCTTCTACCGCGATATCCTCGGCTGTACGTACCTACGCCAGAACGACAACACCGCCTTCATGCGGGCGGGCGACGATTATTTCGTCATCACCGAGATGAAGGACCACGTGCCGCCCAACCCGCCGGGCGGCACCCAGTTCCACCACGCCTTCATCGTCGCCGGCGACGCTTTCGACGCCGCCCTTGAATCCTTGAAAAGCCACGGCGTCGAGATCCTGCTTTACGAGGACAAGGGGCACCGGACCTTTTCCGGCCGTCACGCCTACATCCAGGACCCCGACGGCAACGCCATCGAGATCATCGACTATCGCGGGCCGGGCGACGCCACCGCGCCCGACTATCAGGGACGCAAGCGCCGCCGGCAGGCCGGCGAAGGGGAGGGGTGAGGGGGGCCGTCGCCCCGCCGGTTAATCCGCGTCCGCCCGATAGCGCGCGACCACCCGTTCCCTACAGCCCGGCGAGGTCGCGCATTAACCGATAGAGATCGTTCTTGGTCTCGAAGCCGATGCCGGGCACCTCGGGAAGGGTGACAGTGCCGTCCTCGACGGCGATGCCGTCGGCGAAGCCGCCGAAGGGCTTGAACACGTCGGGGTAGGATTCGTTGCCGCCCAGCCCCAGCCCGGCGGCGATGTTGAGCGACATCTGATGGCCGCCATGGGGGACGCAGGCGCGCGCCGAAAAGCCGTGATCCGCCGCCATCTCGAGGATGCGTAAATATTCGACCAGGCCGTAGGCGAGGGCGCAATCGAACTGCAAAATGTCGCATTCGGGTCGCATGCCGCCGTAACGCAGCAGGTTCCTGGCGTCGGCAAGCGAGAACAGGTTCTCGCCGGTCGCCATCGGCAGATCATAGTGCTTGGCCAATTCCGCCTGCAGGGCGTAATCCAGCGGATCGCCGGCCTCCTCGTACCAGCGGAGCTCATACGGCCTAAGCGCCTCGGCATAGGCGATGGCGGTCTCGAGATCGAAACTGCCGTTGGCGTCGACCGCCAGGTTTTCGCCCGCCCCGACGATGCCGAGCACCGCCTCGATGCGGGCGATATCCTGATCCAGCGGCGCGCCGCCGATCTTGAGCTTGACCACGTGATAGCCGCGCTCGAGATAGCCCGCCATCTCCGCTTTCAGGGCCTCGATGTCCTTGCCGGGGTAGTAATAACCGCCGGCGGCATAGACGAAGACGCGATCATCGGCCTCGCCGTTGCCGTAATTGTCGGCGAGGTAGCGGTAAAGCGGCACGCCGGCGATCTTGGCGACGGCGTCCCACACCGCCATGTCGATGACGCCGACGGCGACGCAGCGCTCGCCATGGCCGCCCGGCTTCTCGTTGGTCATGAGCACGTCCCAGACCTTGTGGGGATCGAGGTTATCGCCCGCCTCGTTGACGAGATCGCCCGCGTCGGCGGCCTCGATGCGGGGGATGAAACGCTCGCGCATCAGCCCGCCGGCGCCATAGCGCCCGTTCGAATTGAAGCCGAAGCCCGTCACCGGCTTGCCGCCGCGCATCACGTCGGTCTTGATCGCCACCACGCTCGCCGTCATCTGGGAGAAATCGATATAGGCGTTGCGGAGCTCCGAGCGCAGCGGCACCGTCTTCTCGATGACCTCGACGATCTTCACCATGGGCGTCGTACCCTCAAGCGCGTTAGCGATGCCCAGCGGCTATGCGGATGGGGGCCGGGCACGATCACGGGGCGACCCGCGTCTCTTTCAGGGCGTCCGGGTCGAGGGTCAGCCCCAGCCCCGGCTTATCGGCGATCTCGATCATACCGTCCTTGGGCCTCGGCGGGTCGACGAACAGGGTCTCGAAGATCTCGACGATGCCCAAATGCCACTCCACCAGCCAGCCGTTCATCAGACCCGCCATGACGTGCATGTTGAGCTGCGGCCAGCCGCCGCCGTTGGCGATCGGCAGATTGTAGGCCTGGGCGAGATGGGCGGCCTTCCTGACCTCGGTGAAGCCGCCGTTATAGCAGCAGTTGGGCTGGAGGATATCGACCGCGTGGCTCTCGACCAGCTCGCGCAGCCGCCAGCGGTGGCCCTCCATCTGGCCGGCGGCGATGGGGATGGAGGTGGCGCGGCGCAAATCCGCCAAAGCCCTGGCGTCGTTCTGGTGCAGGGGCTCCTCGAACCAGGTGAGGTCGCAGTCCTCGACCGCGCGGCAGAGCATCTTGGCCTCGACCGGCGAAAACAGGTAGTTGGCGTCGATCATCAGATCGATGTCATCGCCGACGCCGTCGCGCACCGCGCGTATCCTCGCCGCGTCCTCGCGCCAGCCCCCTTCGTCGACGGCGACGACCATCTTGAGGCGGGAAAATCCGTTGGCGATATGGAGCTTCGCCGCCTCGACCAGCTGGTCCCGGTCGTACTGGGGGAAGCCGTAGGTGACATAGACCGGCGCGCTCGTCCGATGACCGCCCAAAAGCTGGGCCACGGTGCGGTTGGCGTGCTTGCCGGCGATGTCCCAGAGCGCCATGTCGAGCAGCGACAGCGCCATGGAGACGACGCCCGACATCGCCCGGGGATTGAGCTCCGCCGCGACCCGGGCGTGGATCGCTTCGGTTTCGCGCGGGTCCATGTCCCTGACGGTCGGCAGGAAATGCTTCTCCAGCGCGGCGACGACGGCCTCGGCGAGGAAATGGCCGGTCAGCCCGTAGCCGACGATGCCGTCATCGGTCTCGACCTCGCAGAAGATGAAGTTGCGCTGCTCCGCCCGCCCATAGCCCTCGATCTTCTCCTCAATCAACGGCACGGTGATCGAGATGGTGTGGATCGATGCCCTGATATCCTTGATTTTCATCGCTATTCCGAGGGGTCAAGACTTGGCCCCTTTGACGAAAGCCGTTTAACGGGCAGTCGATGCGGGCGTAGCGGCCTATTCGGCGGCGCGCCGTTCCGGCGGCTTCACCCGGTTGTAGATCTTGCCGAGGAAGCGCACCAGGGGGGCGCCGAACAGGCCGAGGAGGGTGAGGACGAAGAACATGACCACGATCGGGCTCTCGAAGAATTGGAACCAGTTGTTGTCGAACATGATCATCGACTGGGACAGCGATTCCTCGACCAGCTGCCCGAGGATCAGCCCCATCACCAGCGGTGCCGGCCCGAACCCGTGGCGCAGCATGAGGAAGCCGACGATGCCCGAGACCAGCATCACCCAGACGTCGAACACCGACGAGGAGAACGAGTACGCCCCGATCATCGAGAACACGAACACCGACGGCCACAGCAGGGTGCGCGGGATCAGGGTGATGCGCGAGAACACCTTGGCGCCGGCGAGGCCGAGCACGAAGAACATCAGATTGGCGATCATCATGGCGCCGAAGATGGCGTAGATGAAGTGCGGCGTCTGGTTCATCAGATACGGCCCGGGCCGGAAGCCGTGCATGATGAGCGCGACCAGGATCACCGCCGTGGTGCCGCTGCCCGGGATGCCGAGCGCCAGCGTCGGCACCATGGCGCCGCCGGCGGCGGCATTGTTGGCCGCCTCGGGCCCGGCGATGCCCTCGATCGCGCCGTGGCCGAACTCTTCCTTGTTCTTGGACCACCTTTTGGCCTCGTTGTAGCCCATGATCGCCGCCACGGTGGAGCCCTCCGCCGGCAGGATGCCGATGAAGGTGCCGAGGAGCGACGAGCGCAGGATCGTCCACTTGACCTTCAGGAAGTCGGCGCGGCTCGGCAGGCGGACGACTATCGAGGTGATGCGCTCATAGGCGATATTCAGCGCCTGGGACTGGTTCAACAGCTCGCCGACGGCGAACAGCCCGATCAGCACCGGTACGAAATGGATGCCGTCGGTGAGATCGGTGAGGCCTAAGGTGAAACGCTCGACCCCGGTGGTGAGGTGGATGCCGACGGTGCTGATGAGAACACCGGCGGCGCCGGCGATCAGGTTGCGGACCGACGACTTGCCGCTGATCGAGGCCAGCATCGAAAGCGCGAAGACGGCGAGCGCGAAGTATTCCGGCGGGCGGAAAGTGAGCGCCGCCTTGGCGAGGAGCGGCGTGGCGATCAGGAACACGATGAGGCTGAAGATGCCGCCGGCGACGGATGAGACCGCCGCCATGCCGAGCGCCCGGCCCGCCTCGCCGCGCTTGGCCATGGGATAGCCGTCGAACGCCGTGGCCACCGCCGGCGGCGCGCCGGGCGCGTTGATCAGGATCGCCGTGATCGAGCCGCCGAAGGTGCCGGCGCAATACAGCGCCGACAGCATGGCGATCGCCGGGATCGGATCGAGCCCGATGGTGAACGGCAACAACAGCGCCACCGCCATGGGCGAACTCAACCCCGGCAGGGCGCCGACGATGACGCCGATCAACACGCCGCAGAAGATGAGGAAAAAATTGAAGGGATCGAGGATCAGCCCGAGCCCCTGGAACATCGCTTCCACGGGCCGCTCCTACTGGATCGCCGGGCCGAAGGCGCCGGGCTCGAAATAGACCTTGAGCACCTGGGTGAACAGCAACGTCACCGCCAACGGGAACAGGATGAAATAAGGCACCAGCACCTTGGCCCGCCGCTCGCCCCAGAGCAGCGGCAGCGCGATGCAGACCAGCACCATCGCCAGCGCGGTGCCGAATAGCAGAATCGAGGTCACCGCCAGGATCAGCAGCGCCGCGGTGATCATCGCCATGGGCTTGATCTTTTCGCTGCGGTCCTTGTCGATTTCGGCGGCGCCCTTCTCGAGAAACAGATGCTCGAAGGGCAGCACCAAACTCAGCGCCACGACGATCCAGATCAGGAGCTGCGGAAACCATTCCGGCGGGATATTCTGGGCCAGCATGGCCGCGACCTCCTCGAAGCCGGTGGTCACGGTGTAAAGCGCCCCGCAAATCGCGAGGATGATGACCGTCACGCGGAAATCCGTCCAGTGAATGAGCGAAGAGACGGAAGTTTTCTTCCGCCCTTCGCCCACACCTGTGTCGTTGGGATCCTGGTTCACGAACGAAATGCTCCTGACGGGAGCATGACCCCTGTACGCATTACTTCTTCTTCTTCAGCAGGCCGAGCTCCTTGAGCGCGGCCTTGGCCGTTTGGTACTCCGCCTTGATGTGCTTGTCCCAGACCTTGTAACCGGCGACGCTATCCTCGACCGTCAGCCCGGCGCTCGTCGAGGATCCGGGGCTGTCTTTGACGACGACTGATATTGGGGACATTCTCGGCTACGCAGCCCTCGGCAGCCTGGTGGGTAAGCTGCTCACCGGCTTCGTCGCCGACCGCTTTGGAGGGCGACTGACGCTCCTCCTGGCGCTGGGGGTGGTGGCCTCGTTGACCGTGGCCATGGGCTACTTGGCCAGCTTCTTCGCCTTCGCGCTCTTCATCTTTAGCCTCCAGGTGCTGCGAGCCGGCGGCTGGCCGGCCCTCACCAAGCTGATCGGCCAGTGGATTCCACCGGCCAGCTACGGGCGCACGTGGGGGATCCTCTCGACCGCCTCGCGGGCCGGTGTCGTGATCTCCTCGCTGGTACTCGGACTGCTCCTCATCTACGCCCTCGGCGAAGTCAGTCCGGACACGCTCGTTGCGGAAGATCCAGGTGGCTGGCGCTGGGTGCCGATCGCGGCGGGGTGCTTGGGCTGGCTGGCAGTGCTGGGCCTGTGGTGGGGGGTCCCGAAGCGGTCAGCGTCAGCGCCGTCCAAAGCTGACGAGCCCAA
>JACZQV010000043.1 GCA_022545545.1 Pseudomonadota bacterium
GCCCATCCACAGATCCGGGGTGCGCTGATGTTAAAAGCAGCGTTTCGAACCCCACCGGTGTCGATACCGTTGCCTTCAACGCCATCATCAGGCGGATGGATGGCGTCTTTCGCGGTTCCGACCTAAACACCAGCAACGTCACCATCGATTACAGCCATGTCGGCATGGGCTTCGCCGGCCGGCCGGGCCCGGATATCGTGCCGGTGGTCACCGTCAGGCTGACCGGCGTCACCTTCGATTTCATGGTCCTGAGCTTCATCCGCCCGCTGATGTTCTACGGCTCGGAGCAGCCGACCACGAGCGGCATCCCCATGCCGCCCTTCACCGCCACCCTTTCCGGCGAGGACATGAACAGCGCCGGCGCATCGTAAGACCGCCCCCTCCAGGGGCTCCCCTGTAAGGTCCCCCTCAAGGGCATCTTCCTCCATTCGAGCCCGGCCCTTCCCCCTCATTTTTGAACGCCGAACTTCCGCCGGCGCGCCGGGATCGGCCGCCGCCGGCGGGGCCCAAGAAACGATTCACCACAGAGACGCAGAGGTTAAAACAATTCAGCACCAAAGCTTGTGAAATTTCTCCGTGCCTCCGTGGTTCCAAATCGCCTAAACCGCCTATCCAGGGGCAGTGTATTGTTTTCGGTGATCGAGGATTGTTCCCTGTCCCGGGTCGTCGAGGGCCCAAGTCGTCGAGGGGAAGCGCCGGATTAACCATAGTCCTTAAGGGAAAGTTAAGAATGGTTGGGGGATGATGGGGTTGCGTCAACCCGCCCGCTTCACCGGTGTGCCGATGCCGGGTTCCGGTGACGGCGGCGGCCGGCCGGGGCGATGTCCGGGTCGGAGCCTTCGGGACCGGGCCGAACCCCACCACCGTCGGGCAGCGCCGGGCACGGTCAGTCATGAGGAGCGTTAAGATGTTGAACGGATTGCGTAAATCAGGGCTTGGGGCGCTTGCGCGCGAGCACAGCGGCGCCGTCGCGGTCGAATATGCCATCGTCATCGGTCTGCTTATGGTGCTGACCATCTCCATCGTCGAGTTTTCGCTCGCGCTCTGGCAGTGGAACAGCGCCGAGAAGTCGACCGAGCTCGGCGTTCGTTACGCCGTGCAGTCCAACCCGGTGGCCGCCGGTTTTTCAAGCACCGGCTGGAACGGCGTCACCGACGGGGGCTTCGAGCCGGGGACGTCGCTCGATACCTCGACGGTGGGCGCCTTCACGGTGACCTGCAACGACGCCAATTGCACCTGTACGGGTTGCCCGGGCGGGTTCAGCACCACCCACGACAGCACCGCCTTCACCGACATCGTCGAGCATATGTCCGGCGTCTTCTTCCGGGTGCGGCCGTCGAACGTCATCGTCGAATACGCCCATGTCGGCATGGGCTTCGCCGGCCGGCCGGGGGCGGATATCGTACCGATGGTGACGGTCAGGCTGTCGGGCGTCACCTTCGATTTCATGGTCCTCAACTTCCTCCGCCCCATGATGCTCGGCGGATCGCAGCAGTCGACCTCCAACGGCATCCCCATGCCGCCGTTCACCGCCACCCTTAGCGGCGAGGACATGAACACCGCCGGCGCATCCTAGCCCCTACTATCCGTTATGCATGGGCGCGGCCTGGGCGGCGATCCAAGGGTTGACATAGCCCCGCGAAGTCTTAACCTTGGTTAACCTGCCGAAGCTGGCCGGGAGCGCCCGATTGTGGCGGAATCTAACCTCTTGTTAACTAACTGTCGTTAAGCTCTGCACCAACGCCGTAAAGGTATGAATTTCCTGCCTTTCGCGAGGGTTTGGAGCTGTGAAGGGAAAGATGAAACTCCACGGACCAATGAACGTTCTCGCCGTGGTTCAGTCCGAGGAGATCAAGGACTCCCTCAACAACGTGCATTTCGAGAACAACAGCGTCAACTTCGACGTGTTCGTGGGCAAGGTGGGGGATGTCGGTCCCGACGTGATCGACGGCCATGGGCCGGACGTGCTGCTGCTCGACATCAACTTGTCGGATGACTCCGAAGTCGAGGCCCTCGACGGCATCATCCGCACCTACGGCAAGTCCTTGAGCGTCGTCGCCACGTCGCGAGACGCGACATTGGAGGGCGTCCGCCGCTTGATGCGGCTCGGCGTGGCGGACTTCCTGCCCCAGCCGATTTCGGATTCCGAGTTGACCACGGCGCTGGAATACGCGTCGCGCAAAATCGGTCATGGCGAGGGCGCGGAGCAGGCGCGGGCCAACGTCTTCTCTTACATCAAACCCGTCGGCGGCATGGGCGCGACGATGCTGGCGGTGCAAAGCGCCTATTGTCTGGCCGCCATGGGGACGAAGGAACCCCAGGTGTGTCTGCTCGATCTCGATCTGCAGTTCGGCAACGCGGCGGTCTACCAGGACCTGCAATGCAAGTTCAGCATCATGGATGTGGTGCTTTCGCCGGGGGACCTCGACGGCGCCTTTTTGCGCGGCGTCATGGCCCATCACAATAGCGGTATCGACGTCCTGACCGCGCCTCTGACCATCGAGCCTCTCGATGCGTTGACGCCGGATTTGGTGGCGAGGCTGCTCGATGTCGCGGCCGAGGAGTATGACTACGTTCTGATCGATATGCCCCAGGCGCTGACCGATTGGACCCAGGTCGTACTCGACCGTTCCGACGTGGTGTTTCTAGTCACTCAGTTGACGGTTGCGGCTATTCGCCAAAGCCGGCGCCTCCTCGAGATCATGCGTGAGAAAGGCATCGACGAGGCCCATACCGCGATCGTCGTCAACCGGTTCGAAAGCCGGTGGAGCAGGGAAGTGACCGTCAAAGAAGCGGAAAAAGCTTTGGGTCGCCAGATAGATTACTTTGTTCCCAATGATTACAAGACCGTGAATGCGGCCCTCAACGAAGGTGTCCGCCTTTCGGAGATAAAACGAGGAAGCAAAGTCGAAAAACGCATCGATGCACTCTTCAAGTCGGTGCTCAAAGGTCTAGGGGATAAGGCGTTAGTGGCAACAAGCGCTTAACGGTATGTAGTTTTTAACCTTATCCTCAAGAAGGGTGCGTGAACATGATCGGGCGTTTTTCGAAATCGGGCAGCGGGTCCGCCGATGTCGCTACGAAACCGGCTGGCCAAAAGGAACGGCCGTCTCGGGCTCCGGGCAGGGCCGCCAACGAGATCCAGAATGCCGCCCCGCCGGAGGGCGCCGATTTCTCGTCGCGTTACACCCAGCTGAAGGTGCGGCTGCACCAGAAGTTGCTCGACGTGATCAATCTCTCGGCGCTCGAGAAGATGGGGGCCGAGGACATCCGCCGCGAGGTCGGGGCGACGATCGCCGATCTTCTGAAGACCGACCTGCAAACGCCCCTCAACCTCGAGCAGCAGAACCGGATCGTATCGGAGGTCCTGGACGAGTTGACCGGGCTTGGGCCGATCGAGCCACTGGTCAAGGACGGCTCGATATCGGACATCCTGGTCAACACCCATGGGACGGTTTATGTCGAACGCAACGGCCGGCTCGAGCTGACCGAGGTCCGGTTCAAGGACGACCGGCACCTGATGCGGATCATCGACAAGATCGTCTCGAGCGTCGGCAGGCGGGTGGACGAGTCGACGCCGATGATGGACGCGCGGCTCAAGGACGGCTCGCGGGTGAACGTGATCGTGCCGCCGCTGGCGGTGGACGGCCCGATCCTGTCGATCCGCAAATTCGCCACCATCCGGCCGAGCATCGAGGCGCTTATCGAGATCGGGTCGATGACGCCCGAGGTCGCGGATCTGCTCCAGGCCGTCGTCCAGGCTAAGTTGAACGTGCTCATCTCCGGCGGCACCGGCAGCGGCAAGACGACGCTGCTCAACGCCGTATCCAGGTTCATTCCCGATACCGACCGGATCATCACGATCGAGGACGCCGCCGAGTTGCAGCTCCAGCAGCCTCATGTCGTGCGCCTGGAGACGCGGCCGCCGAACCTCGAGGGCAAGGGCGAGATCGCCCAGCGCGACCTGGTGAGGAACTCCTTGCGCATGCGCCCCGACCGGATCGTCGTCGGTGAGTGCCGCGGCTCCGAGGCCTTCGACATGCTTCAGGCCATGAACACCGGCCATGACGGGTCGATGACGACGATCCACGCCAACTCCTGCCGCGATGCGCTGTCGCGGCTCGAGCAGATGATCGCCATGGCCGGGTTCGATATCCCGCTCCGCTCCATGCGCGCGCAGATCGCCTCGGCGCTGGATGTCGTCATTCAGCTCGAGCGCATGAGCGACGGCCGGCGTTATTTGACCAGCCTGCACGAACTCACCGGCATGGAGGGCGACATCATCACCATGCAGGAAATCTTCCAATTCAAGCGCACCGGCGTGGACGAGAAGGGCAATGTTCTCGGCGAGTTCCGGGCCACGGGGCTGCGTCCCAAGTTCATGTCCGAGCTCGAGAGCAAGGGGATCGAGGTCTCGACCGAGATTTTCTCCCCCGACAGGGCTCTCGGGTAGAACACTGGAGAGGATAGGGGTACGCCATGCCTTTCGATCCGATCTATCTGGCCTACGGCGCCATATTCTTGTTTGTCCTTCTTTTGGTCGAGGGGCTCTATTACCTGCTCGCCGACTCACGGCGCGGCGGCCATAACATCAACCGCCGCCTGCAGATGCTTGCGGCCGGGGCCGATTCCCGGGAAGTTCTCTACAAGCTTCGGCGCATTTCGAAGAAAAAGGGCGGCAAGTCCTTCACCGAGGCGATCCAGTTGATCGGTCCCCGTAACTGGCTGGATGATCTGATCAACCAGTCGGGCCTCACCATCTCGACCCCGAAGATGCTTGGCGTCATGGCGGCGATTTGGGGCGTGACCTTCCTCGTTCTTGCCGGCGTCATGACCGTGCCGACGTTTCGCAGCCTGTTCATCGCCGTGATACCGGCCGTCGGCCTGCCCCTCCTGCACTTGATGAACCGGAAGCGGACGCGTCTCAAGCGGTTCCTGGAGCAGTTCCCCGACACGCTTGACTTCATCGTTAGGAGTCTCAGGGCCGGTCATCCTCTCAGCACCTCGATGTCGCTGGTGTCCAAGGAGATGCCCGATCCCATCGGCACCGAGTTCGGTCTTGCCGTGGACGAGATGACCTATGGTCTGGACATGCGTGACGCCTTTCTGAACATGTCCAAGCGCCTGCCGCTGCAGGACCTGCAATATCTCGTGGTCGCCATCAATATCCAGCATGGAACCGGCGGCAACCTGGCCGAGGTTCTTGACGGACTTTCCAAGGTCATCCGCGAGCGTTTCCATATGTTCAGCAAGGTGAAGGCGCTTTCCGCCGAAGGCAGGATGTCTGCCTGGATATTGAGCATCCTGCCGATCGGCGTGACCGGCGCCGTTTGGGGCATCAATCCGCGTTACTTCATGGACGTGATCGACGACCCACTGTTTCTGGTCATGATGTCCGTCGGCATCGGCCTGTTGCTCTCGGGCATTCTGATCATGTGGAAGATGGTCCGGTTTAAGGTTTAGTCTCGAGGCTTTGCGATGATGGAATCTCTGCAATTCATGTTTTCGTCGAACTCCGAAGCGGTGTTCTTCGTCGTGGTCTTTTCGGCGGTGTTTTTCGCCACCTTGGCCGGTGCCGCCGTCATCGTGAACAGGGGCGCTGTCCGGCGCCGGCTCGAACCTGGCGCGGAAACCCGTGGACGGGGCGCTGGCGATCGGGGCACGACGCCCTCGGTGGTCAAGGATGTGGCGCCGACCGGGCTCGACCGCATTTTCAAGCGGGTCCATGAACGTGTCGGACCCAAGGACGAGGCCGAAACCTCTTCGATACGGTTGAAACTGAACCAGGCCGGATATATGGGTCCCAGCGCGGTCAGCAGATATTACACCATCCGTGTGGTGCTGAGCGTGGGCCTTCCTTTGATCGTCGCCCTCGCCGCGCCCGCGTTGACGCGAACCGCGCCGGTGCAGACGGTCCTGCTGATTGGCGTGCTGGCGGGTCTCTTCGGCCTCTATTTTCCCCATCTTTGGGTGTCGCACCGCGTCAGCGCTCGCCAGCAGGAGGCTCGGGACGGGTTTCCCGACGCGCTTGATCTGCTTTTGGTGTGTGTCGAGGCCGGATTGGGGCTGAATGCCGCCCTTCACCGCGTGGGGCAGGAAATCGGCAAGGCCCATCCGGTGCTGGGCACGCAGTTCGATATCATCGGACTGGAACTGCGCGCGGGTATGAGCCGCGAACTCGCCCTGAGGAATCTGGCGGAGCGCCTCGGCATCGACGAGGTCAAGTCGCTGGTGGCCATCCTCATCCAGTCGGATACCCTTGGAACCAGTATCGCCCAGGCCCTGCGCATCCATGCCGAGGATATGCGCAAGAGACGGATGTTGCGGGCGGAAGAAAAAGCCCATAAGCTGCCAGTGAAATTATCTTTTCCCCTGGTGGGATTTATTTTGCCGTGCCTGATCTTGACGATTCTGACGCCGGCGATTATTAGGATTGTCCGGGTTCTATTGCCGACACTGGGGGGCTAATCGGAGTGGCCATTTAGAAAGTGCTTTCTCGATAAGAATGAGTTATAAAAAGCAAGGAGGTGAGCCATGTTTCATAGCCGTCGGATGGTAAGGGGTGCGTTGGTGGCGCTGTTGTTGGCGCTTCCGGGATGCAGTGGTTCGTGGCCGGAGATCGGCTCCTTGGTCGGGACGCCGTCCCCGGAGGCGAAACTCGCGACACTGACCCCGTACGAACGCGGCAAGGAACATTTTCAGGCGGGACTGCTTGGGCTCGCCTTGCAGTCGTTCCGCAAGGCTCTCGCCAATTCTCCGGACTCGGTGGCGACGCTCAATGCGGTTGGCGCGACCTATGATCGTCTGGGCCGCTTCGATCTGGCGGGGAACTATTTCCAGCGCGCCCTGTCCTTCGAGCCGAAGTCGGCGCAGACGCTCAACAATATCGGGTTTTCCTACATGTTGCAGGGAAGGCTCGACGACGCGGCCGAATACCTGAAGCGCGCATACGCCCATAACCAGGGCGACGAGGTCATTACGGCCAACCTTGGCGCCCTCGGGAAGCTGGAGGAGGTGGACCAGGAAAGGGTTCTGGCCAAGGCAGAGGTTCCGTCCGTTTTTCTGCCTCTGGCGCGGATCGAGCGGGTCACGGAGAAAGTCCAGTCTTTGATCCTGTCGGTCGATCCCATTCCCGAGGTTGAGGAAAAAGCGATTCCCTTGAGGGGAATGAAGAAGTTTCTGGGCCGGGGCCGGGTCATGGTGGCCAGTTGGACCCCGGACGGCAAACCCGTACCCGGATGGGCGAAGGCGCTCTCGCGCACCGTGATAAAGAGGGGCTTCGTCCACGTCGTCAAGGTGAATGCCGGCTTGTATCGCGCCGGCATGGGCGGCGACAGGATCGATGGCGCCGGCTTGAAAGGCGTCCGTATCGAGGTGACGAACGGCGCCGGACGGAACAAGATGGCGGCCCGGATGCGCTCTTATATGGATACCCGCGGCGTGCGGGTAAGGTGGCTCACCAATGCCGAGCGCTTCGACAAGAAGAAATCGGTCATTTCCCATCGCCAGGGATTCCGTAAAGAGGCGGAGGCACTTGCGAACCTGCTGCCGATTTCTGTCGGCATCGTGGCGACAAAGGGCCAGCGCGCGGATGTCAGGCTGAGGCTCGGCGCGGATCTGCTGGAGTTCGACCGCGCGATAAATCGGATTCTCAGTGAAACATCGGAATATGCCGCGGCGGCGACGCCGATTTTCTGGACTTAGGACGCTCGCCCTCTCGGCCGGGCTGCTGACGACGCTTGCAGCCTGCGAGTCTTTTGGTCTTGGCAAGGATAAGCCCGACCCATCGGCCGTCCCGGCGGTGGAGGCGGGGACCGAGAGACTCCTCGGGGCGGCGGACGCGGCGATAGCCCAGAATCGGGTCGAAGACGCCGCTATCATTCTCGGCCGCATCCTCAAAAAAGATCCGAACAACTCCCAGGCGCAATTGAGAGTCGCCGAAATGTATTTGGTCGCCAACAAACTGTTGTTGGCGGCGGCGGCTTTCAAGCATCTCTCGACGACGAGCGACGTGCGGGCGAAGGCGTTGCAGGGCCTTGGCATCGCCATGATGAAGCAAGGTGAACTCGATACCGCCCACAAGGCCCTCAAGGAGGCGGTCGACGAGGATGCGTCACTGTGGCGGGCCTGGAACGCTCTCGGTGTTTATTACGACACCCAATCCCTATGGAACGAGGCCGGCGAAAGCTATGAGCGGGCCTTGGCGGCAAAGCCCGAGTTGGCGTTGGTCCACAATAATCTCGGCCGTTCCCTGCTGATGCAGCGGAAATTCGCGGATGCGACTTCGGCGTTCAGGAAGGCGCTGCGGATCCATCCGGCCCTGAAGGCCGCCAGGGCCAATCTGCGCCTCTCCCTTGCCTGGGAGGGCAAATACCAAGAAGCGACGGCCGGAGTGAAGCGCGGTGAACTGCCAACGGTCCTCAATGATGTCGGCTATATCGCTATCCTGCGTGGCGATTACGATAAGGCGGAGGCACTCCTCTCCCGGGCCATGGTAGAGAGCCCGACTTTCAATGAAACCGCCTCGAAGAACCTTGGCTATGTCAAGACTATCAGGGGCGCCAAAAAATAGCGCGATGCGGGCGCGGTTCGATCCCGCGCGGTCGGCCTGGTGCCGGCCCGACCGTTGATCACGCCTGGCGGCGAGCCGGTAGGGAGATTTGAGCAGGTGGCCGTGGAAGCAATTTTGATTTCTGGTGTTTTCTTCGCCTTCATGGCGGCGGCGGCGCTGTTCGATGCCTGGAAGTTCATCATTCCCAACACGATCCCGGTGGTCCTCACCCTTCTGTTCCTCGTCGTCGCGTTGATCTGGAACGATCGCGTGCCGATCTTCGAGCATATTGGCGCCGGTCTTCTCGTTTTCTGCGTCGGCGCCGTCATGTTTCGCTTCGGCGTGTTGGGCGGTGGCGACATCAAGCTGCTAACGGCGGTGGCCTTCTGGGTCGGGTGGGACCTTCTGGCGATCTATCTCCTCGTCGTCGCCATCCTCGGCGGCGGATTGACGCTCTTTTTGCTTACCCTTCGCCATCTGCTCCGTCGGTTGTACCGCTCCCGCTCCCTTGAGTATCCCTTGCCGCAGATTCTAAGGGCCGGCGAGAAGATCCCCTACGCCATCGCCATCGGCGGCGCCGGCATTTGGATCGCCCCCTACCTGCCGTTGCTTACCCTGGCGGCTTGACGGCGCCCTTCGGGACCGCCCAGTGCCAGTGACGCCGGTCCGACGCGGCCGACCCCCCCGACCCAGGCGGCTGTCTTCGGCCTGCCGACCCTCGCCGCCGGCGACATCCATTTCAAGGGCAGGGAGCATCACCGGCCTCTAAGCCGCGCGCGTTGCTCGATCTCGGCATCACCTATATGCCCCAGGGGCGCAACCTGTTTCCCGAGCTTACCGACCGCCACAATCTGGAGCTGGGCGGCGTGACCGTCCGGGACCGAGACTTGTTGCGACGCAGGATGGACGAGGTTATGGATCGTTTCCCCATACTTCGGGAACGGTAAAGAGAGCAGGCCTCCACGCTCAGCGGTGGTAAGCAGCAGATGCTCGAGATTGGCCGCGCCTTGCTGCTGGCGCCGGAGCTGATACTGATCGATGAACCTTCGATGGGCCTTGCCCGGAAGGTGACCGCCCGTCTGTTCGGGACGCTCATCGAATTGCGCCAGGCCGGTGTCACGGTTTTGATGGTCGAGCAGAACGCGCGGAGTGCGCTGGCGATATCGGACGACGGAATCGTTCTCGAACAGGGCCGGTTGGCGCTGGCGGGAAGCGCTGACGAAATCCTTTCGGATGGGCGCGTCGGCGCTCTCTTTCTCGGCGGCGGGTTGGGCTCGGGCAAGAAACCGCCGCTCTGATCCGGCGGCGCGGAAGGCGTCATATTCGACACGAATTCCGCTTTTCCCGGCCTTAGGCGACGTTGACGCAGAAATTTTTTTTGCCTGATCTAGCTACAATTTGATCCAATTTTGCTCCGTCACCGCCTGCCGATTGCCGACGAAAAGGTGCATTGGCAAAGCATCCTCGAAGCAAGTCTTTCCTCGGATAGATAACCTATTGTGATTAAAGCGCTTTTTCGGGCGTTTCCTATGGGGGATGTCGACACAATCAAACGATAGAATTCGCAAAAATATTCCAGTCGAAATGCCGCTGATGTCTCCTTCTGGATGGAAAAAAACAATGCAACTGGTATTACCGCATAAAGGAATTCTTAAGAACCTTAATTTATTTCAGCTTGTGCTGGCGGTACATTTGGTGTATTTGCCGCCGGTTCTGATGTGCAACAGAAACTAGTTGAGGTGACTTATGGCCACCAAGAGAACGACATCGCGCGGTTCGAAGGCTAAGACCAAGAAGCCGAGAACGGTGAAGAAGGCGGCAAGGAAGATTGTCGCCAAGAAGCGGACGATGAAGCGCAAGACGACCGCCAAGCGGAAGCCGGCGAAGAAGGCCGTCTCCAAGAAGCGGATCGTCAAGAAGAAGTCGGTCGCCAAGAAGCGGACGATGAAGCGCAAGACGACCGCCAAGCGGAAGCCGGCGAAGAAGGCCGTTTCCCGTAAGCGGGTCGCGAAGCGGAAGTCGCCCGCCAAGAAGCGGACCGCGAAGAAGGAGTCGAGCCGCAAGATCATCGTGAAGCGGGTCGCGAAGAAGAAGACGAGCAGTTCCAGGAAGCCGACGGTGGCCGGAGCCACCATGGCTCGCAGGAAGCTCAATGGCGCTAGCCGGAGAATTCACGCGATCAGGTAGTTCCCACTACCGATCGCATGATTCAGGGGGCCTTCGGGCCCCCTTCTCTTTGGTTGGATCGCACTCTTAAGGCGGTTCGTGGCGATAGCCAAGGATTTGGTACCCCTTCGTGAGGGCCGGGGAGGGGGGCGCTACGGCCTATCCTTGGGGCGTCGGGAAAAGGCCGGACGGCAGAAGCCCGGCGGCGCGCAGGTGGGGCCTGTACGTGGCCCCTTAAGAGGGCGGCGTAACGCCGGGGACAGGGAACCCATCCGTCGCCACATCTCCTTGTGGTCGGCCCTGAAACGGTCTCCAGGGGAGACGCAGGGGGCCCATGACGGATGGAAAACCGGCAACCGGGATCTGCCGCCAGGCGCCAATTTGCCCTTGAAATTTCCGCTTCCATGACTAAATAATCAAACGATTGATTTAAAAAGATCGTGATCGATTTAGTGGAGACGATGACGTGTCCGAGAGGGTCAAGACCACCCCATCCGGCGAGACGCAAGAGGCCCTGGATGCCGTCGGTGGCAGGGCCCTTCGCGCCGCGCCCGGGCGGCGCGGCCGCCCGGGCGGCGAGGAAAGTCGTGCCAGGCTCCTGGAGGCGGCGGGGAAGCTCTTTGCGCGGGACGGATTCCATGGGGTCTCGACCCGGGCACTGGCCACTGCCGCGAATGTCAATCTGGCGGCGATCACCTATCATTTCGGTGGTAAGCAGGCGCTCTATCATGAGGTATTGCGCCGACTCGTCGACGACACCAACCCCCTGGTAGAGCCGATCATCGAGCGGCTGAGCGCCGGTGTGAAGGAGGCGGACGGCGACGAAAGGGCCCTAGGCGCCCTTGCCGCATGGTTCATCGACCGGCTCTTCACCGGGATCCTCGGCGCCGAACAGGTGCGCTGGCAGATGGCGCTCATGCTGCGCGAATTCCATCAGCCGTCGAAGGAGTTCCCGATGCTGCTGCGCGAGCGCATCAATCCCCTGCACGATGCCGTCGCCAAGCTTGTCGGCGCCGCCAAGGGACAGAGCCCGAAAGCGCCCGAGACCCTTCTCCTGACCCACGCCCTGATCGGCCAGTGCATGGTCTTCGGTATGGCCCGGACGGTGGTCTGGGCGCGCCTTGATTGGGAGGGCTATACGCCCGAGCGCGTCAAGCGGATCATCGGCACACTGACACCGGCGGTGCTCGCCATGCTCGGGTTGCCGCAGGTCGAAGCGCAAGAGAAGGCCGGCGCCAAGGCGGCGGGGGAGGATCGGTGATGGCCAAACGTATCCTCAAGCTTGTCCTGCCCCTGATCATCCTCGCCTTGGCGATTGCAGGGGCGGGATACCTGCGGGCGACGAAGCCGGGGCTCACACCGAAGGCGCCGGTGGAAAAGGTGTGGCCGGTTTCCGCGGTCGAGGCCGCGCCATCGGACATCAAGCCCGAGCTCCGCGTCTTCGGCGAGATCGTCGCCGGCCGCGAGGTCGAGATGCGCCCCCTTGTTGCCGGACGCGTGGTCGAGGCGGGTCCGGATTTCGTCGAGGGAGGAGTACTGAGGCGGGGCGATCTTCTGGTCGCCATCGATCCCTTCGACTACGACGCCAAGGTGACGGATCGCACGGCGGCGCTCGCCGAGGCACGAGCGAAACTCAGGGAAATCGAGGCGGAGCTCAAGGCCTACCGGACGCTCCTGGTGCGCGACCGCGAACAGGTGGCGCTTCGCCGCCGCGACGTCAAGCGGCGCGAAAGCCTCGTCCGTGGCGGCATTACCTCGGAAAAGACATTGGACGACGCGCGCCTGATCCTGAGCGAGCAGCAGCAGAAGGTGACCGAGCGCAAAATGGGGATCGAACGGCACAAGGCGCGCCTCGAACAGCAGCGCGCGGTGATCGAGCGGCTCGAGGTCGAGGTGCGCCAGGCCCGCCGCGACCTCGAAGAGACGCGTCTGACGGCGCCCTTCGACGGCTTTATCATCGATGTCAGTACCGAGATCGGCAAGCGGGTAAGCGAGGGCGACAGGGTCGCGCGGCTGATCGACGCCAACCGTCTCGAGGCGCGCTTTCACCTCAGCAACGACCAGTTCGGCCGGTTGTTGCAGGCCGGCGGTTATCGCGACCGTCCGGCGCGGGTGCTGTGGCGAATCGGCGGCGAGGCCTATAGCTTCGATGCCACGATCGAGCGCATCGGGGGCGAGATCGATCCCACCAGCGGCGGTGTCGATATGTTCGCCCGCATCCGCGCGAGCGGCACCGAGACGAGCCTGCGCCCCGGCGCCTTCGTCGAGGTCTATCTGAGCGACCGGCTTTACCGCGATGTCGTCCGGCTGCCGGAAAGCGCGCTCCATGGCAATGATGTGGTCTATGTCGCCGCCGAGGGGCGCCTTGTCGCCCGGCGGATCGAACTCGTGCTGCGCGTCGGCAACGACGTGCTGGTGCGCGGTCCCTTCGAACCCGGTGATCGGGTGGTGACGACCCGGTTCCCGGAAATCGGGCCGGGCCTCAGGGTGGAGATCCGGTGATGGAGCCCGGCGGCGGGCTGATACGCATATTCGCGCGCCATCCGACGGCGGCGCACCTCTTGATGGCGCTCATGATCCTGTCGGGCGTCTTTGCGCTGACGCGGCTGAATATCCAGTTCTTCCCCGATTTCGGTATCGACCTCGTCACCGTCGATATCGAGTGGCCCGGCGCCAGCGCCGAGGACATCGACACCAACATCGTCCAGGCGGTCGAGCCCGAGGTCCGTTTCATCGACGGCGTCAAGCGGGTCCGCTCCACCTCCGTCGAGGGCCGCGCCACGATCACCGTCGAGTTCGAGGCCGGCACCGACATGCAGGCGGCGCTGTCCAACGTCGAGACGTCGGTCGGTCAGGTGACCACCTTGCCCGAGGACAGCGAACGTCCCGAAATCCGCCGCGCGGTGCGTTACGACTCGATCAGCCGCCTCGTCGTTTCCGGTCCCTATCCCGAGGCCTCGCTGAAGGCGCTCGCCAAGCGTATTCGCGACGCGCTTCTCAATCGCGGCATCCAGAAGGTGGACATGTTCGGCGCCCGCGACGAGGAGATCTGGGTCGAGGTCCGGCCCGAGGCGCTTTTGCGTCTCGACCTCAAGCTTGCCGACATCGCCCAGCGCATCCGCGAGTCCTCCCAGGACCTGCCCTCGGGCACCACGCGGGGCGCCTCCGAGAGGCAGATCCGCAGTCTCGGGCTGATAAAGGAAGCCCAGGGCCTCGGCCATATCGAGGTCAAGGCGCTCAAGGGCGGTGAGAAGATTTATCTGCGCGACATCGCGCGAGTCGATGAAGGTTTCGACGAGGACGGCAAGACCGCGAAACGCCTTGGCAAGCCGGCGATCGAGCTCCACATCCGCCGGGCGCTCAGCGCCGACGCGCTCGAACAGGCGGCGATCGTCGATTCCTATCTCGGGGAACTCCGGCCCACCCTGCCGCCGAACCTGAAGGTCGAGCAATATCTGACCGCCTCGGACCTGATCGAGGGCCGTATCAACCTGCTGCTGCGCAACGGTCTCGGCGGCCTTGTCCTCGTCGTCCTGATTCTGTTCGTTTTCTTGCGCGCCCGGGTGGCGTTCTGGGTCGCCGCGGGGATTCCGATTTCCCTCTTCGCCACCATGGCGGTCATGCTCGTCAGCGGCCAGTCGATCAATATGATCAGCCTGTTCGGCCTCATCATGGCCATCGGCATGGTGGTGGACGAGGCCATCGTCGTCGGCGAACACGCCGAGGCGCGCCGGCGCGCCGGCCTGGAGGCCCTGGCGGCGGCGGAAGGCGGCGCCCGGCGCATGGCGGCCCCGGTGATCGGTTCGGCGCTGACGACCATAGCCGCCTTCACCCCGCTCCTGATTATCTCCGGCATCATCGGCGAAATAATCGCCGCCATCCCGTTCGTGGTGATCGCCATGATCGCCGGCAGCCTGATCGAGTGCTTCCTGGTCCTGCCGGCGCATCTGCGCGGTGCGCTGAGGCCCATGGAGGCCCAGGGCTCCCGCTTGCGGGACTGGTTCGACACCCGGTTCGATAGGTTCCGCAAGGGCTTCTTCCGGCGCTGCGTGGAAATCGCCGTTCGATGGCGCTACGTCACCGTCGCCGTCGCCTTCGGGGCGTTCATTCTGTCGGTCGGTTTGGTTCTCGGTGGGCGAGTCGCCTTCAACTTCTTTCCCTCGCCCGAATCCGACACCGTCTACGCCAATGTGCAGATGGTCGCCGGCACGCCGCGCAAGCAGACGGCGGCCATGCTGGACGAGTTGGAGCGCGCCCTTGTCCTCGCCGAGCGGCGCCTGACAGGCGGCGCCGGCGGCCTCGTGCGCATGAGCCTCGCCAAGCTCGGGACCGGCGTCGGGCGTCAAGGTGGGGTCCGGGTCGTCGGTGACAATGTCGGCGGCGTCGTGCTCGAACTCACGCCCTCGGACGAGCGCACGGTGCGCACCGCCGAGGTCGTCGCCGCCTGGCGCCAGGCCGTCCGGCCCGTGGCCGGACTCGAGACCATGACCATCGTGCCGGTCCAGGCGGGACCACCCGGCCGCGAGGTCGACGTGCGGCTTGCCGGCGGCGATCCGGAGGGGCTCAAGAAAGCGGCTCGGGAGGTGCGCGCGCTGCTTGCCCGCTATCCCGGCGTCAGCGACATCGAGGACGACCTGCCCTTCGGCAAGGGGGAGACGATCTTGAAGCTCACGCCCAGGGGCCGCGCGCTCGGTTTTACCACCCAGTCCGTCGGCCGCCAGGTCCGCAACGCCTTCGAAGGCGCCATCGCCAAGCGTTTCGCCCGTGGTGACGAGGAAGTCCTGGTGCGGGTCAGGTTGCCCCGCGCCGGGGTCGATACGGCGGCGCTTGGCGATCTTTATCTGCGCTCGCCGATTGGCGCCGAGGTGCCGGTCAGCGAGGTCGTCGTCGCGACCCACAAGCAGGGCTTCGCGACCATCAAGCGCGAGGACGGGGCGCGCCAGGTGGCCATCACGGCGGAGATCGACAAGGCGGTGACCACCAACGACAAGGTGCTCGACGCGCTCGGGCGCGACGGCCTGGCCGAGATCGCGGCCCGCCACGGGCTTAGCTTCGAGTTCGCCGGCAGGGCGGAGGAGCAGGCCCGGACGCTGAACGACATGAAGATCGGCGCCGTGGTTGGGCTGATCGCCATCTACATCATTCTCGCATGGGTGTTCGCAAGCTTCACCCAGCCCTTGGTCGTCATGTCGATCATCCCGCTCGGCCTGGTCGGCGCCATCCTCGGCCACTGGGCGCTGGGCTTCGACCTTACGATCCTCAGTCTCATCGCGCTGGTCGGACTTTCCGGCATCGTCGTCAATGATTCGATCATCCTGGTCACCACTATCGATGGCCGGGCGCGCGACGGCGAGGCATTGGAGAGCGCCATCGTCAACGGCACCCGCGACCGCCTCAGGGCGGTGATCCTGACGTCGGCCACCACCATCGGCGGCCTGACGCCGCTGATGTTCGAGCGCAGCCTGCAGGCCCAGTTCCTGATACCGATGGCGGTGACCATCGTCTTCGGCCTCATGGTGACGACGTTCCTGGTTTTGATCGTCGTCCCGGCTCTGCTTGCCATAAAGGGCGATGTCTCGCGGTGGGGTGAGCGCTGGTGGCCGGGCGAAAGGGCGGCGGCACCCGCCACCGAGACCGGATAATGCTCTGGTTCAGCGCCCCGGCCGCCATTTGTGGATCCGGTTGTTGCCGAGATCGGCGATGAAGAGCGAGCCGTCCTCGGCCACCGCGCCGGCCATGGCGTGCTGGAACTGGCCCGGTCCGCTGCCCTTGGTTCCGATCGCGGTGAGGAAGGTCCCGTCCGGGGCGAACTTCTGGACCCGGTTGTTGTAAAAATCGGCGACGAAGACGTTGCCTTGTTTATCGACCGCGATGCTGGTCACGGTGGCGAACCAGCCCGAAAACGGCCCCCATATGTTCATCGCCAACGGCCCGCCCCATTTGTGGCTGAGCTTGCCGTCGGAGGAGAAGGCCTGGACCCGGTCGTTGTAGCCGTCGGCGACGTAAAGCGTGCCGTCGGGGCCAAGCGCGGCATCGGTGGGATAGCCGAACTCTCCGCCCCAGATGCCGTATTTGCCGGTCGTCCCCCACTGGCGGACGAAGCCGCCGTCGGCCCGCAGGTGCTGAACCCGCTGATTGTAGAAATCGACGACGTAGAGGTCGCCGTTGGGCGCCACGGCCACCCCGCCCGGCGACTTGAATTCGCCGGGTCCGGTCCCGGTCTTGCCGATGGTCCGTCTGTGGCGGCCATCGAGGGCGAAGACCTCGACCCTGTCGGTCCAGTAATCGGCGACGTAAAGCTCATCGCCCGCCACGGTCAGGTTCATCGGCCGGCCGAGCTTCACCGCCGTCTCTCCGGGGGCGGGGAAGGCGCGCTTGAAGTTGCCGTCGAGATCGAAGACCTGGATGCGGGCGTTGCGGGCGTCACTGACGAACACCTCCTCCCCGGCTACGGCGATGCCCGTGGGGTCGTTGAACTGGCCTGGACCGCTCCCTGGGGCGCCCCAGGCCTTGACGAAGCTGTATGGGGGCTCCTTGGCGAACGGCACGAAGGCGAGCCAGCCGCTAGCGAGGAGAATCACGACAACGCCGGCAATGCCGCCAATCCACTTGATAATTCTTCTATATTTCACGAGGTTACTTTATGTTCTTGATCTAAAATATTAAAAATTCACACGAAATCCGGCGCGCACGACATAATCGCTCTCGAGCGCCGTGCCGTTGAGGTCCTGCACCACCGGCAACTGCACCGCCGCCTCGAAGATCCACCGCCGGCCGACGAGTTGAAGGCCGGGGGTAAGAAACAGGCTGAGCCCGCCGGAGTTCCCGTCATCCGCGCCGTGATCGTGGTTCTTGCCCTGATGGATGAGATTGGCCTCCAGCACGCCGTAGAGGAAGTTGGGTACGCCGCCGGAGAACGTGCGCGGCCACAGGCGGTACTGGAAAGAGGCGTCGGCGCGGGCGACGTCGCCGAAGGCGAAGCTATTGGCCTCGGTGTTGGCCTGATAGGCGAGCTGCCCGTCGATCTGAAAATCGAGGGTCTGATAAGTGGCGACGACGCCGCCGAACGGGTCCCAGGAGCCCGACCCCAACTGGACGCTCGCCGGCAACCGGCCGAAGCGGTCGCTTTCGTTATCCTCGCCGGTCGGCGTCTCGATCCCGGCGAAGAGAGAGAGCCGAAAGGCGCGCGCGGGCCAGTTCTTGCGCACCACGACATGACGCCCGAACAGGCGGACATCGCCGATCCCGCTCGTTTCCCGGGTGCGCCGCTCACCACCGGTGGTGACGTCGAGACGGTTGTCGAGGTAGGGGAGGACGGCGAACACGGAGATATCCTCGTCGACGCCGTAGCCCAGCACCGAGAGCGAGGCGATCGAGCGCCGGTCCCTATCCGCGCCGCTCGGATCGTCGCCAGACTGGCTGAGCACGCCTTGCTCCCTGAAGACGAATTCGCCCGATGACAGCGTCAGCGCCGAATTGAAGCTGATGGGTCCCGCCGGCGCCCTATGGGGCCAAAGGAGGGCGGCGGCGAGCAGGACCATGAATATGGGGCGGGAGAGTCCCATCGCCCTATCCTCGTTGCCCCGCCTTGCTCACTTGGGCGAAGCCGGCGCGAAGGACCGCAGGGTGAAGCCCGCGTCCTTGGCGGCTTTCTTCGCCACCACTTCGGTGAGCGTCTTGCCGCCTCTCATCCGCACCCGGACCACGGCCTTGGCGATATCGACGGTGATCTTCTCGACGCCTTCGATCCGCGAGAGCTCCTTCTCGATGCCGTAGGAGCAAAACGGACAACTAAGCCCGTTTATGCCGAGATCGTAGGTGGCCCCGCCTTCCTGGGCGAAAGCCGGGACGATGAAAAGGCCCAGAAGAATTGCCCAAATTCGCAACGTTAGCATGGTCGGACTCCTTAAGAATCGGTCGGCGAGGAAATGGTGGGGGAATATCGGCCGGGCGGGTCGCCGGCGCGCCCTTCGCCGGCGGGCCGATTTTCGCGCCGCCGGGCAACGACCCTTGATCTTCGGCGCGATGGATGGCAGACCCAGATGAAGGCGCCGGCCGCCGATATCAGGCCGGCGGCGGTCAACCACGCGGCGGGGCTTTCAACCAGCCGCGCCACGAGGCCGCCGGCTCCCGCCACGCTCAGCATGATGACCGCGCAGCAGAGAAGTTTCACCGCCAGGATCACATGGAGCTTGTTCATGACCTCCTCGTCCCCTTCATCCGGCACAGCACGACAGCTTGGTCACGTCCTGCTCGAACGACAGTGCCGCCAGTTTCAGGCCCTCGACGGTCGTGAGGTAGGGGAAGATCGTCTCGGCGAGGTCTCGGGCCGTCATGCCATGTTTGATGGCGAGCGCCGCGGTCTGAATGCTGTCGGCCCCTTCCGGCGCCAGGATGTGAGCACCCAAAAGGCGGCCCGACTCCCTCTCCGCCACCAGCTTGATCAGGCCGCGCGTATCGCGCGCCACCAACGCCCGGGGAACGTATTCCAGGGGCAACACAGAGGTTCTGACCGCCAATCCCTGTTCCCGGGCGTTCTCTTCGGTCAATCCGACGCTCGCCACCTGCGGGTCGGTGAACACCACCGACGGCATGGCCGCCGCATCGTACCGGCGGGCGTCGCCGTTCAGGGCATTCTCGGCGGCGATCTTGGCGCCATAGGCCGCCATATAGACGAACTGGTCGTCCCCGGTGACATCGCCGGCGGCGTAGACGCCGGCCTTTGTCGTGCGCATCCGGTCATCGACTTTGATGCCGCCATTTGGCAACAACGCCACGCCAGCCTCTTCCAGGCCTAACCCCACGGTATTGGCCTTGCGGCCAGCGCTCAATAGGACCTGCCGCGCTTCAAGGGTTTCGGTGGAGCCGTCAATGGTCACTGACAGAGCTATGCCGCGATCGTTCGTGCGGATGTTTTCATATCCGCCGATCTGCCGCACCGTGATGCCTTCCTCTTCGAAATAGCCTGCAAGGGCGGCACTGATTTCAGGCTCGGCTTCCGGCAGAAGACGGCTACGGAATAAGATCGTCACCCTGACGCCGGCGCGGGCAAACATCTGCGCCAGCTCACAGCCGATGTATCCCCCGCCGATCACGATCATGGATTCGGGCAGACTCTCCAATTCAAAAGCCGATGTGCTGGTCAGATATGGCACATCTTCAATGCCCGAAATGGGCGGCACATATTCATGCGACCCGGTCGCGATGATAACCTTGGGCGTATCGATGTGCTTGCCGTCTACCATGACACCGCCATTTCCAAGACGGGCCTTGCCCTCTAGGTAGGCGATGCCGTTATAGGCTGGCAGCAAATCGATGTATTTGGCCTGCCGGAGCGAGGCGACAAGCTCGTCTTTTTGGGCTCGCAGCGCGGCCCAGTCGGTCAGGCGCGCGTTTCCCGCAACCCCCGCGAAGCGGGGCGCGGTATTGGCCTGGTGAATGGCTTCGGCCGCGCGAATGAGAGTCTTCGAGGGCACGCAGCCGACATTGACACAGGTGCCGCCGATCGTGCCATGACCGATGAGGGCGATCTGCGCCCCCTGGTCGGCGGCGGTGATCGCGGCCGAGAACCCGGCAGAGCCCGCACCGATGACAGCGAGATCATAATGTCCGTTCTGTTTCGGTGGCGGACAGCACGTCTTACTCATGAGAGTGTTTCCTTGGTATCGGCCGACCGGCTACCTTGCCGCCGTACGCCGGCGCGCAGATAGTAGGCATAAGCGGCAACGGCGATGGCGGCCGCGATGGAGATGCGCAGCGCATATCTGAACTCAAGCCAGAAGAGAATCGCGGAAAGCGCGACGACGGCCACGACGATCACGGCCGTTGGCGACGGGCCCTTGCGGCCAGAGCGCAAATAAAGTGCGTAGGCGACCACCCCCATCGACGCGAACAAGATCGGGAACAAGCCGTAGTCGAGCCAGCCGACGAAGGCGGTGAGCCCGGCGAAGCCGAGGAGAACGACCAGGGCGGGCGTGAAACAACAGATCGCGGCTATGGCCGTGCCACAAGACCCGGTGCGAAGGAGTTTCCTGTCGTTCATCATGGTACGTCGGTTTCCTCTATAGGTTCGCGGAAGCGGCCGCCAGCAGCGGCGTGAATATGGCCTTGCCGACCTGCAACCCCTCATCCATCGAAAGGCGCACGCCTTTGCCGCCGGGGTGCTTGGCGTTACGCCAGGTCACGAGATGTTCGTCGGAACAGAAGAAGGCGATGACCGTACACAAGGACTCGGCGGCGCAGCTGTCGAAGTACTGGATACCCGACCACACCACGGCGGTGGAGGGCGAGAAGGCCGCAAGGGCGGCGCCGTTGTCCCGGGTCTCGACATGGATCGCCCCGCCGCAGGCCGGGCAGGTCGAGTCTATCGTGGCGTCCGTATGGTACATGGCGCCGGCGCCAAGCGCGTCGATGGCGCACATGGCGTTGAGGAGCCGGCCGCCGAGGCGGACCCGGTGTCCGGTGTCGCGCTCGGTGAACGGGTAAGCGCCGGTAATCGTACCGCCCGGGTCGAGAACGACCATGTCCCGGCTCTCGAGTTTGCCGATGAGCTCGCCAAGCACGT
>JACZQV010000044.1 GCA_022545545.1 Pseudomonadota bacterium
GAGGGCGTCGGAAAGCCTTGACGATGCGCTGCATCGCCCGCGGCTTCCCTCCTACCCGCCCGATGGCCCGACGGATCGCCTGCCCGATCTCTAGGGGTCATTATCAAGGACCTTTGGTATTAAAGCATTATCCGGCCAGATGGAATCGTTTGACCGGGATGATTTTGCGCCTACTTTCATAGGAGGGGGGCACACCTGACGGCCTTGCGGGTTTTTCGGCTATGTGCGGCCCGCCCCTTTGCCGCCATGACGGCGGCCCATCCAGTAGCATCCAGGTCGCCCGACAGGACAGGTGTGTGCCGCGCGGTTCGAAGTGCGTCCTCACGGTGCGAAATGGTCACGGGGCCGGGTTTCTCATCGCCAAATCAGCCCGATCAAGAGCGGACCACGGCCTATCGTGACAGCTCAGGGCCGAATTGGATGCCCATTGTGCTATCATTGTCGGCGACTTGGGAGAGCCACCCGGGAAATGTCGGTTTAAGGAGTTGTCGAGTATGGACCTTCGACTTGGCGATCGCGGTGCGGTCGATGATGAACAGAGCCTATCTGGTGGGGGAGTCGAGCCCACAAACGCGCGGGTCAGCGACCTGGACGAGTCCCGGGCTTTCGGGGAACGCTGGACGTGCAGGCGGGCCTTAAACGCGAGCTTGACGCTTAGCCGCGGCGAAGGAACAACCGAAGAATTCACCGATTTGAGTAGTTCTTATGGGGCCGTGAACTTCGGCCATTGCAACGAAGACATTTGTCTTCCAGCGCATCCGAGGTCCGATCTGGTCGCCGGAGTCTACCCGCCCGAAGCCGAGAGATTCGCTCGGTGGCTGACGGATGCTCTCGGTGTGAGCGGCTTCAAGGTGCTTTTCCAAGTGGGGGGCAGTTTCGCCGTAAGCGCGGCACTGGCGCTTGCGCAGCGGCGCCGTCCGGGGCAAATTCTCGCCATCGAAGGCGGGTTTCACGGCCTCGGCCTCGATTCACTCAGCGTGACCACGGCGCAGCGGTCTTTTGCCCTGCAGGAAACGCCGCTCCGGCAATCTCTTGATTCGTTCGTCGATGTGCTGGCGCCCGGCGAGACGGGCATTGATTGGTCCGGCGTCTCCTGTCTGATATTCGAACCCATCCAAGGCGCCCGGGGGTATGTGCCGCTCGATGCCCATTGGCTTCAAGACCTATGCGCGCAAGCCAAAAATGCCGGGGTCACCGTCATCGCCGATGAAATTCAGTGTGGGTATTACCGTTTCGGCGACTTCAGTGTCGCTAAGAAATGGGGGCTGGACCCCGATGTCCTGTTGTTCAGTAAGTCGATGACCAACGGGCTTTATCCATTTTCCGCCGTCGTCTACCGCCAGACACTCGAAGTGGGTATCGGCGAAGGCCTGATTCTCGCCCATACCTTTCAGACCTCCGCCCTGGGCTGTTATGCCGCTTGCGCGGTCGCCGATTACATTGACACCCACGATGTGAAAGCCGATTGTCGCCGCGTTGCCGTGCCTCTCGCCGAGGCCGCCGCCCGCCTAGCGGAATCGGGCCGGGCGCGGGAAATCTACCAGATTGGCCCCAGTCTATCGTTTCGCCCGGTGATAAATGCCGGCGACCTCGTCAAGGCGTGTTTCGCCGACCGGGTATTGATTCTCGGGGGGGGTATGGACGGCGAACGCATCCGGATTGCGCCGCCGTTGACCATTGAAACCGAGGCCTTACGGCGGGCGCTGGAGATTCTGTTATCGAGGCTGAGCGCATAGGAGGCGTGGCGCGCCCGGCAGGATTCGAACCTGTGACCCCAGGATTGGGAATCCTGTTTTAAACGGCTTCAGAGCGCCGCCAGTGCCTTTCCCCCTTTAGAATGAGGAACCACAATTCGATGATGTCGATTTAAGGGAGAGCCTGTTCATGGACGAGATGCGTTATGAGGCCCCGGAAACGCTCGACGCGGCGGTGGCGTTGCTCGCCGGCGCCGATGGCGACGCCCGGATATTGGCGGGCGGCACCGACGTCCTGGTGCTGCTCCATTCCGATATGATCGAGCCGGGCCTGCTGGTCGACATCAAGAAGATCCCGGAGCTTACCAGCATCGCCGTCGAGGCCGGCGGCTTTCGCGTCGGCGCCGCGGTTTCGGCGATGGAACTGGTGGAGCACGATGCCTTCTCCAAGGCCTGGCCCGGCGTCATCGAGGGGGTCAAGCTGATCGGCTCCATCCAGATCATGGGGCGCGCCACCATGGGCGGCAATCTCTGCAACGCCTCGCCGGCGGCGGACAGCGTGCCCGCCCTGATCGCCGCCGGCGCCATCGGCACCATCGTCGGGCCGGAGGGACGGCGCGACGTGCCGGTCGAGGACATCGCCACCGCTCCCGGCGAGACCTCGCTGGGCAAGGGCGAGATCCTGGTCTCCTTCCTGTTCCCGCCGCGCCCGCCCCATTCGGGCGATGCCTACCGGCGCTTCACGCCCCGGACCGAGATGGACATCGCCGTGGTCGGCGTCGGCATCAGCCTCAGCTTGGATGACGGCGGCACCTGCCAAGCGGCCAGGGTCGTGCTCGGCGCCGTCGCCGAACGGGCGCTGCTGGTCGAGGCGGCCGCGGCGGCGCTGATCGGCACCCCGCTCGATGAAGCGGCGCTGGAGCGCCTGGCCGCGGCGGCGAGCGCCGCCTGCCGGCCGATCGACGACAAACGCGGCACCAAGGAATTCCGCATCAAGGTCGCCGGCGTGCTGGCCAGGCGCGCGGCGCAAGACGCACTCGAAAGGGCGAGGGGGAACTGATGGCGAGATCTCATGTGACCACCACCGTCAACGGCGACGAGTACGAGTTCCTGTGCGATGCGGAACAGACCCTTCTCGACGTCCTGCGCGACGAGTTGTTCCTTACCGGCACCAAGGAGGGGTGCGCGACGGGCGACTGCGGCGCCTGCTCCGTCATGCTCGACGGGCGCCTGGTTTGCGCCTGCCTGGTGCTCGGCGTCGAGGCCGCGGGCAAGTTGATCGAGACCATCGAGGGCTTGGCGCATGGGGACGAATTGCACCCCTTGCAGCAGAAGTTCCTGGAGCATAACGGGGCGCAATGCGGCATCTGCACGCCGGGCACGCTGATCGCCGCCAAGGCGCTGTTGGCGGTGAACCCGGACCCCAGCGAAACCGAGATCCGCTACTGGCTGGCCGGGAATCTCTGCCGCTGCACCGGCTATGACAAGATCATCCGCGCCGTCATGGCGGCGGCGGAAGAGATGAGGGAGGGCCGATCATGACGATCACACAGGATGATTTAAGGTTCGATCCGGACCGCAAACTGAAGGTCGTCGGCACCACCCCGATCAAGCCCGATGGCGTCGACAAGGTCACCGGCCGGGCGAAGTTCGGCGCCGACACCCACCTGCCGGGGATGCTGGTCGGCAAGGTGCTGCGTTCTCCCCATGCCCATGCCATCATCAAGTCCATCGATACCTCGAGCGCCGCGGCGCTTGCCGGCGTCAAGGCGGTCGTCACCCGGGACGATTTTCCCGAACTGCCGCCGGGCGAATTCCGCGACATCAGTAGCAACTGCATGGCGCGGGAAAAGGCCTTCTACGACGGCCATGCGGTGGCGGCGGTGGCGGCGACCAGCGAACGGATCGCCAAGAAGGCGCTGAAACTGATCGAGGTCGACTACCAGGTCCTGCCCCACGTCATCGACGTCATGGACGCGATCAAGCCCGATGCGCCGATCCTGTTCGAGGACATGGTGACCAAGGGGATGGACCCGGCGCCCGACGGGCCGACCAACATCCTGCAACGCAAGGAATTCACCATGGGCGATGTCGATGCCGGGTTCGCCGAGGCCGACATCATCGTCGAGCGCGAATTCGACACCAAGCCCATGCACCAGGGCTATATCGAGCCCCAGGCCTGCGTCGCCAATTTCACCGAGGACGGCCAGACCGAGCTCTGGTGCTGCACCCAGGGTCATTTCGTCTTCCGCACGCGCCTCGCCGCTGTCCTCAAGATGGACATCTCCAGGATCCGCGTCACCCAGTCGGAACTGGGTGGCGGTTTCGGCGGCAAGACCATGTTCTATGCCGAACCCGTGGCGATCCTGCTCTCGCGCAAGGCCAACCGGCCGGTGAAGATCACACTCACGCGGAACGAGGTGCTGCGCGCCACCGGCCCCGTCGCCGGCACCCATTCCCGGATCAAGATGGGGATGACCAAGGACGGCAGGTTCACCGCCGCCGAGGCGGAGCTCTACTTCCAGACCGGACCGTTCACCGGCTCGGCGTTCGCCAATGCGCCCCAAGCCATGTTCACCCGTTATGATTTGCAGAATATCCGCGCCGTCGGCTACGAGGTGGTGTCGAACCGGCCGAAGGTGAACGCGTTCCGCGCCCCTTGCGTGCCGCAGGTGGTTTTCGGCGTCGAAGGCGTGATCCACGAACTGGCCCGGAAGATCGGCATGGACCCGATCGACCTCAGGCTCAAGAACGCGGCAACCGAAGGCTATAAGACGATCTACGGCGCCACCTTCGGGCCCATCGGCTACGTCGAAACCCTGGAAGCGGCCAAGGCCCACCCCCACTACACGGCGCCGCTCGGTCCCGATCAGGGCCGCGGTATCGCCACCGGGTTCTGGTTCAACCGCGGCGGCGAGACCACCGCGTCGCTCAACATCACCCCCGACGGCACGGTGACCCTGTTGCTGGGCAACCCCGATGTCGCCGGTTCGCGCGTTTCCATCTGCATGATGGCGGCCGAGGAGTTGGGCATCCCCGTCGACAAGGTCCGGCCGATCATCGGCGACACCAGTACGCTTGGCTTCAACCGCGTCACCGCCGGCAGCCGCGTGACCTTTTCCGCCGGCATGGCGATCGTGCTATCGGCGCGCAAGGCGATCGAGACCCTGTGCCAGCGCGCCGCCATGATGTGGGACGTTCCCGAGGACGGCGTCGTCTTCGAGGATGGCCATGTCCGCCCGGCCAGCAGCAACGTCGGTGATTTCGAGCCGCTGTCGATCGCCGATATCGCCAAGAAGGCGACCGAGACCGGCGGCCCCATCGCCGGCCACGCCGAGATCGTCGCCGAGGGCGCGGGGCCGGGCTTCGGCTGCCACATCGTCGACGTCGAGGTCGACAAGGAAACCGGCGCCGTCAAGATCCTCCGCTATACCGTGGTCGAGGATGCCGGCAAGGCGATCCACCCGCACCAGGTGGAGGGCCAGTATCAGGGCGGCGCCGTTCAGGGCATCGGCTGGGCGCTGAACGAGGAATATATCTACGACAAGGACGGGCGGATGGAGAACGCCGGTTTCCTCGATTACCGCATCCCCGTCGCCTCCGATGTGCCGATGATCGATACCGTCATCGTCGAGGTCCCCAATCCGCTGCATCCCTACGGGCTGCGCGGCGTCGGCGAGGTGCCCCTGGTTCCCACCATGGCGGCGATCGCCAATGCCATCGACGACGCCATCGGCATCCGGCCACGGTCGCTGCCGATGTCGCCTCCGAAGGTGCTGAAGCTCATCGAGGAGGCTGAAATGAGCCGCGATCAGGCCTGAGCCGCCGTGAACCTGCCCTGAAACCCCGCTTTTCCCACCGCCGGCGCACCGCGGGAAATACCACCGCCGGCACCCGGCGGGAAATTAAGTGAGTTAGTCGTGGCCTTGACCAATTGGCGCGGCGTCGTTGGGGGCATCAAACCCCAACACCACGCCGGATCGACCGAGGACCTTATCCGGAAGGCCTCCGGCGGGGGCTATCGCGACGCCGGGCCGCCTCTTTGGGCGCCATGAACGCCGGCTCGAATTCGCCAATGCCTTGAACAAGGGGACGGGACGCCATGGCCTCCGAACTGACGCGACTTTCCGCATGCGAAGCGGTCGAGCGGCTGAGGGCAGGCGAGGTTTCGCCTCTCGAGATGATCGACGCCGCGCTGGCGCGCATCGATGCGGTGGACGGCCAGGTCAACGCGCTCCCCACGCTTTGCGCCGATCGCGCCCGTGACCATGCCCGGCGCATCATGGCGAACGGCCCGCCCGGGGACGGCGCGGAGCCGTGGCTTGGCGGTCTGCCGATCGCGGTCAAGGACCTCGTCGACGTCGCCGGCGTGCGTTCGACCAAGGGCTCGCCGATCTATGCCGATCATGTGCCGGAGCGCTCCGATGTGCTGGTCGAGACCCTGGAGGCACGGGGCGCCATCGTCATCGCCAAGTCGAACACGCCGGAGTTCGGCGCCGGCGCCAACACCTTCAACGAGGTGTTCGGCAAGACGCGCAACCCGTGGAACCGGACGAAGAGCCCGGGTGGGTCGTCGGGGGGCTCGGCGGTGGCGCTGGCGACGGGTCAGGTGTGGCTCGCCACCGGTTCCGATTTCGGCGGCTCGCTGCGCAATCCGGCGAGCTTCTGCTCGGTCGTGGGTTTGCGCTCGAGCCCCGGCCGGGTGGCCCGGGGCCCGCGCACCCATCCCTTCGGGGGGTTCAGCATCGAGGGCCCGATGGCGCGCAACGTCGCCGACCTGGCATTGATGTTCGACGCGCAAATCGGCCATCATCCGGTGGACCCGATCTCCATACCGGCTCCGGCGGCGCCGTTCTCGGCGGCGCTTGAAGCTCCGGTGATGCCCCAACGCGTGGCGTTCAGCCGCGATCTCGGCGTCGTGCCGGTAGCGACGGAGGTCGGGGACATCTGCGCCGCCGCCGCGAAGCGGTTCGAGGATCTCGGCGCCGATGTCGTCGAAGCCTGCCCGGACTTGCATGACGCCGTCGACATATTCAGGGTCCTGCGGGCGGCGCAGTTCGTTGCCAACTACGCGCCGCTTCTGGAGAATCACCGTGACAAGCTCAAGCCCGAGATGGTGTGGAATATCGAGGAAGGGCTCAAGCTTACCGCGGACGAAATCAGCCGGGCCGAGCGCGCCCGGGCCGTGCTTTACGGCCGGGTGGCGGCATTTTTCGGGGACTATGATCTGCTGCTATGCCCGGCAACCATCGTGCCGCCCTTCGACATCGAGTGCCGCTATGTCACCGAGGTCGAGGGACACACATTCGAGACCTATGTCGACTGGATGGCAATATGCTTCGCCATCACGCTGACCGCCTGTCCGGCGATCTCGGTTCCGTGCGGGTTCACCGGTGATGGCTTGCCGGTAGGGCTGCAGATGGTGGGCCGGCCCCGCGGCGAGGCGGCGCTTCTGGGGGCGGCTTATCTGTTCGAGCAGACCGCCGGGATCGCCCACATGACGCCTATCGACCCGGTTTGAGCGGCCCTGAACCTCCCCCGATACGCCGCTTTTCCCACCGCCGGCGCGCCGCGGCCGGGGAGGAAAAACAGCCGCTTGCGGGGCAAAGCGGGCGGTGCTTCTAAACCGACAAAAACACCGGGGCCGGCCTGCCCGGCAGCGGGCCGGCTTCGCGAAGGGGAGGGCGTCGATGACACCGGATAGGCCGGTCGCGCATCTCATCAGGATTCTCGGCCGGCGTCCGTTTTTGGCCTTCGGCCTCGTCCGCTGGATTAGCGGGCATTAATCGGATTTCGCCTGTAGTCGTTCAAGACTCTCCTTGGGCCATACCTCCAAAGTGTCGTACGCCGTTTCGTAAGAGGCCGTATCCTCGGGGATTTTGACCCAAGGCTGTTTGCTTCTCGTCCATATATGCGCCTCGGGCTTGAACCAATCGTTCTCGTCGAGAGTGCCCGGTTTTAAAGCTATTGCGCCGGGGCGGCCCGAGAGCTTGTTCCACAGGGTGCTACCGCAGGCGCCGCAGAAATAGACCTTTTTCCTATTACCGCTGTCGGCAATCAATTCGCCCGACATCGGTCGCCCTTTGGTGCCGCGTAACTGCCTTTCCTCGATGATCATGGAGATGCCGAAGGCGCTGCCGGTTAGCCGTTGACAGTCGGTACAATGGCAAGCATGGGTGAATAATGGATCGCCTTCGAATACGTAACGAACGGCGCCACAAGCGCAGCCGCCTTGTCTCGTGGTCGTCATCTTTGACCCCCCATATTGCCGGCCATATTGCCGGATAGTGGTTTGGAAGCGTTGTCTCGCCGAGATCAGAGTATACGACATTATCAACATCAACCCGGCGGCGGCGCCAGGCTTGCGGCGGAAGCCCAATCGATCCGGGGCAGGCAAAAAAAATGCGCCGCCGCCGGACTTTGCCGGGGGGCGGCGCGGTGACAGCCAGGTTCAGGTTCAGGAGGTCTTCTTATTGCCCTTGACGCGCGGCGTTGAGGAAGTTCAAGACGCGACCGGGAAGACCGCCAATGCCAACAGAAAGGTCGTCAATGCCGCCAGGGCGCCGAGCCCTAAGCGGGCGCAAATGTATCTAGCCACGGGGTCCTCCTGATAATAAAAATTAAGAACACCCGCCATTAAACTCTTTAAAACTATAAAAACCGTTAATAAAAAACTGATTATATTTATGCTTCTTAAGTTAACCTGATATAAATACTTACAATATATCTAAAATTTGAGATAATTACTTATTATTCCCCTGATTTAACCTTCGTCCCGTCTTTATGGGCGGGATTCACCACTGCCGGGGGCATTTGGCGGCACGTGGCAAAAGGCGCGGTCATCGGCGCGGTCATGCACGCGGTCATGGGCGCGGTAACGCGCCGGGCTATGGGCGCCGCCAAGGGCGTGGGAGGGGGCGCTTAAGAGCGCCGGTGGGGCGGCCGGGGCCGCGGATGACCCCGGCCTGCCTTCGCCGTAGCGAAGCGACGGCTTCGCGCAGGCAGGCGGCGCTAATCCGGCCGCGCGATGGTGAATACTAGGTCCACCCTGGTGTAGTCCATGTAGCCGAGCCGGGCGATGGGTTTGAATTTCGTCAGATCCACCATGCCGTCGGTCAACACGTCGTCGCTGATATGGATACCGATGACGCGGCCGATGACGACGCCGTTGCGCCGCTCGGGATCGGGGGTCGGCAGGTCCACCGTCTGATGGTACAGGCATTCGAGATGGATCGGCGAGGCCTTCACCCTCGGCGGCTTGACCAGCACCGAAGGCTCGGCCTCGAGCCCGGCCAACGCCATCTCGTCGGCGCCGGGCGGCAGCGTCGCGCTGGTCCGGTTCATCTGCTCCCTCAACTCCCAGGTCGCCAGGTTGACGACGAATTCGCCGGTCTCCTCGCAATTGGTGATGGTGTCCTTGGGGTTGGCCGTCCTGGGGCCGCCGCTCGAGAACATGACCATCTGCGGGTTGGTAGAGACGCCGTTGAAGAAGCTGTAGGGCGCGAGGTTGACGACGCCATCGCGATTCAGCGTCGAGATCCAGCCGATCGGGCGGGGGACGAGACAGCTCTTGAACGGGTCGTGGGGCAGTCCGTGGTGGTCCTTGGTTTGGTAAAACATGTGCGCGCTCCCTCGGCACGGTAGGGTAATGGCGAAGAATAGCATCTTTCCCGCGCTTGAGCCGGATTGCGACATTGGGGCCGGATGCCGCTTGACCGGTCCGGGGAACGCGTGCCACGCTTCGCCGGGGCCATGAGAAAAGGGGAGGGACAAAATGAAGAAACGCTGGCTGGGCAGCTCGCTCGAGACATCCGCCATTGGCTTGGGGTGCATGCCCATGACCCGCATCTATGGCGAACCCGACGAGAACGAGGCCATCGCCACCATCCACCGCGCCATCGATCTCGGGGTCGACTACATCGACACCTCCGACGCCTATGGCAACGGCAAGAACGAGGAACTCGTCGGCCGGGCCCTCAAGGGGCGGCGGGATAAGGTCATCCTGGTCACCAAATTCGGCAACATCCGTCATCCCGACGGCAGGCGCGAGGTCAACGGACGGCCCGAATATGTCGCCCAGGCCTGTGACGCCAGCCTCGAGCGGCTGGGTGTCGACGTCATCGACCACTTCTACGTCCACCGCATCGACCCCAACACGCCGATCGAGGATACGGTGGGGGCGCTGGCGCGGCTGGTGGAGGCGGGGAAGGTCCGCCATCTCGGCCTGTGCGAAGCGGCGCCGGCGACACTGCGGCGCGCCCATGGGACCCACCCGATCGCCGCCCTGCAGACGGAGTATTCGCTGTGGACCCGGTTCGCCGAGGACGAACTGCTGCCGACCTGCCGGGAGCTCGGCATCGGCTATGTCGCCTATTGCCCGTTGGGGCGGGGCTTCCTCACCGCGACGATCAAGAGCCTGGATGTGCTTGCCGACAACGACAGGCGCCGGGACATGCCGAGGTTCCAGGACGAGAATATCGGACACAACGTCAAGCTGCTCGAGGTGTTGGAGGAGATGGCCGGGGCCAAGGGCTGTACGCCGGCGCAGCTCGCCCTCGCCTGGGTGCTGGCCCAGCACGATTTCATCGTCCCCATCCCCGGCACCATGCGCCGTGGCCATCTGGAAGAGAACGCCAAGGCCGCCGATATCACGCTCGACGATGCCGACGTCGCCCGGCTCGGCGAGGCCATCCCGCCCGGCGCCGCCCTGGGCGAACGCTACCCGCCCGGTCAGCTCAAGGCCCTCAATCTCTGAAGCGCCGGATCGCGCATCTGGCCGATGGGATTGAAATATGCCGGTGCGATCCGTTATTCTAAGCGAGGCGACGGGACGCGAGGACAGTGAATGAATTTCAGGAGAGGCGAGAATGGCTGTCGTAAGTCCCCCGATCTGTGAGTTCGGCTTAAAGGCCATCGACTTCGATCTCGAGGGCGTGGACGGACGCCGTTACACCCTGGCCGATGTCCGGGGAGAGAACGGGACGCTCGTCATCTTCATGTGCAATCACTGCCCCTACGTCAAGGCCGTGATCGACCGAATCGTCGCC
Organism: Pseudomonadota bacterium; assembly: GCA_022545545.1. Lineage (GTDB taxonomy): Bacteria > Pseudomonadota > Alphaproteobacteria > SMXQ01 > SMXQ01 > JACZQV01. The sequence continues at coordinate 10,742 of JACZQV010000044.1, forward strand.
GACGCCAAGGCGCTCGAGGCCGAGGGCATCGGCGCCGTCGGCATCATGCCGAACGATACCGAGGCCGTTCCGGCGGACGGCTTCGAGAACATGAAGCGCTTCGCCGAGGCCCACGCCCTCCACTTCCCCTACGTGATCGACAGGTCCCAGGAAGTGGCGCGGGCCTACGACGCCATCTGCACCCCCGACTTCTTCGGCTTCAATGCCGATCTCGAGCTGCAGTACCGCGGCCGCCTCGACGAATCCAAACAGGCCCCGGTCGCGGGCGCCAAGCGTGAGCTTCTCGAGGCGATGATCGGGATCGCCAGGACCGGCAAGGGGCCGGACGGGCAGATCGCGTCCATGGGCTGCTCGATCAAGTGGCGGGTCGCGGCCTGACCGCGCTTGGCGGGGGGCGCCCGCCCGCCGCCAAGGGCGTTTTCGTCCGGCGGATGCCTTGGTGCGCCAGGGGAAACGCCATCGGCGAATTTAGAGATTGTGGAGCCGCCGCCATCGGCTATCATCCGGCCGGGCCGGGCGTAACGCGAAGTGATTGGAGGGATCCATGGAATTAGCCGTATTCGCCATCGTCTTCCTCGTCCTCGCGGTTGTCGTCCTCTTCCTCGGCGTCAAGTCGGTCCCCCAGGGGACGGAATTCACCGTCGAGCGGTTCGGCAAGTACACCCGCACGCTGGAGCCCGGCTTGAACCTGATCATTCCCGCCGTCGACCGCATCGGCCGCAAATTGAACATGATGGAACAGGTCCTCGACGTGCCCTCCCAAGAGGTGATCACCAAGGACAACGCCATGGTCACCGTCGATGGCGTGATTTTCTACCAGATCCTGGATGCCGCCAAGGCGGCCTACGAAGTCAGCCGGTTGGTGGTCTCCATCCTCAACCTGACCATGACCAACCTGCGTACGGTGATGGGGTCGATGGACCTCGACGAATTGCTGTCCCAGCGCGACAAGATCAACGCCAGGCTGCTCGAGGTGGTCGACGAGGCGATGACCCCGTGGGGCGTCAAGGCCACGCGCATCGAGGTCAAGGACATCTCGCCGCCGCGTGACCTGGTCGAGGCCATGGCGCGTCAGATGAAGGCGGAGCGCGAGAAACGCGCCGTCATCCTCGAGGCCGAGGGAATGCGCCAAGCGGAAATCCTGAAGGCCGATGGCGAGAAGCAGGCCGCCATCCTCGAGGCCGAGGGCCGCAAGGAGGCGGCCTTCCGCGACGCCGAGGCGCGGGAGCGCCTGGCCGAGGCCGAGGCCAAGGCCACCACCGTGGTCTCCGATGCCGTGGCCGGGGGCTCCATCCAGGCCCTCAACTATTTCGTCGCCCAGAAATATGTGGACTCACTCCAGGCTATCGCCTCGGCCCCCAACCACAAGATCATCTTCATGCCGATGGAGGCCGCCGGCGTCATCGGCGCGATCGGCGGCATCGCCGATATGGTCAAGGAGGCGTTCGGCGGCGGTGGCGGCGATGGTGGCGGCGGCACTTCCGGCGGCCGGGGCCCGCGCCCGGGCGGCGGCCAGCCGAGCGATGAAGGCGCCGCGTCCGGGCCGCGGGGCAGTCCGGAAGAGGCGCCTTAACCTCGATCGAAGGATTGGGATGATGACGGCCCTCGACGGCATCACCTTTTGGCACTGGTTCATCCTCGGCGGCGTTCTCATGGTGCTGGAGATGGTGCTGCCGGTGTTCGTGTTCCTGTTTATCGGGGCCGCCGCCGTTGTTACCGGGCTCATGGTCTTCTTCTTCCCGGGCATCGGCTGGGAACAGCAGGTCCTGGTTTTCGCCGTCCTCGCGGTCGCCGCCGCCGTCGCCGGACGAATGTGGGTCCGATCCCGGCCGATCGCGACGGACCAGCCGGCGCTTAACCGCCGGGGCCGGCAATATGTCGGGCGTGTCTTCACCCTGGAGGAACCGATCGTCAACGGCGTCGGCAAACTCAGCGTCGATGACACCGTCTGGAAGGTCGGTGGCGAGGACCTCGCCACTGGGTGCCGCGTCAAGGTGACCGGCGTCGACGGGGTGATCCTGTTGGTGGAGAGGGACGGCTAGTACTTAGTGTCGTGATGCGCGTTCTCTTATTTTTCGCCCTGTCGCTGATGATCGCCGGCGCCGCCATCGCCGGGGTGTTCGAGGGCGAAGCGCGCGTCATCGACGGCGATGAATTCGAGTTGGCCGGCAAGCGGGTGCGGCTCTATGGCATCGACGCGCCGGAACTGGGCCAGACCTGTTGGTATCAGAACAAGGAATTCCCCTGCGGTCATTCCGCCAGACGCAACCTGTGGCTCAACGTCAAGGATCAACGCCTGACCTGCCGCGAAAAATCGGTAGTGGATGGCGTCGTCGTCGCCCTCTGTTTCGACGCCAAGGGCCGGGACGTCGCCGGTGGCCTGGTGCGCAGCGGTTGGGCGCTGGCGTTGCCGAAACAGGTCGAGGTCTATATCAAGGCCGAGGCCGAGGCCAAACGCCAGAAACTGGGTCTGTGGAACTTCAGTTTCACCAAGCCGTGGGACTGGCGCGCCATGATGCGCGAAAACTAACGCGGCGAAATCCAGGCCGAAGGGCCTTGTGAGCAAGAGCGGGGCGCCCGGGCACTATTCGGCGCATATTCGGTTGGTTCAGGGAGGAGGCGGATGACGGAAACGGCATCTAAAGTAGGGGCGGAAGAAATCAGGGTGCTCAGCGCCGGCGCCGTCAAGCGGGGCGTCGGCGCCCTCGCCGAGGCGTTTGGACGCGACACCGGCGCCATCGTAACCGTCACCTTCGCCACCGCCCCGGTGCTTAAACGCAAGGTCGAGGACGGCACGGCCGAGGCCGATGTCGTCATCGCCCCGGTGCCGGCGATGGAGGCGTTCGAGGAGACGGGCCTGGTGGTCGCCGGGACCAGCGCCGTCATCGGCAGCGTCAAGGCCGCCGTCGTCGTCCGCGATGGCGCGTATGCGCCCGACATTTCGACGGCGGAGACGTTCAAATATGCGATCCTCGACGCCGATTCACTGGTCTACAACCAGGCCTCGAGCGGCCTTTACATCGAAGAGCTCATGGCGCGCCTCGGCGTCGCCGAGGCGGTCGCGGCCAAGACGACGCGCCTCGCCACCGGGGCCGAGGTGATGAAGCATTTGGCGGCGAGCGAGGCGCCGAAGGAGATCGGCTTCGGCCAGATCCCCGAGATCAGCGTTTATGAGGATCAGGGCATCAGGCTGGTCGGCCCGCTGCCCGAAGAGATCGGCAAGACGACCACCTATGCGGCGGCGCTCTCGGCAACCGCCCGCGCACCGGAGCCGGCGCGAGCCTTCATCGATTCGATGGCCACCCCGGCGGCGAAAGAAACCTTCCGCGCCACCGGGGTCGAGTAGGGCGTCACTTGTTGCCGGCGAAGCCGATCGCCGTCTGGATCTGTTCCAGGAGATCCGGCGCCGAGACCGGTTTCGTCAACACCTCGACCGCCCCGACCTGTCGCGCCACTTCGTGGAGGAATTCGTCGGACTCCCCGGTGACGATAATGATCGGCGTGACGCGGTCCTTGTCGCGGCGGAACATGTTGCAGAGCTCCAACCCGTCCACCTTGTCGAGACGGAGGTCACAGATGATGACGTCGGGCTCCGCGTGCTCCGCTCGATCGATTATCTCGATGGCTTCCTCTCCGTTCGCCGCCTCGAGGACGTCCTCGATACCGATCTGAGCGAGCAATTGGCGCAGGATCGAGCGCATGCCCCGCTGGCCGTCGACCACGAGGACGCGAACCTGGCCTGCTTTGAACTCAGACATTCCTGCTCCACTCCGTTTCCAAGGACCAAATCGTGAAACACCGTGCCGTCGCGGGGATGCCCCGTTCAAATAGCGTGACGGTCCCCGGATGAATCGGAAGCCCTCCGGCGCTACATCATGGCTCTGTAAGGTTAAACTTTCGTTGCCGGGATCGGTCAAAGACAACGTCAGCAGTTCGATGCAGCCCCGCTGTCAGGGCCGGTCGAACCCGTAGAGTTGCGCCGCATTGTCCACCAGCACCCGCTTGCGCAGTTCCGGATCGGGTATCCAATCGGCCAAAAGATCGCAGAGATCGCCATCGTTCGGCATCGGTTTGGTGACCATGACATGGGGCCAGTCCGTGCCCCAGATGACCCGTCCCGGCGCCGCCTCGACGAGCGCCCTCGCCACCGGCGTCACTTCCCCGTAGGGCAAATCGCCCGCCGAGATGCGGTAAGGGCCGGTGAGCTTGACCCAGCACTTGCCGGCGCCAGCGAGGCGCACCATGGCCTCGAACCCGGCCTCGCCGATGTCCCGGCCGGGGCGCATATAGCCCATATGGCCGATGACGATCTCGGTCGGGAACTCGGCGAACATGGCATCGAGGCCGGGATAATCATCGACGTGGATCAGGAACTCGGTATGCCAGCCCAACGGCTTGACGCGTTCCGCGAGGCGCGTCACCGGGCCGAGCGGGATGGCGCCCGAGGGATCGGCGACATCGACGAGGTTGAAGCGCAGCCCCCTGACGCCGGCATTATGGAGCCGTTCGATGTCGGCGTCCGTGACCGCTTCATCGACGACGGCGACGGCGCGGCACCGGGGGCCGGCCTTCGCCAACGCTTCCATCAGCACCGTGTTGTCGGTGCCGTAGACGCTGGGCTGGACCAGCACCGCGCGCTCCACTCCGAGGGTGCCGAGCATCTCCAGATAATCACCAAGCAAGGCGTCGGGCGGCGTGTAGATGCGCCGAGGCGCATAAGGGTGGGCCGATTTCGGCCCGCAGATATGGGCGTGAGTGTCGCAAGCGCCCGGCGGCAGGACGATCTTTGGCTTACGCGGCTCCGCGTCCGGCGCGGCGCAAAGCGGCGCCTCGGCGTCTTCGCCCGTCGCGTTTGGGATTTCTGGCTCGGCCATCCTCGCAATCCTTGCCGCCGCCGAGTGCGGGGGCGGCCTAGGGTGGCCGACCAAGCCGGGCGAAGTCAACACCAGGGAATGGTTACGCCGTCGCGAAGCGGCTGAGCGTCACCGGCCGGCGCTTGGCCCCCCACGAGCCGGGCGCTTCCTCGAAGACGCCGGCGAGTGCGGTGTCGCAGCGCTGGCACCTTCCCTCGGGCGTCAGCCGCCAGTCGCTCAGCCGATACCAGTCGCGGCCGATCAGTCGCGCGTCGCAGCCGTGGCAATAGGTGCTTTGGCCGTCAAAATCGTGGACGTTGCCGGTATAGACGTGGCGCACCCCGTTCTTGATCGCGATGTCGCGCGCGCGTCTGAGGGTGGCGGGGGGCGTCGGCGGCGTATCGAGCATTTTCCAGTCGGGATGAAAGGCGGTGAAGTGCAGCGGCACCTCGGGCCCCAACCGCTCGACGACCCATTGGGTCATCGCCTCGATCTCGGCGTCGGAATCGTTCTCGCCGGGGATCAGCAGCGTCGTCACTTCGAACCAGACGTCCGTTTCGTGCTTGAGATATTCGAGGGTCTCGAGCACCGGCGCCAGGGAAGCCGAGCAGAGCTTTTTGTAGAAGGCTTCGGTGAAGCCCTTGAGGTCGACATTGGCGGCGTCCATGTGGCGGTAGAACTCCGCCCGGGGCTCGGGCGTGACGTAGCCCGCCGTCACCGCCACGCATTTGACGCCGAGCGCGGCGCACGCCTGGGCGACGTCGACGGCGTATTCGTGGAAGATCACCGGATCGTTGTAGGTGAAGGCGATGGACCGGCAATCGAGCGCCCGGGCCGCGCGGGCGACGGCGGCGGGCGCCGCGGTCTCGGCCAGGGTGTCGATCTCGCGCGACTTGCTGATGTCCCAGTTCTGGCAGAACTTGCAGGCAAGATTGCACCCGGCGGTGCCGAAGGACAGCACCGGCGTGCCCGGCAGGAAGTGATTCAGGGGCTTCTTCTCGATGGGGTCGACGCAGAAGCCGCTGGAGCGCCCGTAGGTGGTAAGGACGATGCCATCGCCTGATCGCCTGCGCACGAAGCAAAGGCCCTGCTGACCGTCCCGCAGCCGGCAGTAGCGGGGGCAGAGATCGCACTGGATCCGCCCGTCATCGAGTCTGTGCCAAAACCGTCCCGGCACGGTGAAGGCTTGATCGGACATGTTTCCCACACATTGTGGCGGCCCGGCCCCGGCCGTTCCCCTTTATGTGGGCAGGCGGTGCCGCCCGTTTAAGTACCGGGGCCGCTTCAAAGGCGCGATGTTTGAAGGTAGACTTCCCCCCTCGACGGCGACTCTCGCGCCGAGGGAGGAGTGTTCGATGGGCGGCACCCGCGCCGCCGCCGTGAGCGGCATGTTCTACCCCGCCGATGCCGGTGAACTCGGCCAATCGGTAAGGCGCTATCTTGCCGCCGTCACCCGCGAGGAGGGGCCGGCGCCGAAGGCCCTGATCGCGCCCCATGCCGGATATGTCTATTCCGGTCCCATCGCCGCCGCGGCCTACGCCTCCATCGCTTGCGCCAGCGAGCGGATTACGCGCGTCGTGCTGATCGGGCCGTGCCATCGGGTCGCCATCCAAGGGTTCGCCGCCGTCGGCTGGGATTCGTTCGCAACCCCGCTCGGCGACGTGCCGGTGGATGCGAGTGCGGTCGAAAAGGCGTTGACGCTACCGACGGTGCAAATCCTCGATTCCGCCCACCATCAGGAGCATTGCCTCGAGGTGCAGTTGCCGTTCCTGCAATCCGTGCTCACCGACTTCGCCATCGTGCCGTTCGTCGCCGGCGAGGCGACGGCGGAAGAGACGGCGGAACTCCTCGATCTGTTGTGGGGCGGGCCCGAGACCCTGATCGTCGTCAGCTCCGATCTCAGCCACTATCACGACTACGACACGGCGCGCCGGCTCGACGGCGCCACCACTGAGGCGATCGAAGGCCTCGAGCCCGAGGCCATCGGCCATGACCACGCCTGCGGCCGGGTGCCGATCAGGGGCATTCTGCTGGCTGCCGGCCGCCACGGCTTGACGGCGAAGACCCTCGATCTTCGCAACTCCGGCGACACCGCTGGGTCCAGGCACGAAGTGGTGGGCTATGGCGCCTATGCCTTCGCTTGAAGGGGTCTCGCGCGGGATGGAAATGACCGGAGGGGGCACCGCGAAGGGGGCGGCGGCGAAGGCCGGCGACACGCCGCCCCGGTTCGACGATGATTTCGCCGCCAGGCTCGAGGAACTCCTGATCTGGCGCCGGGATGTCCGGCGGTTCCGCCCCGATCCTTTGCCCGACGGCGTGCTCGACGAGCTATTGCGCCTGATGACCCTGGCGCCCTCGGTCGGCAACAGCCAGCCCTGGCGGCTGGTGACGGTCGACGATCCCGAACGCCGCTCGGCGATCGCCGCCAATTTCGAGCGCTGCAACCGCGACGCCCTTGCCGGGTACGCCGGATCGCGGCGGGGGCGTTATGCCCGCCTCAAGCTTCAGGGCCTGAAGGAAGCGCCGGTGCATCTCGCCGTCTTCGCCGATCACGCGACGGAAGCGGGCCATGGGCTCGGGCGGCGCACCATGCCCGAGACCCTCGATTATTCCGCCGTGCTCGCGGTCCACACGCTTTGGCTCGCGGCCCGGGCGCGCGGCATCGGCGTCGGCTGGCTCTCGATCCTCGACCCCGCCGCCGTGGCGAGCGATCTGGCGGTGCCCGAGGGTTGGTCGTTCATCGCCTATCTCTGCCTCGGCTATCCGCTGGCCGAGGACCCGGTGCCGGCGCTCGAGCGCGAAGGCTGGCAGGGCCGCGAAGGGCTCGGCGGCAAGGTTCTCAGGCGTTGACGGAAACCAACGGAAATTATGGGAGGGGACCGTGACCCTGTTTCTCAATAACGATGACGTCGCCCAGGTCCTGACCATGAAGGACACCATCGCCGCGCTGGAGGTCACCTATTCCCAATTGGTGAGCAAGGAGGCGGTCTGCCGGCCGCGCATCGATCTGCAGATCCCGACCTCGGATCCGGGCAAGGTCTTCCAGTGGGGCACCATGGAAGGAGGCTCGGTCGCCGGTTACTTCGCCATCCGCATGAAATCGGACATCATCTACGAGCAAACTTACGAAGGCGCCGTGACCCAGGAGAAATACTGTGTCGAGCCCGGCAAGTTCTGCGGCCTGATCTTCCTCATCGACATCGAAACCGGCGAGCCCCTGGCGATGCTGAACGACGGCATCATCCAGCACATGCGCGTCGGCGCCGACGGCGGCATCGGCGTCAAGTACATGGCGCGCAAGGACGCCTCTGTCGTCGGCATGCTGGGCTCGGGCGGCATGGCCAGGAGCCACATGGAGGCGTTCAGTTGCGTGCGCGACATCAGGAAGCTCAAGGTGTTCAGCCCGACGGCGGCCAACCGCGAGGCCTTCGGCGCCGAGATGGCGGAGAAGTACGGGATCGAGGTCGAGGTGCTGGATGACGCCAGAGGCGTCTATGAGGGCGCCGATATCGTCGCCGGGTGCACCGATTCGGCGGTGCCGGTGCTGAACGGCGCCTGGCTCGAGCCCGGCGCCCATATCACCAATGTCGGCGGCGGCGGCGGGCGGCCCGACGAGGCGACGTGCGCGCGCATCGACGTTTACTTGCGTTTCGGCAACGCGCCGGCGCCCGACGGCCTGCCCCAATACGGCCTCGCGGACGAATACCTGACCTATGCCGCCCTGCCGGAGCGCGACACCGGTTTCAAGATGAAGCGGCGTGGCAAGAGGGGCCACGGCGTCATCCTCGAGGACCGCGTCATCACCTTCGCCGATCTCCTGGGCGGCGCCAACCGCGGGCGCACTTCCGATTCCGAGATCACCTATTCGGAGCGCGGCAATCTGCAGGGCGCCCAGTTCTTCGCCGTCGCCGGGCGGGTCTACGAGCTCGCCAAGGAGAAGGGATTGGGCCACGAGGTCCCGACCGAGTGGTTCTTGCAGGACATCCGGGACTGAGGGCGCGCGGGCCGCGCGGGTCTTGTTCACGACCCTGGCGCGGGCCTTGAATTTAACGGGACGGCGCCTTCGTTGGCTCCCGCGGCGAGACCGTGAGGTCGACCCGGGCGCCGCCGAGCGTCGAGCCCGTGATCTGGACCGTGGCGATGCGGTTGGCGCGGGCGTAGCTCAGCACGCTGGTGGCGCCGCGCAGCAGGGTCAGCACCGACCAGCCGAACCGCGGCATCTCGCGGTGATAGAAGTCATAAAGCTCGGTCGCCGAGGCCGAGGTGGTGATCGCCAGGCGGCCGACCCAGGCCTCGCGCGCGCCGAGGATCAGGGTCTTGTCGAGGTCGAGCTTGGCCGCCGCGGGTATGGGGATGTCGGTGAACTGGGCGAAGCTCGGCTCCTGCGCCTCGCCCGCCGGGGATTTGCTCGAGGGCGTCATCTCCGCGGTGTCGGCGCAAGCCGCGAGGAACCATAGCGCCGCAAGCAGGAGCGGCCCGGTTCGCGCAAAGGGAAATTTAGCCACTGCCCCAGCCCCCGGATCGGTAACGGACCGTTTCTGTTATGCCTTGGTACGAGCACTCAGACCGTCTCACGCTCGGCTTCGCGCGTCAACCGCCTTGACCCGCACGGGCCGGGAGGGGACGCCGCCACCTACCGCAACGGGGCGCCAAATCGCGCCGGAGGCGGGTTGGCGGGGCGTCTCCGCCTGGACTTTGGCGTTCATGACCCTATATGTTTCCTGATGGCGGGCCGAGGCGAACGCCCGTCCGCACTTGCTGGACCGGCGTGCTTTTGGCCCGCGCCGCGCCGCCCGGGAGGCGGTCAAGCGGCGGGGCTGTCGCGCCCTTTCAGGGGGCTCCCGAAAGGGTTTGACAGGCCCCTGTACATGGTCGTATAAGCACGCTCCAGCCGCACGGGGTTCGGCCGTTTCTGTGGCCGGCTTGTGGTGCGGTTAGCTCTTTGGCATTGTGAATACGGAAGGGATGCGCAGGCGGCGGTGTGTTGTCGTAACACACCCGTTCGCAGGCGCACGAACTTCTTTCGTTGTGCTTGTGATCGGGCTCAAGTTTCGGACGCGCGAGCGTCCGAGAAAGTCAACTTGAGAGTTTGATCCTGGCTCAGAACGAACGCTGGCGGCATGCTTAACACATGCAAGTCGAACGGGAGCCCGGCTTCGGCCGGTCACTCTAGTGGCGGACGGGTGAGTAACGCGTGGGAACCTGCCCTTCAGTTCGGAATAACCACGGGAAACTGTGGCTAATACCGTATACGCCCTCCGGGGGAAAGATTTATCGCTGAAGGATGGGCCCGCGTCGGATTAGCTTGTTGGTAGGGTAACGGCCTACCAAGGCAACGATCCGTAGCTGGTCTGAGAGGACGATCAGCCACACTGGGACTGAGACACGGCCCAGACTCCTACGGGAGGCAGCAGTGGGGAATATTGGACAATGGGGGCAACCCTGATCCAGCAATGCCGCGT
>JACZQV010000149.1 GCA_022545545.1 Pseudomonadota bacterium
TCGCTCGTCGCCATCACCAAGTCGTAGCCGCGCGCATTTATCTCGTCCAGGCTCGAGCCGGCGTACGCGATGGTCCCCATGAGCTTGCCGCTCGCCTTGATCGCCGCCTCCGCCCGTTCGATCAGCGCCAGGAGCTCCGGATCGGAGCCCTGCCCGAGCTTGCCGATGTCGGCCGAGAGGTCGGTCGGACCGAGGAACAGCATGTCGACGCCTTCCGCAGCGGCGATCTCGGGGATGGCCTCGATCGCTCTCGCCGTCTCGATCTGGAGGATGATGAAGAGGTTGTCGTTGATGGTGGCGAGATATTCCTCGCGCGCACGCCCGTAATCGGCGGCGCGGATGGCGCCGAGCGCGGCGCCGCGGTTTCCGGCCGGCGGGTAGAAGCAGGCAGCGGCGGCGGCGCGGGCCTCTTCGGCGCTATTGATGTAGGGGATCATCACCCCCTCGGCGCCGGCGTCGAGTGTCCGCTTGATATGGACCAGGTCGTTCCACGGCACCCGGACCAGCACCGTCGCTGGCGAGGCCGCGAGCGCCCGCATCTGGGAGATCGCCATGACCACATCGCCGGGCGCGTGTTCGTTGTCGATGATGACGCAGTCGAAGCCGGCCTGGCCGATGATCTCCGCCGCCGGCGCACTCGCCATCTGGAGCCAGCAGCCAAGCGCCTTGCCGCCATCGCTGAGTTGCTGTTTCAGTCGGTTCCCCCGATACATGTCGCCTCCCTCGACGCCGCGGCGGGGCCTAAATGTCCCGCACCTGTCTGCCCGCTGCTATGAGTTAGACGGACCCTGGGCTTGGGCGCATGATCGGACATTAATCCAATCCCGGACCCGAGCATAACCCGCTTTTCGGGGTTGCGGCCGGGAAGGCGCCGCCTTGCAAGCCCAGGACGGGCCCGATGAGGTTTTCGTTGCACCGAGGTTTTCGTTGCATCGATGCCGAATTCGCATGTATGGACGGACCATGCGTCGCACATTGGCAGCCCTGATGCTGTTGGTCGGATCATTGACCCCGGCCTCCGCCGGCATGGAAGAAGGCGTCGCCGCCTACCAGCGCGCCGATTACGCCGCCGCTTTGGGCCAATTCAAGCCGCTCGCCGAAAAGGGCGATCCCAAGGCCCAATTCTATCTCGGCGAGATGTACGGCCAGGGCCAAGGCATAAAGCGGGACCTCAAGAAGGCCGCGCGCTGGTACCGCGAGGCGGCGATGCAAGGCCACACGGCGGCGCAAGCGATCCTCGGCGGCCTGTACGCCGCCGGCCTCGGCGTGCCCCGTGATTTTGGTCTCGCCTACTACTGGCTGATCATCGCCGCCATATGGAACACCGGTGAAATCAGGGAGGAGGCGTTTCGGAGCCTCGGCGCCGTCGGCGAGTTCCTGAGCGCCAAGGAGAAGGCGGAAGTCTTGCGCCGGGCGCGAAAGGAATGGCTGCGGAAACGGCGTTGACCTCCGGGCTTCGCCCGGTTTGCAGACGGCGCCGTATGTGGAATAATCCGGGGCGGAGTACGCCAAGGGAGACGAGAGATGCGCGCACCCCATGACATCGGAGGCTTGCCGGCAGGGCCGGTGGATACCGAACCCCACGCGGCGACCTTCTGGGAAAAGCGGATCGACGCCATCAACGTGCTGCTCGGTGACGACAAGCGGCGGATCCTGAGCCGGGACGAGCGCCGTCTCGCCATCGAATCGCTGGGCGAGGAGGTTTACCAGACGCTCGGTTATTACGAGCGCTGGACCGCCGCCGTGACCCGGCTGTTGTTGCAGAAGGGCATTTTGAGCCAGGACGAGATCGACGCCAAGATCGCCGAGATCCGCGCCCGCATGGGCGAGGCGGAGGAGAAGACGGAAGCATGAGCGACAGATACTCCCCCGGCGATCACGTGCGGGTGCGCGCCGATTCCCCGCCGGGCCATATCCGCACCCCGGTCTATATCCGCGGCAAATGCGGCGTGGTGAGGCGAATCTTCGGCGACTTTCCCAACCCGGAGGGCCTCGCCTACGGCCAGCCCGGCCTGCCGGAAAAGACCCTTTACGAAGTCCGCTTCCGCCAACGCGACATCTGGCCCGACTATGACGGCGAGCTTCGGGACACGGTCGACATCGACATCTATCACCACTGGCTGGAACCGGACGACGCGGGAGCAACGAGATGACCGAACGAACCTCACACGACCACGCAGCGGATGAGTTCCAGAAGGACGAGGAGATTCACGGCTACTACCAGTTCCTCGGCCTGGCGATTGAGGAGCTCCTGGTCGAGAAGGGCATCGTCACCGGCGATGAAATCCGCGCCACCATCGAGCGCCGCGATTCGATCACGCCGGCGATTGGCGCCAGGATCGTCGCCCGGGCGTGGACCGATCCCCCCTATCGCCAGCGCCTGCTCACCGACGGCACCGCGGCGGCCGAGGAATTTGGCTGCGAGTTCGATGCGACCGAGCTGGTGGTGGTGGAAAACACGCCCGAGGCGCACAACGTCATCGTCTGCACCCTTTGTTCGTGTTACCCGCGCATGGTCCTCGGCCTGCCGCCGTCGTGGTACAAGAGCCGGGAGTACCGCGCGCGCGCGGTCAGGGAGCCACGCGCCGTGCTGAAGGAGTTCGGCACCGAACTGGCGGAAAACGTCGAGGTCAGGGTGCACGATTCGACCGCCGACATGCGCTATCTCGTCCTGCCGATGCGACCCGATGGCACCGAAGCCATGGACGAGGACGCCTTGGCCGCCCTCGTCACCCGCGACTGCATGATCGGCGTCACGGTGCCGAAGGTTTGAGGGATTGTCCGCCCTGATGGCGTGAGTGGGGCCGCGAGGACTTCGCGGCCGGGCTCAAATGTAGGGCCGCCAGCCGGTCCCGGCATGGCCGAAATCGAAGGCCTCGGGGTGAAGGATCTCGGCCAGGATCTCGAGGGATTCGGCGAGCCTCGGGCCCGGCCGGTTGAAGTACTGGTTGCCGTCGGCGAGTGCGACCCGGCCCTCGCGTACGGCCCGGAGCTTCCGCCACCCGGGACGCGCCGCCAGCGCCGGCATCTCGGCCAACGTGCGGTCGATGTCGAAGCCGCAGGGGCAAATGAGGATCACGTCGGGATCGCCGGCCGAGAGCGCCGCCCAATCGAGGTACGGCGAATGCCGGCCGGTCTCGCCGAAGAGGTTGGCGGCGTGCGCCAACTCGACGAGTTCCGGCATCCAGTTGCCCGCCCCCATCAGCGGATCGATCCACTCGATGCAGGCGAGCGTCGGCCGCACATCCAAGGATCTCGCCTTCTCGGCGATCGCCGCCATGCGCCCTTCGATGTCATCGACCAGCGCTTGCCCTTCGGCGGCCAAGCCGAGCGATGCGGCGACACGGCCGATATCCTTGAACACGTCGGCGAGGGTCTCAGGGCTGAGGCTGACGATGTCCGGGCGCGTGCCGAGCCAGTCGCGGACGACGTCCATGAGCTCCCTTTCGCTGACGGCGCAGACCTCGCACTGGGACTGGGTGATGATGAGGTCGGGGCGAAGCGCGCGCAGCCGCTCTCCCTCGACCCGGTAGAGCGCCAGCCCGTTCTCGACGATCGCCTTCACGCGCTCGTCGATCCGATAGCTGGTGCCGTCGATGTCGAACTTGGGCGCCGTCAACGGCGGCAGCGAGCGCACGAACTCGGGGAAGTCGCACTCATGGGATCGGCCGACGAGGCGATCGCCGCCGCCGAGCGCACAGACGATCTCGGTGGCCGAAGGCAGAAGAGTGACGACGCGGCGCGGGGCCATGGGGCTGATGACCTGTGGTGGATCGGATGGCGGTCCGGCGGCCAAGAATACGGACCGCACGGGGACAGGGCCAGGGAAATGCGCCGCCACTGGTAGAAGCGCGGGGCCAAAGCGGCAATCGCCATGGCGGACACACCGAAAAAAGCGGACGCCGAGGCGCCCGCTTCCCTGCCGTCATCCCTTTGAGGCCTCAGAGGTTCAACAGCGCTTGCGCGTTTTCGCCGAGGATCATCTGCGCCTGCTTGTCGGTGAGGTCCTTGCGGGCGGCGAGGTGCTTGACCGTATCGGGATATTCCGAATCGAAGTGGGGATAGTCGGAGGCGAACAGGATGTGGCTCGCCGGTATCTCCTCCAGCGTCCGGGTCATCGGCACCTCGTCGGCCTCGCAGGTGAAGTAGCAGTTCCGCCTCACCAGCTCCGACGGCGCCGTCTTGAGGTCCGAGAAGCCGTGCTGCATGTACTCGAAGTCGTCGTCCATCCGGTGCATCCAATAAAGCGGCCACTCGGCGCTGCACTCGAAGAACACCACCTTCAGCTTGGGGAACTTCTCGAACACGCCGCCGGTCACCAGGCCGACCAGCGCCATGGCGCAGTTGAACGGCCGGCCGAGGACGTGGATCGGGAAGAAGCTCTTGAACATGCTCTGGGCCGGTCCCCGCGAATTGGGATGGGCGAAGAGCGGCACGCCTAGCTCCTCCGCCGCCTCGTAATAGGGGAAGAACGCCTCGTCATCCAGCGTCCGGGTGTTGGAGTGGGGCACCAGATGCCCCGCCTTGAAGCCCAGTTCCTTGACGCAGCGGCGCAACTCGTCGGCCATCGCTTCGGGGTGCCCGGCCGGCGCGATCGCCACCGGATAGAGCTTGTCCTCATGGCCCCTGACAAGTTCCCGCACCCAGTTGTTGTAGGACCTGGCAAGGGCGGCGCCGAGCGGGCCTTCCTTGAGCGCCGGCGTGCTGATGCCGGTGGGGAAAAGAAACTGCTTGTCGATGCCGGCCCTTTCGTTGTGGACCAGGCGCTCCTCCATGTCCCAACCGCCTTTTTGCAACTCGGCGATCTTACCGCCCAGCCACTTCCGCTCGGGGTGATAGATCCACATATGGTCGAAGGCCTTCTTGTGGTCGTCGCTCCAGGGATAGAATTCGTATTCGAACTTCGAATCGATCAAGCGCCCGTCGCCCACCCGCTTCGGCTTGTACCGGGCGAATTCGCCCTCGAGATCGTAGACCTCGTCGAGGAACCATTCCTCGCGCAGGTGGGAATCCGTATCGATCACTTGCATCGCGTTCTCCCTGGCAATGGCCCCCGAAAGCGGGGGCGGGCGGCTATTCTTTGTCTCCCGGCGGTCGCCGGCAACCCCACGCCGGCGCCCTCGGCCATGATGGCCCGGCGGCAACGCGGAGTCAATCTACACACTCCAGTTATTCTCGTAAATAATTGATTCTATGGGGAATATCTCTAAGCGGGCGGCGAAAGCCGACCCCGGCTCCCGGGGCCGGTTCCACGCTTCATCGGGGGGCGTTGAAGGGACCGTGTAAGGCGCTACTCCCCGAGCGCCTCCTCGATCAGTTGGCGGCGGTCGGGAGGGAGTGCGTCCTTCAGCTTCAGGGCCTCCCCGTGGCCCCTCGGCGACATCTTGGCCCAGGTCTTTTGGAGGATGCCGATGACTTTCGCGTCGTCGTGCTTCCTGGAGAATTCGGCGAAATAGTTTTCCAGGAACACCAGGCAGGCGACGTCCTCGAGAAGCTGGGTTTCGGGGTCGGTCTTGAGCTTGTGTTTGCGCACCAGCTGCTGGACCCTGGCGATGGCGCCGGCGTCATAGCCGACCTCGCCCATGATGCCGCCGGCGGTCTGGGCGTGGAACTCGGCCAGCGCCCCGCGCCACTGAAAGTATCCCTTGACCCCTTCGGGGTATTCATCGCGCCGGATCGACCAGCGCCCGATATGCTGGCAGCGGACGGCGAGGCGAAGGGCGTCGGACGCGTCGGGCGCCAGCTTGTCGAGCCACCCGGTCATGCGCTTGGCGTAAAGGAGCTCCTTCGGGTGCTCCTCGCCCTCGGAGGTCTCGGTGTTGGGGTCGGCGCCGTTGAAGGCGTCGAACCCGGCGATCGCCCTCTCGAGCCGTTCCGCATCCGCCGTCATCGTCCCCTCATCGTCGCCCACATTCGATCACAGC
>JACZQV010000045.1 GCA_022545545.1 Pseudomonadota bacterium
TGCCCCGGAGCGCCTGAGACGCCGTTTCGATCGGGTATTCCGGATGCAGTTCTTGGTGTTCTTGGCTGGTAATGTCGCGTTGGGTCCCGAGATTCTGCTGCTGGTGGTGAACATGGCGGCCGGCCTGCTGCCGGTGATTGGTGTGGAGGCGATGGCGCTTCGTCGCGGACACCCCGGATCTGGTTGGGTCGTGGGTGGCCTCTCCCTCTCCATTCTGACGGCGGCGGTGTTTCTAGCAGGGCTCTCCATCGGGCCCTGGCTCAACCACATCGACATCGCTCACCTGCTGATGGGCGTGAGCTTCTGGCTGATGGTGCGCGCGTGTCGTCCCCACGGCATTACCCCAAGGGAGTACGTGGTCGCGGTGGCTCCCATGCGGATGACTACGTTCCCAGGAGGTTTCTGATGGATGCCACCATTGTGCTAGGAGCGGCGGCGACCGTCGCTGTCGGCGGCATCCTTCCGTGGATCAACGCAGAAGTCGTCGTCGCCGGAGCGGCACTGCTGACACCGCGGAGCGGGCTTCTAGCCCTGGTGTTGGCGTGCTCCGCCGCCCAGATGTCGGCGAAGGCCGTTCTCTACGGGGTGATCCGTTGGGTGCCGGAGCGGATGCCGGCGCGCGCGCGCGCCCTCGCCGCAGTTCCTGATCTCCATCGCGTTGCTGGCGGTTTTGGTGTACCTGGTCCTGGTACCGCTGGCGCAGCTCATTTGGCGGACCGTTACCTGGGGCGAGGGCGACCGGCGCCTCTCCCCGGCGGCGGTCGAGGGCGAGGTCACGGGTTTTCATTGGATGGAGGCGTTTTCCGGACCCTCGTCGAATGCGATGCTGTTCGAGCCGCTGGCGAATTCCCTGTTCACGGGGCTGTTCGCGGCCGTGTTCGCGCTGCTGCTGGGGGGCGTTTTGGCCTGGGTGGTGACGCGGACGGACATGCCGGGCACAAGCTGGCTGCGGCCGCTCCTCATCGTTCCCTACGTCGTCCCTTCCTTCGCCATAGCCCTGGCCTGGGAGACCCTGTTCAAGAGCCCCAGGATCGGAGGGTTACCCGGTTTGTACGAAACCGTCCTCGGCTTCGGGCCGCCCGAATGGCTCTCCTACGGGCCGACGCCGATCATCATCACCATGACGATACACTATTTCCCCTTCGCCTTTCTCCTGATTTGCGGCGCCCTGGCCAGTCTCGATTCACAGTTGGAGGAAAGCGCGGAGCTTCTCGGCGCCTCGCGCTGGACCATCCTGCGCAAGATCACCTTCCCCATCGTCGCGCCGGCCTTCGCCGCCGCCGCCATCCTCACCTTCGGCAAGACCATCGGCACCTTCGCCCTGCCGTTCCTGCTCGGACAGCCGGTGCAGTACGCGACCCTGGCGACCCGGCTTTTTTCGACCCTCAACCAGGGACTGGACGCGCTGGGCTACATACTGGCGTTGGTGCTGATCGCCATCACGGCCCTGGCCGTGTATGCCAGTTCCCGCGTTCTCGGCGGCAATCTGAACCGCTTCGAAACCATCGGCGGCAAGGGGTTCAAGGGGCAACTGACGCGGTTGCGGAATTGGCGTTGGCCGATATTCGGCGCCACCGCCGCCGTGGCGCTGGCAGTGGCGGTCTTCCCGCTCCTGTTGCTGGGCTATCAGACGCTGATGCTGGTGGACGGGTTTTACGGGTTCGACAACTTGACGCTTCACTACTGGATCGGTGAGTCGGACCCGGAGCTGGCCGAGGGCGAGCCGGGACTGGTGCGCAATGACGTCATCCTTGGCGCCACCTGGATCACGCTGAAACTGGCGTTCATCTCGGCGGCGATTTGCTCGGTGGTCGGACTCATCATCGGCTACATCGTGGTTCGCGATCGGGGCGGATGGATAGCAAAGCTGCTGGACCAGATCTCCTTCGCCCCGTTTCTGTTTCCCGCCATCGCCTTCGCGGCCATGTATTTGAGCCTGTTCGCGGAGGCGCGCGGGCCGATCCCGGCGCTTTACGGCACCTTCACCCTGCTGGTGCTGATATCGGTCGTCAACAGGCTTCCCTACGGCGTGCGCACGGGCACCGCCGCCGTCGCCCAAATCGGACGAGAACTGGAGGAAGCGGCCGAGATCCAGGGCGCGTCGTGGATGCGGCGTTTCCGGCAGATCGTCTTGCCGCTGGCGACCTCGGGCTTGGTGGCGGGGATGCTGGTGAGCTTTGTCGGCGTCATGCGGGAGTTGTCGCTGATCATACTCCTCATTACGCCATCCACCCGGGTGCTCATGACCGTCGGCTTTCGCTACGCCGAGGAAGACCAAGTGCAGCTTGGCAATGCGCTCATACTGTTGGTGACGGTCCTCACCCTCGCCGGTCAGTATCTCGTCTGGCGTCTGGGCAAGGGGCGCTTGGCGCGCTTGCGCGAAAGAAGCGGTTGAACCGAACGGGAATTGGGGACGGCTGTCCATGGAAGCGACAATAGAGATACGGGATCTGACCAAGAGGTTCGGCAAGGTCGTGGCCCTGGACCGGTTGAGCCTGACGGTTGAACCGGGCGAGTTCCTGGTGCTGTTGGGGCCGTCGGGCTGCGGCAAGACGACGCTGCTGCGTTCTTTGGCGGGTCTCGAGACTCCCGACGAAGGCGAAATCTCGATCGGCGGGGACGTCGTTTTCTCCGCCCCCCGCGGCATTTCCGTTCCCCCCGGCGATCGCCGAGTGGGCATGGTGTTCCAGAGCTACGCCCTGTGGCCGCACATGAAGGTCAAGGACAACATCGGCTTCGGGCTGCGCGTGCAAAAACTTCCCCGTCAGGAAGTCGAGGCGCGCGTCACCACGGTGCTTGACGACCTGGCGATGGGCGGGTTGGGGGAGCGCTATCCCTCGCAACTGTCGGGTGGACAGCAACAAAGGGTCGCCCTGGCCCGCCTGCTCGCCACCCGGCCGCCGGTGTTTCTGATGGACGAACCGCTGTCCAATCTGGACGCGCGCTTGCGCATGGACATGCGCTCGGAACTGAAACGCCTCCACCACGATACCGGCGCCACCACGGTCTATGTGACCCATGACCAGAGCGAGGCCATGACCATGGCCAGCGTCGTCGTGGTGATGAACGAAGGCCGCATCCAGCAGATGGCGCCCCCCGGCCAGATCTACCGCCAGCCGGCCAACGTCTTCGTCGCCGGGTTCATCGGCATGCCGCGCATCAATCTGCTTGCGGCGCGGACGCTGGGCGACGGGCGGGCGCGTTTCGAGGTCGGCGACTTTACGCTTCCGGCGCCCGGGGCGCCGCCGAATGCAAAGGTGTTCGTCGGCGCCAGACCCGAAGACGTGATGCTTTCGCTGGAGCCGGCGGACGACGCCGTGGAATTCCAGGTATACGCGGTGCTGCCCGCCGGTCCGGAAACCATCGTGCACATAAGGCGCGGTGAAGTGACCCTGGTGGCCCGCGAGACCCGCCAACTGGAGCTGAAAATGGACCAGTCGGTATGGGTCGGGTTCGACCCAGCGGCCATAAACATCTACGACGGGGCCAGTGGAGAGCTGCTGCCGCCCGAGGGCGGCAGCCGGCGGGAAGCCGCGTCCCGGATGGCCGATGGCGGGCGGACGGGTTGAATCCGTCCGCTTGAACGAGTGTGTACAGTGCGTAAACCGTAAAGACATAGGAGGGAGACATGAAAGTACGACATTTGATGGTGCCGCTCCTGGCGGCGGGGGTGATCGCCCTTGGCGCCGGGATTGCACAAGCGGACGAACAATCCGAGTGGTTGAAGAAGGCGCAGCTCGGCCAGTTCGCGCCGATGAAACAGGATTGGAAGGCCATCGAGGCGGCCGCGCGCAAGGAAGGCAAGGTGGTGATCTATTCCGTGTCCTCGCGCATCTTCAAGCTGCAGAAGAAATTCGAAAAGAAGTTCGGGGTCAAGGTCGTCGGCCACGACATCGCCTCCGCCATCCAACTGGAGAAGTTCCGGCGCGAGCACAAGGCCCGGATCTACCAGGTGGACGTGCTCTTCAACAACGCAACGCCGCTGCTGCTGAACGAGTTCCTGCCGCGCAAAATGGTCTGGAACTTCGTTCCCGACAGCGTCGCGGGCAAGTTGGACAAGTCCGAAAAGGAGCCGTTCCTGGTCCAGCGTTGGAGCAGCCGGGTCCTGTTCTATAACGGCGCCAAGCATCCCGGCGGCGCGCCCATCGACAGCCTCTGGGATTTGACGCGGGAAGAGTGGCGGGGCAAGTTCCTGATGCCGAACCCGCTGGAATCGAGCGTGCAAGCCAACGTCATCCAGACCATCTTGCAGCACCCCAAGGAAATGGCCGCCGAATACGAGAGAAAGTTCGGCAAGCCGATCACCTATTCCAAGAAGCTGAAAAAGGCGACCAAGAAGAACCCGCTGCTGGGCAAGCCCGACGCCGCCAAGGAGTGGCTCTACCGCATGCTTCAGAACAAACCGACCTTCCTGAGGTCGACGACGAAGATCTTCAAGAATATCGGCAGCGTGAAGCAGAAAAACCCGCCGGTGGGATTCACCACATTCAGTAAGATCCGCAAGAACAAGAAGGGGATTCTGGATGCGCGGCCCGCCTACGACGTGAAGCCGGTGTTCGGCGTGTCCTATCCGACGGTCCTCGTCATCGCCGACAGGGCGCCCCATCCCAACGCGGCGAAGCTGCTCGTCCGCTACATGATGGAGAAGGGCTTCAAGTACTGGAACGTGCACGGCGATTACGCCGCCCGCTCCGACGTGGCCGCGAAGCAGGTCAAGAAGTTCGGCATCCCGCCCTTCGAGGATCTGAAGATGTGGCCGATTGATCAGACCTACGTTTACGACCACAAGTACACGTACTTGTCGTTGTTCCTGGCGCTGAAGTAACCGTTGGGGCAATGCCGGTGGGCCGCCAAGGGCGGCCCGCCGGCACAACGAGGGTGAGGCGCGCTTTCGCCGGCGCCCCGCCCCGCGGCCGCCGTTCACGCGGCCGGTCCCGCGGGGTCGATGCCGTGCGGCCGCGTCCGCTTTCCCGCGATTTCGATTGGAGATTACCGATGACGCTCAAGGCTGTCCTCTTCGACGCCGGCGACATTTTGTATCATCGCCCCCGCCGTGGCCAAGCCCTTGCCGCGTTCCTCAACCAGCGCGGGTTGGTCCCGCTGCCGCCGGACCAACCGCAAAGAGTCGATCTTAAACGCCGCGCCCATGCCGGAGAAATCTCGAAGGAGGAACACCATGACGCCGTTCTCGAAATGTGCGGCGTCACCGACCCCGGCGTGCGCATCGACGGACGCCGCGCCCTGGACGAAGACCAGCGCGACGTCGAATTCTTCGACGGCGTGCCGGAAACGCTGCATCGCCTGAAAGCCGCCGGGCTCCGTCTCGGCGTCGTCACCAACACTTTCGACTCGACGACAGCCAAGCTTGGCTGGTTCGCCAGGGTGGGCATCGAGAAGATCTGGGACAGCTTCGCCACCTCTTGTGAGCTCAAGGTCAACAAACCCGACGCGCGCATTTACCTGGCCGCCCTCGAACCCTTGGACCTGTCGCCCGGGGAAGCGGCCTTCGTCGGCCACGCCGCGGTGGAGCTGGAAGGCGCCAAGGCCTTGGGGATGACGACCATCGCGTTTAACCGCGACGACGAAACCGTCGAGGCCGATCATGTCATTTCGCGGTTTAGCGAGCTGGCGGAGGTGCTGGGCGTGGCGCCGTAGGATCCGCTCTTCAGAGCAACCACCGTTTAGTTTTACGCTTCTCCTGCGTGGCTGAAGAAGTTTCGGCATTCATCGGGAGTGAAGGCGTCGAGAAGCCCGACGATCCGTGTCCAGAGGTCATCGACCGAGCACTGGCCTGCCATGGAAAAGGGGTCCAGGTCGATTGGCAGAGTCTGGCTTATTCTGAATGGTGACGAAGGAGGTCGGAATGAGCCGGTTCGGAGGGGGTTTTCGGTATACGGAAACGTCGAGTGGACGGACGCCGGCTTGGGTCCGCGGCGGACATCCGCGTCCGGCGGCCTAACGATAGGTCCGCACCCTAATCCGACAGCGCCGGCGTGCGTTTGACATGGACGGCGAGGAGCGCCATCAGCGCCACCAGCGCCGCGCCTATGATCAGGAAGCTCGCCTCCAGCCCCGCGAGTTCGACGATGCCGCCCATGATGATGGGAAGGACCGTCGCGGTCAGCCGGTTGGCGGTGGCCCGCAAGCCGACGCTCTTGCCCTGGGACTCCCGGCCCGTGGCCCGGGACAGGATCGAGATCATCAAGGGCTGGCTCATGCCCATGGTGCCGCCACGCAAGCCCGATGCGATCATGAGCAGGAAAAAGGTGCCCAACAGCGGCGTGATCGCGATCAGCACGATCGACCCGGTGACGGTAATCAGCAAAAGCCAATGGGGCCTGAAGATCCGCGCCACCGGCCCGATGGCGAGCGCCCCGGCGCCGCCGAGGATGGACGCCACCGCCAGCAGCAGGCCGATCTCGGTGGCGGTGATGTCGATGCTCTTGAGATAGACCACATAGAACGAGTTCTGGATGCCGTTGCCCGCCATGCGCAGCATGGTCACGGCGACGACGAAGACGACGGCGGGGATGGCCATCAGCCTGAACGCCGCGATATAGTCGGAAAGCTTCGGCATGAGATCGCCAAGCGCGATCTTGCCGTCTTCGCCATCCCGGCCATCTTCCTCGTTCTCCCGATCATCCCCATGCCCGGCATCGGCGACGGCCGGCGCCCCGGGGTGCGTCGCCGGCAGGGAAAGCGCGGCGATCAAACTGCCCGTGGCCCAGAGGCTCATGATCGAAAACGCCCCCCACGGCCCCAAATGGTCCCAGGCGATGCCGATGATCGGCGGGCCGACGAAAACGCCGATGCGAATCGAGAAGCTGAGCCGCCCGGCATAGATGGGGTTGCCCTTCATGACCTGTCCGATCAGGGTCTGGGCGCCGGCCCAGC
Organism: Pseudomonadota bacterium; assembly: GCA_022545545.1. Lineage (GTDB taxonomy): Bacteria > Pseudomonadota > Alphaproteobacteria > SMXQ01 > SMXQ01 > JACZQV01. The sequence goes on from JACZQV010000045.1 coordinate 6,895, forward strand.
CCGTGCTCGTCGCCAGTCCTATCAGCATCTGCAACCCGATCACCGCCGGAATCCAGGGAAGCATGGGATAGAACACGGGCACCAGGATGCAGATGACGGCGAAGAACACCATCACCCGGCGCGCGCCCAGCCGGTCCATCAGGGCGCCGGAGTGGATCGAAAGCAACAGGGTGAGGAAATTGCGGCTGCCCAGCACCACGCCGATCATGAAGGCCGAGGGCTCGAGCGTCAGCACCCACAGCGGCACCACCAGCGTGACCATATAGGACAGGCTGTTGGCAAACAGGCCCGACGCGTAAACCGCGCATTGGATGGGCAGGGGAATCCGTTCGTCGTCGTCGGCGCTCATCCGCTTGCCCTTACCATGCCCTCCTGTTTCGCCATCAGGGCGCCTCGGTACCGGTGCCGGACCCCCCGGCGAAGGCGCCGCTCCGGTGGACCAGCAGGGCGACGACAAAAAGCAGGCCGATGACGGTGCCGCCGACGATGAAGAAGCTATTCCCGACCCCGACGGCGTCGGCGATGACGCCCATGATCACCGGTATGATCGTCGCGGCCAAGCGGTTGCCGGTCATGCGCAGGCCCATGGCCCGGCCCTGGTTCTCGGGCCCGACCGCCTTGGCGACGGTCGAGAGGACCATCGGCAGGATCAGGCCCTGGCAGCCGCCGCGCAGGAGCTGGACGAGGGCGAGGACGGCGAAGACGGCGCCGAGCAGGGGCGTGATGGCGATGAGGGAGACGGCGAGGATGGAGAACAGGATCAGGGCCCAATGGGGGCGCATGAAGCGCACCACCCGTCCCGCCGTCAGCGAACCAAGGCCGGAGGATATTTCCACCATGGCGATCAGGGCGCCGATCGTCGTGCCGGTCATCCCGGCCTGTTGGAGATAGACGACATAGAAGGAGTCCTGGATGCCCGAGGTGGTGCTGCGTAAAAGCGATATGCCAACGGCCAGCGCCACCGCCGGAAGGCCCAAGAGGGCGAAGGAGCGGACATATTCCGATACCCTCGGCACCAGGTCCCGCGCCCTTAGCGCCGGCGGGGCCATGGCGGCTGCGGACTTGGGGTCGGGAATCAGACGGATCGACGCCAACAGGCCCAGCCCCCACACGCCGGCGAAAGTAAACGCGCCCCATTCACCCCACAAATCCCACATCACGCCGATGAGGATCGGGCCCGAGAACGTGCCGAACCGGGTGACGAATGTGAAACGCCCGAGATGGGCGGTATCGCCCCCGGTCAGCTGGACGATAAGGGTCTGGGCGCCGACCCAGGTCAGGATCGTCGCCAGCCCGATGAACATCTGCAGGACGACCAGCGCCGGCAACCACGGCAGCGCCGGATAGAGTGGTGCCAGCACGGTCGCCATGGTGGCGAAGAAAAACATGACCCGCCGCGTTCCCATGCGGTCCATCAACACCCCGCCATGAATCGCCAGGAACAGCGGCAGCACGTTCCTGGCCCCGACGATGATGCCGATCTCGGTCGCCGACGCGCCGAGCGTCAAGGCCCAGAGCGGCACCGCCACGCTCATCATGTCGGTCAGTCCGTTGCCGAACAGGCCGGTGGCGTAGGTGGCGTAGATCGCCCGTTTGGGCGGCTCCCCGGCGGTTTCCAGGCTCACCCGGCTGGCCTCCCTCGCGGCGCCGTGGCGGGCCTTCGAAAAGGCCGCCTCCTCTCTTCACCCTTCTCTTGGCCCGTCTCTTGGCTCCGGGGCGCCCTCATGTCGAGAACCCGGGTATGCGCCGGACGATGAGTCCGACCAAGGCGCAGCTCAGGACCAGGAAGCCGCCGACGATGATGAAGCTCTCCTCCAAACCGATGGTGTCGGCGAGGGCGCCCATGATGACGGGGACGATCATCGTCGCCAGGCGGTTGGCGGTGGTGCGGAGACCGATGCTCATGCCCTGTTCGTTGGCCCCGACCGCGCGGGACAATATCGAGAACATCACCGGCTGGCTGAGGCCCTGGGCGCCGCCGCGCAAGGCCGAAGCGATGAACAGCAGCACCAGGATGCCGCCGAGGAGCGGCGTGATCGAGATGAAGAATATCGATGCGGCGGCGAACAGCAGCAGGACCCAATGGGGCCGCATGATCTTCACCATCGGGCCGGCGAGCAATGCGCCGAAGCTGCCGGCGAACTCGGAAGCCGCGATAAGGACGCCGATGAGGGTGCCGGTGAGCCCGATTCCGTCGAGATAAACGACATAGAACGAGGTCTGGATGCCGGATGAGGAGATGCGCAGGAAGGTCGCGGCGACGATGAAGGCGACGGCGGGAATGCCGATCAGGGAAAAGGCCTTGACATAATCCGAGAGCCTCGGCGCCAGCGCCCCGGCGCCAAGCGCCGGCGCATCGGGGACGGCGTCCGGCTCCGTTTGTGGATCCCCGATCAGGAATAGGGCGGCCATGACCAGCCCGCCGCAGGCGCCTATGAACCAGAACGCGACCTCGGCCCCGAACAGGTCCCAAATGGCGCCGATGAGGATCGGCGCGCCGAGCAGGCCGATGCGCGACCAGAAGCTGAAGCGGCCGATGGCCGCGGTGTCGCCCTTGGTGAACTGACAGATCAGGGTCTGGGCGCCGATCCAGCTCAAATTGGTGGTCAGTCCCGTCAACATCTGCAGGACAACCACGGCGCCGACCAACGGCATCGCGGGATAAAGCGGCACCAGCACGGTGGTCAGGAAAGCGAAGCAGAGCGTCACCCGGCGGGTTCCCAGCCGGTCCATGAGAACGCCGCCATGGATCGCCAGGATGAGCGGCAGCACGGCGGCGGCGCCGATGGCGACGCCGATCATGGTCGGCGACATATTGAGGTGCAGCGCCCACAGCGGCACCACCACCTTCAGCATCATGTTAACGGAATTGGCCGTCAGCCCGGTGGCGTAGGTGCCCCAGAGCGCCCGCGCCGGAATGTCGTCCGCGGCGCGCGCGTGCGCGCTTTCGCTCGTGGCATCGTCCACGCGTTTCCTCCAATCCAGTGTCGCGCAATGGCAAAATGCGGCCCGATAACGGGCCGAGGGCGTAGGGGATGAATTTAGTCGAGCGAGCGGCGGGTGAAAAGCGCGAAAAACGGCGCGGTGGCCGACAAACCCCCCTCGCCCCTCCGGACGGCGGGGCCCGGGCGTCGATCCGATAACGAAAACGTGACATTTCCGGCCTTGCCTCGGGGTTCCCGTGGCCCGAGACTGGGGATATGAGAAGCACGCGGAAGGCCCGGACGAAGTTCTACGCCTTGAGCGCGGCGCTTGGCGCCGGCGCCGTTCTCATTGGCGCTTTGTGGAGCGGCTTCGATCCCCCGCCGCTGATCGGAACCGCCGCCGCCAACCCCTCCTGGTGGAAGCTCGAATGGTCGCGGACGGACTTCTCGCGCTCCTCCGTCGATTTCTCGGAAATCATGTCCGGCGGGCCGCCCAAGGACGGCATTCCGCCGATCGACGACCCCAAGTTCAAGCCCGTCTCCGAGGTCACGGACCTCGGTGACGACGAGCCGGTGATCGGCCTCGTGATCAACGGCGATAAGCGCGGCTATCCCTTGCGCATCCTCATGTGGCACGAGATCGTCAACGACACGGTGGGCGGCGTGCCGGTTACGGTGACTTTCTGTCCGCTGTGCAACACCGCCATCGTCTTCGACCGCCGCCTCGACGGCCGGGTGCTTGACTTCGGCACCACGGGCAAGCTTCGGTACTCGGACCTCGTCATGTATGACCGCCAGACCGAAAGCTGGTGGCAACAGTTCCTCGGCGAGGCCATCGTCGGCGAGTTGACCGGCAAGCGCCTGAAGATCATCCCATCGCGGATCGAATCCGTCGCCAAATTCCGCGCCCGGGCGCCCGACGGCAAGCTCCTGGTGCCGGCCAGGCCGGGGATGCGGCGCTACGGCGACAACCCCTATCGCGGCTATGACAGCACGAGCTGGCCGATGTTGTTCAAGGGCGAGGCGCCGAAGGGCGTCGCGCCGCTATCGCGCGTCGTCACCGTCGGCGAGGAGGCGTGGAGCCTCGATCTGGTGCGCAAGAAGAAGCGCATCACCAAGGGCGATCTCGTCATCACCTGGGAACCGGGCCAGAACTCGGCCCTCGATTCGGGCCGCATCAGCCAGGGGCGGGACGTCGGCAACGTCCTCGTGCAACGCCAGACCAAGGACGGCCTCGTCGACGTCGCCTACGGCGTCGACTTCGCCTTCGCCTTCGGCGCCTTCCATCCCGGCGCCGTCATTCACACCGAATAATACCCTGCCACGGAGCCAGCGGCGGGATCCCCTTTTTCGGCGGGCCGGGCCGCCGAAAGGCAAGATCAGCCGGCAGACCGGGCCGGCGAGGGGCTTCGCGGGGCCGTTCCACCCGTCCGGGCGCGCCGGATCGCGTCATTTGTACGTTTTGCCGTTGCCGATAAATTGAATAAGATGGGGCCTGGCACTAACTCTATCCTGTCACGGTCAGTGCTCGATCAAGGGGCGGTTCATGGCTTCGGAAAAAGGCAAACTGCCATCGAAGGCGAGAAGCGCGGACATCGACGCCTTTCTCAAGAAGGTGGCCGCGATCCCGGCAACCACGCCGGCGGGTGAGCGCGGGCGGCTGATCTTCGCCATGGACGCCACCGCCAGCCGTGAGCCGAGTTGGGACCGGGCCTGCCATATCCAGGGCGAGATGTTCGCGGCGACGGCGGCGTTGGGCGGCCTCGATGTCCAGCTCGTCTATTACCGCGGCTTCCGCGAGTGCAAGGCGAGCCCCTGGGTCGGCAACTCGGCCGACCTGGTCGGCCGCATGACGGCGGTCAGGTGCCTCGGCGGTGCGACGCAGATCGCCAAGATCCTGAAGCACGCGATCAAGGAGACCAGGAAGCGCCAGGTGAACGCCTTGGTCTTCGTCGGCGACTGCATGGAAGAGGACGTCGATGCGCTCTCGGCCATCGCCGGCGAGCTCGGCCTCCTCGGCGTCCCAGCCTTCATGTTTCACGAAGGCGCCGACCCCATCGCCATGCGCGGCTTCCAGCAGATCGCCAAGCTGACCAACGGCGCCTATTGCCGCTTCGACACCGCGTCCGCCGGCCAGTTGAAGGAATTGTTGAGCGCGGTCGCGGTCTATGCCGCCGGCGGGCGAAAGGCGCTCGAGGATTACAGCCGCCGCGCCGGCGCGGTGGTCCGTCAGATCACCAGCCAGGTCAAATGAGCAACTAGGAGGGGTGGCGCGCCGATGCCCTATCTCGTCCTCGGCCTTGCCCTGTTTGTCGGTCTTGTCCTCATCGGCCTGGCCTTGGCGAAGGGTGAGCCGGCGACCCTGGCCAAGCTCGTCCGTTGGCTGCTCGCCATTCTCGGCGTGGCGGTGTTGCTTTATCTGTTGTACGCGCGCCAGTTCGGCTGGGTGTGGGCCGCCTCGTTCTTCCTCCTGCCGGCGCTGATGCGCCGCCGGGCGTTCGCGCGCATGGCGAAGAATTGGCGGGGCCCGACGCCCGGCCAAAAATCCGAGATCGAGACCCGGTTCCTGCGCATGTCCCTCGATCACGACACCGGCGCCATGGACGGTACCGTGATCGAAGGCGCGTTCAGGGGGCGCGACCTCGAAGGTCTCGGCCTTGAGGAGCAAATGACCCTGTTGGCCGAATGCCGGGCCGGGGACGAGCAATCGGCGCGGCTTCTCGAGGCCTATCTCGACCGCGTCCACGGCGCTTCCTGGCGCGCCCAAGACGCCGGCGCAGACGGGGCCCGGGAGGGCGCGTCGTTCGGCGGCGGTGCGGCACCGGGCGCCATGGACCGCGACGAGGCCTACAAGGTCCTCGGCCTCAGGACCGGCGCCAGCGAAGAGGACATCAAGGGCGCCCACCGCAAACTCATGACCAAGATCCATCCCGACCACGGCGGTTCGACCTATCTCGCCGCCAAGATCAACCAGGCCAAGGACGTTCTGCTGAAACGTTAAGCTCCGGAGCACCATCCGGCCAGATGGAAACGTTTGGCCGGATGGTGCTCTGGCTTGCGCTGATCGCCCCCGCTGTGGCACAACATCGGGGCGCGCCGACACACCCGCCGTTCGGGCGCGCCGGAGACGGACCGCGTTCTCTGCTCCGTCCTCGAGACGGCGGTGTGAACGGATTTTTGTGGCGCGCTGATGGTCGAACCGGTACGCAAGGCGGTGTTTCCCGTGGGCGGGCTGGGCACGCGGTTCCTGCCGGCGACCAAGGCCGTGGCCAAGGAAATGCTGCCGGTCATCGACAAGCCCCTCATCCAATATACGGTGGAGGAGGCCCAGGCGTCGGGCATCGAACAATTCATCTTCGTCACCGGGCGCGGCAAATCCTCGATCGAGAAACATTTCGACCATGCCGTCGAACTCGGCACCTCGCCCGCCGAGCAGGCCAAGGCCCGTGCGTTGAAGGCCGTCAGTGATTGGCTCCCCGAACCTGGCCGGGTCTCCTATACGATCCAGCCCGAACCCCTCGGGCTCGGCCACGCGGTGTGGTGCGCCCGCGAGCTCGTCGGCGACGAACCCTTCGCGGTGGTGCTGACGGACGATCTCGTGCTCTCGCCCATCCCCTGCCTGAAGCAACTGCTTGACGTTTACCAGGAGAAGGGCGGCAACGTCGTCGCCGTCGAGGACGTGCCCAAGGACCAGACCCACCGTTACGGGATCCTCGACGTCGCCGGCGATGACGGCCGTGTGGCCGAGATCAAGGGGCTGGTGGAAAAGCCGAAACCCGAGGAAGCGCCTTCGACGCTGTCGATCATCGGCCGTTATATTCTCCAGCCCCAGGTCTTCCGCTACCTCGACCGTCACCAGCGGGGCGCCGGCGGCGAGATCCAGCTTACCGACGCGATGGCGAGCATGATCGGCGATTTTCCGTTCCACGGCCTCAGGTTCGAGGGGCGGCGTTTCGATTGCGGCAGCAAGATCGGGTTTCTCGAAGCCAGCGTCGCCTACGCCCTCGAGCGGGACGATCTCCGCGACGACGTTCTTCGCTTCTTGCGTTCGATGGTCTGAAGGTTTTAGTCCCGTTTCGGTTTAGAGAGGATTGTTCATGCGCGTGGCAATGATCGGCACCGGCTATGTGGGCCTGGTTTCCGGCGCCTGCTTTTCGGAATTCGGTTTCGATGTCGTTTGCGTGGACTCGGATGACGGCAAGATCGACACCCTGAGCCGGGGCGAGATGCCGATCTACGAGCCCGGGTTGCCCGAGCTGGTCAGATCCAATGTCGAGGCCGGCAGGCTCGTCTTCACCATGGATCTCGACGGCGCGGTGAAGGGGGCCGACATCGTCTTTATCGCCGTCGGCACGCCGAGCCGCCGCGGCGACGGCCATGCGGATCTAAGTTACGTCTATGGCGCCGCCGAACAGGTGGCGGCGGCGCTTGACGGTCCGGTGGTGATCGTCACCAAGTCGACGGTGCCGGTGGGCACCGGGCGCGAGGTCGCCCGTATCGTCGCCCGGGTCCGCCCGGACGCCGACTTCGACTTCGCCTCCAACCCCGAGTTCCTGCGCGAAGGATCGGCGATCAACGATTTCATGCGCCCCGACAGGGTCGTCATCGGCGCCGATTCGACTCGCGCCCGGGAGGTGATGAAGCGCCTCTATCAACCGCTTTACCTGGTCGAGACGCCGATTCTTTTCACCACGCCGGAAACGGCGGAATTGATCAAATACGCGACCAACAGCTTCCTCGCCACCAAGATCACCTTCATCAACGAGATGGCCGATCTGTGTGAGAAGGTCGGCGGCGACATCTACGACCTCGCCCGGGGCATCGGGCTGGACGGCCGGATCGGGCGCAAGTTCCTCCATCCCGGACCGGGATATGGCGGGTCGTGCTTCCCCAAGGATACGCTGGCGCTGGCGCGCACGGCCCGGTCGGTGGCGAGCCCGCTGGCGATCGTCGAGACCGTGATCGCGGTCAACGATAAGCGCAAGAAGGGCATGGTGGAGCGCATCGTCCAGGCCCTTGACGGTTCGGTGAAGGACAAGACCATCGCCGTGCTGGGTCTGACATTCAAGCCCAACACCGACGACATGCGCGACAGTCCCAGCCTCGAGATCGTTCCGGCGCTGGTGAAGGGCGGCGCCACCGTCAAGGCCTACGATCCCGAAGGCATGGAGGAGGCGAAGAAGCTGCTCGACGGCGTGACTTGGTGTGACAGCGCCTATGACGCCATGGAGGGCGCCGATGCGCTGGCCATACTGACGGAGTGGAACGCCTTCCGCTCGCTCGATCTCGACCAGGTGAAGGCGCTGATGAAACGGCCCGTGGTGGTCGATCTGCGCAACATCTACGACCCGGCGGACATGGCCGAGGCCGGGTTCGCCTATTCCTGTCTCGGCCGCCCCGGCAAGGCGGCGGGAGCCGGCGATGAGCGCCCATAGCCTCGACCCGACGATCCTGCGCGAATACGACATCCGGGGAATCGTCGGCGATACCTTATCGGCGGCCGACGCCGGGGCCATCGGCCGGGCCTTCGCCACCGTCATCGGCGAGGCCGGCGGGCGCAGGGTCTATGTCGGGCGCGACGGCAGGTTGAGTTCACCCGAGCTCGAGGCCGCCCTGGTCGAGGGGCTTGTCTCCCAGGGCATGGAGGTGGTGCGCGTCGGCCTCGGGCCGACGCCGATGCTCTACTTCGCCGTCCATACCCGAGGGGCCGACGGCGGCATCATGGTCAGCGGTTCGCACAACCCGCCGGAGTACAACGGCTTCAAGATGATGGCCGGAAAAAAGCCGTTCTTCGGCGCCGACATCCAGCGCCTGGGCGAGATCGCCGCGGCGGGAAACTTCACCCCGCGCCGGGGTGGATGCGAGGACGAAGACGTATTCGACGAATACGTCGCCCGCCTGGCGGAGGACTATGACGGGGACGGCCGGCTTGGGGTCGCCTGGGACGCCGGCAACGGCTCCGCCGGCGACGCCATGGCGGCATTGACCCGGCGCATTCCGGGCCGCCATGTGCTGCTCAACGAGACGGTGGACGGCACCTTCCCGGCGCATCATCCCGACCCCACGGTGGCGGAGAACCTGGTCCAGCTACAGGCCACGGTGGCCAAGGAGAAGTGCGATCTCGGCATCGCCTTTGACGGCGATGGCGACCGCATCGGCGTCGTCGACGGCAAGGGACGGATCCTGTGGGGCGATCAATTGATGGCGCTTCTCGCCAGGAGCGTGCTTGGCGGCGATCCCGGCGCCACCGTCATCGCCGACGTCAAGGCGAGCCAGGTCCTGTTCGACGAGATCCGGCGCCTCGGCGGCAAGCCCTTGATGTGGCGCACCGGCCATTCCCTGATCAAGGCCAAGATGGCGGAAACCGGCGCGCCGCTGGCCGGGGAGATGAGTGGCCATATCTTCTTCGCCGACCGCTATTACGGCTATGACGACGCGCTTTACGCCGCCGTGCGCCTGTTGGGGGTGATCGAGGAATCGGGGATGAGCCTGGCCGAGATGCGCGATCAACTGCCCGAGGTGGTGAACACGCCCGAGCTCCGCTTCCCTTGCCCGGACGAGCGCAAGTTCGCCGTCGTCGACGAGGTCAAGGCGCGGATCATAGCGGCCGGCGCCGAGATCAACGACTGCGACGGCGTCAGGGTGTCGACGGACGACGGCTGGTGGCTGCTGAGGGCGTCCAACACCCAGGACGTCCTCGTCGCGCGCTGCGAATCGGCGACCGATGAAGGGCTCGGGCGCCTCAAGGCCGATCTCGTCGCCCAGCTCCGGATAAGCGGGATCGAACCCCCGGAATTTTAGCCCCGCGCCGGGATCGGGGAAATCCATGCGTTTTTTCTTTTTCGGCACGCTGATGGATGCGGACGTCAGGGCCCTGGTGCTGGGCCGCGCCATGCCGGCGGACGCCATCGGACCGGCGACGATCCTCGGGTTTCGCAGGGTATTTGTCGCCGATCGAAGCTATCCGATGCTGACGCCCGAGAGGCGCGGCCGCGTCGACGGGCTTCTGGCCCACGGCCTCGACGGCGCGGCCAAGGCCCGCATCGGCCATTTCGAGGGCGATGAGTACCGCTTCGAGGCCCGCGCCGTTTGTCTCGCCGGCGGTGCTTCGACCGACGCCCTCGTTGCCATGGCGCGAAAAGGCGTCGTGCCCAGTCCGCGTAGCTGGGAACTCGTCCCCTGGCAACGGCGCCACAAGCGGGGGTTTCTCAGCGCACTGTCCGGTCAAACGATCCCATCTGGCCGGATAGTGCTCTAACCTGGATATTTCATGAAGGGAACGGAATTTGCGGCGAGCGATGTTTATCCAAACCGGCGCAAAACCGTTCAGCCGAGGAGGGTACAAACGCCCCTTTTCGAAAAACCAATCAAGCCATTGACATAAAACACTTAACACACCCTGAGGGAGCGCCTTCATGAAATGTTCGGGCTAACCGGACGCGAATGTGGAAGGGGCGCCAGGGCGCCCAAGGCCGGGTCACATCATTCGCAGGGGAGAATGGCTGAGGGACGGTCCGTCCGTGGCCGCCGGTCCCGGGCTTACCTGGCCGCGAGGGCGACGTTCACGTCGCCTCCGGGCGAACGGTAAAGCAGTCTATCTTCTTGCCGACAAGCACCCGGCAGGCGTGCCTGGCCCGTTGCTCGCTCAAGCCCGTGAGCCTCGCCTGGTAACGGATGCCCTCGTCCTGCTTCACCGGGATGATGGCGACCCGGGCTTTTCTCAGAAGGAGAAACGCCCTGCCGGCGGCGCGAGTGACGGCGAGGTGGGCGGGCGCGAGGCGTCTGAAGACCCCGACCTGGATGGCCCAGCTGTTCTTGGGCTTCGCCTTGGCGGTGGCCCTGGCGGCGGCGGTCTTGGTGGCCGTGTCGGTGGCGGTCTTGGCGGCGGCGGCCTCCATCGCCGGCTTCAACGGCGGGATGACGCGAATCGGGGTTTTGCGCCGCCATTTGATCCAGCGCGTCGCGCGCCATCTCTTGGCCCGCCTTGCCGCCGCCCTTTCCGGGAACAAGTCGTTACCATTGGTGATCCGGGTGAAGGCCCGCTCGAGCAGGCCGATCATGTGCCTGTCCCGCGACCGCGGCGATCTGCCGCCCATGACGACGCCGATCAGCCTGTGGCCGTCGCGTTTGACCGAAGCGGCGAGATTGAAGCCCGAGGCGTGGATATAGCCGGTCTTTATCCCGTCCACCGCGTCATAACGGGCGAGCAGCTTGTTGTGGTTCCTGTGGGAGAGGCCCTTGTAGGAGAACCTCGCGGTCGAGAAGAAGTGATAATACTCGGGAAAGTCGTTCCGTAGCGCGCGGGCAAGGGTAGCCAGGTCACGCGCGGTCGTCAGTTGGCGCCGGTGGGGCAGGCCCGAGGCGTTGCGGAAAGTGGTGTTCGACATACCGAGCGCCCGCGCCCTTCGTGTCATCATCTTGGCGAAACTGCGCTCGGTCCCGCCGAGGGTCTCGGCGATGGTGGCGGCGGCGTCGTTGGCCGATTTGGTCACCAGGCCCAAGATGATGTCGTTGACCGAAATCTTGTCGCCGCGCCTGAGCCCGAGCTTGGACGGCGACTGGCGGGCGGCGCGTCTGGAGACGGTGATCCTCTGGTCGAGCCTGAGAACGCCGTCCTCCAGCGCCTCGAAGATCATATAGAGGGTCATCATCTTGGCCAGCGACGCCGGATAGTTGGGGGTGTCGGCGTTGACCTCATGAAGGACCGCGCCGCTATCGGCGTCGATCACGATGGAGGCATATTTGGCGATGGCCGCCGAGGGCGGTAAAAAAAGGAATGCCGTGGCGAAGAGGCCAAGGCATGTCCAATAGGCCACGTTCCGTTTCCGTCTCACCACGTTTGTCCAGCCCCCGCAAAATTAACCAATTCAAGCCGGCGGAATTGAAACCGCGCCGCGACAATGTAAAAAATCTTCGAATCCTTGTCTATAACGTAATGATCGATAACTAAATTTTTGTTAACCAATGGAAATCCGGCGCCCGGCGGGCCCGAGGCGGCGGCGCGATGGGCCATTGGCGGCGATTTCCGGTCTCCCCGGCGTACAAGAGACTTTCACCTAAGGGCCGGAATCCCCTATGATAAGCGGGCCCGGGGTCGAGGCCGGGCCAGTACGGGTGTTTGGCGGCCATGGGATCAGGCAGCGGTGAAAATGGCGGCAACGGTCCGGGGATCGGGGTCATCACCAAGGTCAAGCCCAGGACCAAAAAGCCGGCGATGTACAAGGTCGTCTTGTTGAATGATGACTACACGCCCATGGAGTTCGTCGTTGTGGTACTCGAGAGGTTCTTTGGTAAGAGTCAAGAAGAGGCGACCCAAATCATGTTGCATGTGCACCGCCGCGGCATCGGCATATGCGGCGTCTACCCTTACGAGATCGCCGAGACCAAGGTGACGCAGGTGATCGATTTCGCCCGCAAGAACGAGCACCCGCTGCAGTGCATGTTGGAAAAGGATTAGGTTCAGATGTTATCGCGCAACCTGGAACAGACCCTGCATCGCGCGCTGGGATTCGCCCAGCAGCGCCATTACGAGTTCGCAACCTTGGAGCATCTTCTGCTGGCGCTGACGGAGGATCAGGACGCCGTCGCCGTGATGCGCGCCTGCGGCGTCGATGTCGCGCGGCTGCGCGAGGATTTGCTGGCTTACATCGACAACGAACTTGCCGGGCTGGTCCTCGATCAGCCGGAGGACGCCAAGCCCACCGCCGGCTTCCAGCGGGTGCTGCAGCGCGCCGCCATACACGTGCAGTCCTCGGGCCGCGAGGAAGTGACCGGCGCCAACGTCCTGGTGGCGCTGTTCTCGGAGCGCGAATCGAACGCCGTCTATTTCCTCCAGGAGCAGGAAATGACGCGCCTCGACGCGGTCAACTACATCTCTCACGGCATCGCCAAGGTCGGCACCCGCGGCGAGCGGCGCACGGCGGACGGGACGGACGAGGACGCCAAGGCCGAAAAGGTGGTCAAGCGCGGTCACGAGTCGTTGGACGCCTACTGCGTCGACCTCAACAAGAAGGCCGCCGCCGGCAAGATCGATCCCCTGATCGGGCGCGTCCACGAGGTCGAGCGCACCATCCAGATCCTCTGCCGGCGGACCAAGAACAACCCGCTTTACGTCGGCGAGGCCGGGGTCGGCAAGACCGCCATCGCCGAGGGGCTGGCGCGGCGCATCGTCAAAGGCGAGGTGCCGGACGTGCTGAAAGGCGCGACGATCTACTCCCTCGACATGGGGGCGCTGCTTGCCGGCACCCGGTACCGCGGCGATTTCGAGGAGCGCATCAAGGCGGTGCTGGCCGAGCTCGCCGACCAAGAGGACGTGATCCTCTTTATCGACGAGATCCATACGGTCATCGGCGCCGGCGCCACCAGCGGCGGCTCGATGGACGCCTCGAACCTTCTCAAGCCGGCCCTTGCCAGCGGCAACCTCAGATGCATCGGATCGACCACCTATAGGGAATACCGCAACTATTTCGAGAAGGACCGGGCGTTGGTCCGCCGCTTCCAGAAGATCGACATCAACGAGCCGTCGATCAAGGAATCGATCCAGATCCTCAAGGGGCTCAAGCCCTATTACGAGAAGCACCACCGGGTACGCTACACCGTCGATGCCATCCACGCCGCCGTGCGCCTGTCGGCGCGCTTCATCACCGACCGCAAGCTGCCGGACAAGGCCATCGATGTGATCGACGAGGTCGGCGCCGCCCAGATGCTGCTGCCGGCCCATCGCCGGCGCAAGGTGATCTCGGTCAAGGACATCGAAGCGGTGGTGGCCAAGATCGCCCGCGTCCCGCCCAAGAACGTCTCGACCACCGATAGGGAGGGCCTGCGTAACCTCGAGCGCGACCTGAATTCGGTGGTGTTCGGCCAGGACGACGCGATCAAGGCGCTGGCCAGCGCCATCAAGCTGTCCCGCGCCGGCCTGCGCGAGATCGAGAAGCCCATCGGCTCCTACCTCTTCTCCGGGCCCACC
>JACZQV010000046.1 GCA_022545545.1 Pseudomonadota bacterium
GACGCCGAGGAAGCGATTCTCGCTTTCGCCCAGTGCATGCGCGACAACGGGGTTTCCGATTTTCCCGATCCCGAATTAGACGCGAATGGCAACTTGAGGTTCTTCGGAGGCGGCCCACCACACGATCTCGGAGTCGATGAGGGCACGTTGGAGGCGGCCTTCGATGAGTGTTCTCCGCTGATCGAGGGAATCATCCAGAACTTTCGGGACGTCGACGCGAGTGAATTGGAGGACACCTTCCTCGAATTTGCCGGCTGTATGCGCGAACAGGGCATCGAAATGCCTGATCCCGACTTCTCCCAGGGATTTGGGCCGGGTGCGGGTGGACGCGCCGGCATCTTCGGCGACCTAGATCCTCAGGACCCTGAGTTTCAGGCGGCGGCTGAGGAATGCCAGGGCATCTTCGAAGGTGGATTCGGGCTACGCGGCGGCGGCGCCGGCCCCGGCCGGGGCCCAGAGCGGCGCCGGGTTGGCGAGACGCTGGCCGGCCAGGTCGAACACGCCTTGGACGATTTCCGCGCCGCGCCCGGCGTCTCCGGGCCAGGGGTCGGGCGGGGTCGCGGCGAGCGCGGTCGGCGTGACGCCGGTCAGCGAGTAGCGGTAGATCGGCAGGGCGAAGACCGGCCGCTTGAGGTCGTAACCGAGGCGCGCCAGCGCCAGGTTCCCGGGCAGGTGCGCGAAATACTGGCCGAGAAGCTCAAGGGCTAGGCGATTCGCACGGCGCTTCGCATCGTGCTGGTCGTCGCCGGACTGGTCGCCCTCTCCGGATTGGCCGTCTCCGTTGGATTGGCCGCGCTCACCGGACTCCGTTCTGACTGCATGCCGAGTCGACTCTAACCTTCGAAGCATGCATTTTCGGGCCGCACCGCGCATCCAATTGCCAAGCTCATTGGCCGGTGCTGCCCGAGAGGTAACCCCCGTTTACCTTGACCCTAGCACGGTATTTTGATTCTAACCGTTTGTCAAGGTGAAATGCGCACGTCTTCGGCTGGTTCGGACGAGATAGCGTCACCAGCCAATCCGATTACCGACAGAAGTGTTGCAGGCTTAGCGTACTCTGATGGAAAGCGTACCTGTTTTGGGTGGCGACGGGGTGAGTCCGAATAAGAGCGCGCTCACGCGGGACGAAACCCTTCGCCCGTGTCAACCCATCGCAGAACGAAAGCCGGAAAGTAACGCCTTCGCCGGCGTCACTACGGCAACTCCGCCACGGGAGGTGGAGGGCTCACTACCCCTTCAAGGCGTCTACGGCCGAGGCGAACGCCTGAACCGTATGCTCTATATCGGCTGCGTCGTGCGCCGTCGAGATGTAGAACTTGATACTGCCTTTGAGGATCCCACGCTCGCGTAGCAGCGTGTTGAACCGGCTCGCCCGCTGCTCGTCTGCCTGGCGTGTGGAGCGGTAATCGCTGATCTCGCCCTCGGTGAAGAAGACGTCGAACAGCGGGGCCTCGCCGATTACCTGCGCCGGTATCTCAGCCTCGTCCAGCAGGCGTTGCAACGTGCTTCTGAGCTGGCGCCCGACTTCGAACAGACGATCATAGGTTCCCTCACGCCGCAACACTCTCACGGTCGCAAGCCCGGCGGCGATAGCGAGGACGCCGAACACCCGCCAGCGCCGCTGCCACAGGCAAAGCCAAAGCCCTCCGGCGGCCACCAGGGCTATCCCCGAGACCGGCATCGCCGGCACCAGCGTCACCGATCCCGGCCAGCCGGCGACCTCCCGCGCGATGGCGATCACCGCCTCGATTCCCCACCCCATCGGCGCCAACCCGACGCCTTCGAGACCGAGCGGCATCAATATGTAAGCCACCGTCGCCCAGGGCATGATCCACAGCGCCGTCACCGGCACGGCGAGAAGGTTGGCCGCCAGTCCGAAGGCGGCGAAACGGTTGAAGTGGAAGATCACGAACGGCGCCGTCGCCGTCCCGGCGATCACGGTGGTCAAACCGACGCCGAGGAGATAGACCAGGACCAGACGCCACCATCCGCCCTTGGCCCGCCACCGGCCGAACGGCACGCGCGCCGCTTCATAGCCCGCTACCAGCGCGATCACGGCGGCGAAGGACATCTGGAAACTGGCGCCGAGCAGGCTTTCGGGCGAGATCAGCAGAACGATCAGCGCCGCCCATGCCACCAGGCGCATGGATATCGCCGTCCGGTCGAGCATGATGGCGGAAAGCACCAGCGCGGCCATGAGGAAGGCGCGCTGGGTCGGCACCGTCGCGCCGGTCACCAGCAAATAGGCAAAGGCGCCGAGAAGGGCGCCGAACGCCGCCCATTTCTTGATCGCGAAGCGAAGCGCGATCGGCTCCAAGGCCGCCAGCAGGCCGCGAATGGCGAAGAACAGCACGCCGGCGACGAGCCCGATATGCAGGCCGGAAATGGCGAGGAGATGGGCGAGGCCCGACGCCCGCATGGCCTCCATCACCTCTTCCGGAATGGCGCCGCGCTCCCCGGTCATCAATGCCGCCGCCACCGCGCCGGCGGTGCCGCCAAGGCTCTGGGTGATGCGCGCATAGATGCGCTGGCGCAAAGTGGTGAGCCAAAGGGCGAACGAGCCCTGCCCCTTTCCCTCTGGCGCCTCGGCGTGCTTGACGCGTCCGACGGCAAAGCCGACGGCGCCGAGCCCCTTGAAGAAGGCGTGACGGGGGAAATCGAAGGCGCCCGGCGCCGAGGGCGCGGGCGGCGGCATCAATATCGCGGCGATGGAAATCCAATCACCGGGCGCCACCGGGCCCTGGCTGTCGCGCAACCTGATGCGCACCCGCCTCGGTGTTTCATCGGCGTCGAGCCGCCTCACCGCGACATCGGCGAGGGTGATCCTCGGCCCGCCCGGTTTCGGTTCGACCTTGACCACCTGTCCCGACACCATCGCCGGGCCGGTTCGGGCCGCCAACACCGGGGCGTCGACGGAAAGCGTCCTGAATTTGGCGCCGGTGAAGCCAAGCCCGATGGCGCCGAGCGCGAGGCCCACCAGCACAAAGGCCGGCCGGCGCCGAAGGCCGGCGAAGACCAGGGCAAGCGCAAGGGCCATGGCGGCCAGTCCCAACCACAGGGGAGGCTCATGGGTAAGCGTGAAATAAATGGCGGTGCCCAGGCCGACGCCGACGGGCAGCCACAGTAACCAGCGTTCGCGCTCGGCGGCCAAGGTCTCCCCGGCCCAGCCCGCAAGCGCGGGCAAGAGAACCGCCGCTCCGGCGCGAGCGACGAAAAACCGATCAAGGGCTTGGCGAACGAAGCCGCCGACCATGGCGCGAACACCCCTGCTGAATCCCCGTGCCGGATATGCTACACCGGGCAACGGTCCGACACTTTAGCAATCCCCGAGCGCGCACGAAACCATGACCGTCATCACCCGCTTCGCTCCATCGCCGACCGGCATACTGCACATAGGCGGCGCGCGGACCGCTCTTTTCAACTGGCTCTATGCCCGCCATCACGGCGGCAGGTTCCTTTTGCGCCTCGAGGACACCGACAGGGCGCGTTCGACCAAGGAAGCCATCGACGCCATCATCGACGGGCTCGGCTGGCTCGGGCTGAAGTGGGACGGCGATGTGTTCCATCAATCGGCGCGCGCCGGCCGCCACCGGGAAATCGCCCAGGAGCTGCTGGCCGAGGGCAAGGCGTACCGCTGTTACTGCACGCCCGAGGAGTTGGCCGAGATGCGCGAGAAGGCCCGGGCCGAGGGCAAATCGAAGCTTTACGACGGACGCTGGCGCCATCGCGACCCATCGGAAGCCCCGCCCGGGGTGGCGCCCGTTGTCCGCTTCCGGGCACCCGAAGACGGCGACACCGTGATCGAGGATCTGGTCCAGGGCGAGGTCCGCGTCGCCAACGAGGCGCTCGACGATATGGTGCTTCTGCGCTCCGACGGCACGCCCACCTACATGCTGTCGGTGGTGGTGGACGACCACGACATGGAGATTTCCCATGTGATCCGCGGCGACGATCACCTGACGAATGCGTTCCGCCAGGTCCAGCTCTACCGCGCGCTGGGCTGGGCGGAACCCCTGTTCGCCCATATTCCCCTGATTCACGGCGCCGACGGGGCGAAGCTTTCGAAACGCCACGGCGCGCTCGGCGTCGAGGCGTACCGGGAATTGGGCGTGCTGCCCGAGGCGCTTTGCAATTACCTCCTCAGGCTCGGTTGGTCCCACGGCGACGACGAGATCATCGCCCGCGAACAAGCGATCGAGTGGTTCGACCTCGCCAATGTCGGGCGCGGCGCGGCGCGGCTTGACCTCGACAAACTGATGAGCGTCAACGCCCATTACCTGCGCCGGTGCGATGACGCCACGCTCGCCGGACTGATCACGCCGCTCGTTGCCGCCAAGCTCGGCCGCGATCTCGGCGACGACCAGATCGGGCGCCTCGAACGGGGCATGGCCGGCCTGAAGGAACGCGCGAAGACAACCGTGGAACTTGCTGAAATCTCGGGGTTTTATGTCGCCGACCGCCCGCTGTCACTGAACCCGAAGGCTTTGAAAATCCTGACCGCCGAGGCACGAGAGCGGATCGCCGCCCTTATCGGCCCACTGACGGCGATCGAGCCGTGGGACGGGGCGGCGCTGGAAGCGTTCATCCGCGCCTTCGCCGATGAGGCCGGCATCAAGCTCGGCGAGATCGCCCAACCCCTTCGCGCGGCGCTGACCGGCTCCAACGCCTCGCCCGGCATCTTCGAGGTGATGGAAGTGCTCGGTCGCGATGAATGCGTCGGGCGCCTGGCCGACGTCGCCGGCGGGCCAAACGCGTAGAACCGTGCTAGCATGTCAGATATGCGGACGCGGAATGGCGAGGCGAATTGATAATTTCGCCCGGCGGTTATATTCTTTACCGACGCATGAAGTTGAGCCCGAACGCTTGCGCCCCTAGGCGCCAGCGCCGTTCCCTGCCTCAACTCGGGCCTGCCTCTAACTCGGGAAAGATAAAATGACCGAAACCAGGGACACCGAATCCGACTCCGAATACGTTACCCTCACAGATAGCGTGTCCAACAAAAGCGTCGATCTACCGCTCCTCAGCGGCACCGAGGGACCCAAGGTGATCGACATCCGGCGCCTGTACGCCGAGACCGGCTACTTCACGTTCGATCCCGGTTACATGGCGACGGGAAGCTGCGCATCAAACATCACCTACATCGACGGTGATAAGGGGATACTCAGGCACCGCGGCTACTCCATCGAGGACCTGGCCGAGCACAGCGACTTCATGGAGGTATGCCACCTTCTGTTGTTCGGCGAGCTTCCGACGCCGGCGCAAAAGGAAAAGTTCGAGCACGACATCACTTACCACACCATGGTGCATGAGCAGCTCAACTTCTTCTACCGGGGGTTCCGCCGCGACGCCCATCCCATGGCGATCATGTGTGGTGTCGTCGGGGCCCTGTCCGCCTTCTATCACGACAGCACCGACATCACCGACCCCCACCAACGCATGGTGGCGTCCTATCGCTTGATCGCGAAGATGCCGACGATCGCGGCGATGGCGTACAAATTCTCCATCGGCCAGCCTTTCATCTATCCACGTAACGATCTGAGCTATGCCGAGAACTTCCTCCACATGATGTTCGCGGTGCCCTGCGAGACTTACGAGATCAATCCGGTCGTGGCCGATGCCATGGACCGGATTTTCATTCTCCACGCCGACCACGAGCAGAACGCCTCGACCTCGACCGTGCGTCTGGCGGCGTCGTCCGGCGCCAACCCCTTCGCCTGCATCGCCGCCGGCATCGCCTCGCTTTGGGGGCCCGCCCATGGCGGCGCCAACGAAGCGGTGCTGAAGATGCTCACCGAGATCGGCCACAAGAAGAACATCCCGGCCTATCTCGATCGGGTCAAAGACAAGAGCGATGCCACCATGTTGATGGGCTTCGGACACCGGGTGTACAAGAACTACGACCCGCGCGCCGCGGTCATTCAGAAATCCTGCCACGCGGTGCTGAACGAACTGGACATCAAGGACGAGCCGCTGCTGGACCTGGCGATGGAGCTTGAGCGGATCGCGCTCGAGGACGAATATTTCGTCTCGCGCAAGCTCTTTCCGAACGTCGATTTCTACTCCGGCATCATCCTCAAGGCCATGGGCTTTCCCATCGGCATGTTCACCGTCCTGTTCGCGGTGGCCAGGACCGTCGGCTGGATCGCCCAATGGAACGAAATGATCGCCGATGAGAGCCAAAAGATCGGCAGGCCCAGGCAGCTTTACACCGGCGTGGGAAAACGGCCGTACGTGCCCTTGGAGGAGCGTGGCTAGCGCCCAAGGATGACAGGGCTGGCGGGCGCACAGGTCGCTGGCGCGCCGAGAACGGTCGGGCGGCGGCTTCGCGGCCGGGTCGCGACGGTGCCGGTTTTGTCAGTCTGAAATTCCAGGCTTCGCCCCCGACGGAGGGGGCGAAGTTTCATTTGCGCTCGATCAGTTCGATCTTGTAGCCGTCGGGATCCTCGACGAAGGCGATGACGCTGCCGCCATGCTTCATCGGTCCCGCCGGCCGCGGGATGGGAACCCCTTCGCTTTCCAGGCGCTCACAGGTTCCGTAGACGTCGGCGACACCGATGGCGAGATGGCCGAATCCGGTGCCCAATTCATAGGGTTCGGTCTGGTCCCAGTTGTGGGTCAGTTCAACGACGGCGTTCTTGGCCTCGTCGCCGTAGCCGACGAATACGAGCGTGAACTTGCCGCTGGGGTAATCCTTGCGCCGCAACAGATTCATGCCGAGAAGCCGGGTGTAGAAATCGATCGACCGCTCGAGGTCGCGCACCCGGATCATGGTATGAAGCAGGCGGCCATTCTCCACCGCCGGCGTTTCAGTGCTCATGGCATTCTCTCCCTCTTTACCGGCCCTCTTTACCGGCCCTCTTTACCGGGAGGCGTCAGGCTTTCGCCCGGCACTCCCCATTATCAAACCCCTCGACGTGGCGCAAGATGACCTCGGCTCCCAGTTCGCTCGGCGGACGTTGGCCGAGACCCAATTGCCGGAGCACATCGCGGGTGCCATCTATTTGCGCCCTGCGCGCTTGCTCATCCCTCAGCAAGTGGGCGACGGCGGCCGCCAGCAATGGCGGCGTGCAGTGCTCCTGTACAAATTCCGGCAACAGCTTGCGGCCGAGAATGAGATTCACCACCGTCACATAAGGCACCTTCACCATCCGCCGCCCCACCCAGGCCGTCAGCGGCGAAAGCTTGTAGGCCACCACCGTCGGCACTTTCGCTAGCGCCAGTTCCAGCGTCACCGTTCCAGAAGCGTTGAGCGCCGCCGTCGAGGCCGCGAAGGCATTATATTTTTCCGCCTCCCCTTCCACCAGCGTAATCGGGATCGGCCAGCCGGCGGCGGCGGCGGCGACCTCCTCCTTAACCGCCGAGACCACCGGCACCACGCCCCTGAGACCAGGGAATTCCGCCACCAGGCGATGAAGCGTCTCGCCGAAAACCGGCAACAGACGCGAGACCTCGGTGCCGCGGCTGCCCGGCAGGATGGAGAGCACCGGCGCCTCCGGCGGGATGCCGTGACGGACGCGGAAATCGGTGCCGTCGCCCTTATCGGCGCCGAACTCGACGATGGGATGGCCGATCAGGGTGCAAGGCAGTCCGACCGCCTCGAAATAGGGCGGCTCGAAGGGCAGCAATACCAAGAGGTGATCGAGCAATCGGGTAAGCATGCGCGCCCGCCGCGGCCGCCATGCCCAGACCTGCGGCGCGACACAGTGAATAAGCGGTATCCCCGCCCCCTTGAGCAACTTGGCGACGCGAAAGGAAAAGCTCGGCACGTCGATGGTGACGACCACGTCGGGCCGGGCCGCCTTGACCGCATCGGCGGAATCGCGCACCCGGCGCAAGACCCGTGGGGCATGGCGGAGGACCTCGACTAAGCCAAACACCGAAAGATCCTCCATCGGAAAGATGCTCTCGATGCCCTCGTGCTCCATGCGCTCGCCGCCGACGCCGGCGAAACGTACCGCGCCTCCCGTCTGCTTCTTGAGCGCCGCCATCAGCCGGGCGCCGAGCAGATCTCCCGACGGTTCGCCGGCGATCAGGAAGATCAGGGGCGTGGTGCCATCGGCGACCCCGTTCACTGCCCCCCCTCGATGCCGACGATGAAAAGGCCGGCCGCATCCGCGGCCTCGATCACCAGTTTGCGGTCGATCACCAGGGCGCCGCCGGCCTCGAGCGCGATGCCCCGCAAACCGGCGTCGGCCGCGGCCGGCACCGTCCTCGGCCCGATCGCCGGCAAATCGACGCGCCGCTCCTGCATCGGTTTCTTGACCTTGACCAGCACGCCGCCGGGTCCGTCTTGCCCGAGCCCCTTGCAACGCCGGAGCAGCGCGTCGGTCCCCTCGGCCGCCTCGACGCCAAGCACGATGCCCTGTTGCACCACCACCGCCTGGCCGACATCGAGAGCGCCAAGCGCCCGGGCGACCGCCACGCCCCGCGCGATGTCGCTAAGCGCCGCCTCGTCGGGCGCGATCGCCCCAAACGGACCCGGGGTCGCCAGGATGTCCGCCAATATGGCGTCCGCGCCCACGACCCTGAATCCCTCGGTCTCGAATTCCCTGATGACCGCCGATAAGAGCCCGTCGTCGCCGAGCGCAGCCTTTCCGGCCTTCGCCAGGAACTTGGCCATCCTGGCGTCGGGACGCAGCGAGGCAATGGGAGGCAGGGTCACCGGTCCGGCCAGGACCAACTCCTCGACACCGGCCTCATGCAGCAGTTTCATGCCCTTGCCGACGGCGCCGAGTCCCACCCATTCATGGGATACACCCTCGACCAGGCCCTCGTCGGTCTCGTGCTTGATGGCGAGGACGAAGACCTCCCGCCCCGTGGCCCGGCACGCCTGCAGGAGACGCGCCGGCAGCTCGCCACGACCGGCGACGATGCCGAGCTTAGGCGGCACGTTCCACTTTGGGTTGGCAGACGGCGCGCGCGGAATCGATCTGGATGAAGTTGACGATGTCCATGACGGTCGGGTGATCCTTGAACGTGGCGCTCACGTCTTCCAGACGTTCCGCCATGGTCCCTTCCTCGGCGAACAACAGCCTGTAAGCCTTGCGCAATTCGTGGATGTCGTCGCGGGAAAATCCGCGGCGCTTCAGTCCCACCATGTTGAGGCCGGTAAGATGCGCCCGGTCCCCGACCACCGAGCCATAGGGAATGACGTCGTGCTCCACCCCGGACATTCCGCCGACCATGGCGTGCTGGCCGATACGCACGTACTGATGGATCGCCGCCAACCCGCCGAGTACGGCGTGATCGCCGATTTCGACGTGCCCGCCCAGGGTGGCGTTGTTCGCCATGACCACATGATCGCCGATGGTCGAATCGTGGGCGACGTGGCAACCGACCATGAAAAGGCCGTGGTTGCCCACCTTGGTGACCATGCCTCCTCCCCGGGTGCCGGGGTTCATGGTCACATGTTCGCGAATGACGTTGTCGCCGCCGATCTCGAGCGTCGAGGGTTCGCCCTGGTACTTGAGGTCCTGGGGCTCATGACCGAGGGAAGCGAAGGGAAAAACCCGTGTGTTCGCTCCTATCGAGGTCCTGCCGGCGACGACGACGTGCGAGATCAGGGCGACGTTGTCACCGAGCTTGACATCGGGACCGACGCAACTGAAAGCACCGATGGTGACGTTGTCCCCGAGTTCGGCCTCGGGCGCGACGATGGCGGTGGGATGGATGTCGGTCATTCCTTGTCCAGGATCATGGCGGAGTAGGTTGCCTCCGCCACGACGACGCCATCGACCTTGGCCTCGGCGCGGAACTTCCAGACATTGCCGCGGCTGCGCTCCTTGGTGACATGAACGTTGAGGCGGTCGCCAGGGACCACCGGCTTGCGGAAGCGCGCCGATTCGATCGACATGAAGTAGACGAGCTTACCCTCGGCGTGGGGGCCCATGCTGTGAACCACCAGGGCGGCGGAGGTCTGGGCCATGGCCTCGATGATCAGGACGCCCGGCATGACCGGCTGGCCCGGGAAATGTCCCTGGAAATAGGGCTCGTTGACGGTGACGTTCTTGATGCCGGTGGCGCTGACATTGGCGATGATATCGACCAGCCGGTCGATCATCAGGAACGGATAACGGTGAGGGAGCACTTCCATCAACCGCATGGTGTCCATGTCGGTGGCGGTCTCGCTCGCTACATCCATCGCCATCGGTCACTTGCCCTTTCGCTTGCTCAGACCGGCCAAGGTAACCACCTGCCGGTGCCAATCCCGGATCGGCACCGCAGGGATTCCGCCATACTGGGTGCCGGCGGGAATATTCGACCTGACACCGCTTTTGGCGGCGATCTGGGCACCCTTGCCGATGTCGACGTGCCCACTGATACCGCCCTGTCCCCCGATCATCACATTATCCCCGATTCTGGTGCTGCCGGAAATACCCACCTGGGCGACGATCACGCAACCCTTGCCTAATTGCACGTTGTGCCCGATCTGGACCAAATTATCAATCATACAGCCGGCGCCGATCACCGTATCCGGGCCGGCGCCCCGGTCGATGGTGGTGTTGGCGCCGATTTCCACATCGTCGTGGATGATGACGCGGCCAAGCTGGGGAACCTTGGTGTGACCCGACGCATCGGTGGCGAAGCCGAAGCCGTCCTGGCCGACGCGCGCCCCCGGATAGATGACTACCCGGCACCCGACAATACAGTGACTGAGCGAGGCCGAGGACCCGACAACACAATCATCGCCGAGAACGACCGCATCGCCGATGACCGCGTTGGCGCCAATACGGCATCTCTTTCCCATTTCGACGTTTCCGCCGATCACCGCCCCGGCATCGACCCAGCAATCCTCACCCAGCCGCGCCGTCGGATCGATGACCGCGGTGGTCGCGATCCCGGGCTCGGGCCGCTCATCGGGGTAGAAGGCCTGGGCGACACGGGCGAAAGCGAGATAGGGGTTCTCCGACATCAAAAGGGCCATGCCGTTGGGCGCCTTCGATGCCCATTCCGCTTCGACGACACAGGCCCCGGCCCGGCTTTTCGCGAAGGCCTCGGCATAACGTTTATTGTCGAGAAAGCTGACGTCCTCGGGTCCCGCCTCGTCCAGCGGCGCCACGCTATTGAAAAAGGCGTCCGGGTCGGCTCCCTCGCCGATCAGCGATCCCGAAATCTCCGCCAACCGGGCAAGCGTGAAGGGCCCGCCCACCTTGAAGAACCTGGGATCCGCCATCGTTCACTCACTCGGTAGTTCCACTTTCACGGTCGGCAGCTTAGCGTCCAGCCGCTTGATGATTTCTTGCGTGACCTCATATTGCGGTGACACGAACAGGAACTGAGATTTCCTGAAAACGATGGTGAACCCTTTTTCCTTGGCGAATTCGTTGACGATTGCACGCAGGGTCTTGAGCACCGTGGTCCTGGCCGTGGCGAATGCCCTTTCCACCACGCGCTTGCGGTTTTGGGAATAACGCTCGAGCCGGCCCAGCCGCCGGTCGACCTCCCCGCGGCGTTCCCGGTAGGCCTCCGGGTCGAGGAGTGTTTTCTGGCGGGAAAGCTCCTGCTGCTTGGCACGCAACTCGTTTTCCTGGCGCGTGATCTCTTTCTTGTAGGTCGCAACTTGCTTGTCGATCTGGGAACGGATGGAGTGAATCGCCGCCGCTTCCCGAAAAACCTTCTGTACGTCGATCACCGCGATAGTCGGCTGGGCCGCCTGCTGCGCCGCCGCGACGGAAGCCATCATCACCGGCGCCAACAGGAGGACCGAAACCCATCGCAAAATTCTCTGTCCCCTCATGATCTTCAAAACCTCGTGCCTACGCTGAATCTGAAGCTTTCGGTTTCATCGAAATCTGCTTTGACGATGGCGTTCGCGATATCCAACCGGATGGGACCGAACGGTGTCGTGACGCCGAGACCGACGCCCACGGACACCCTGAGCCCCCCGCTGTCGTCGATACCGATACCGCTTTCATCGAGGCTACCGAGACCGCCCGCCAGGGAGAACAGGTATCCCCTGAATTCAAAATCCTTGCCGCCAAGGGGGAAACTCAACTCCGAGGTCACGGTATACAAAAGGTTGCCGCCAAGGGCGTCGTTTGTCGTCACATCCCGGGGCCCGACGCCGAATCTCTTGAATCCTGGGAAACTGTCGCCGCCGAGGAAAAATCGGTCATTGATACGAACATCCTCGCCAATGCCGAAAATGTAACCCAATCTTCCGCGAAGGCTGGCGACCCATGTTTCGCCAACCGGATAGTATTGCGCCGCGGAGATATCGGTCTTTATGAACGTGGCGTCACCGCCAAGGCCGGCAAATTCGTTCGCCAACCTCACGATATGGCCCTCTCTCGGCAGCACTCTGCTGTCGCGCCGGTCATAGGTCAAAGACTGGCCGATCGAGGACGTGACCGTGGTGCCCTCCTGCTCTTTAACGAACAGCGAGGCGTCGGCATCGACATCGGTGATTTTCGTAGAACGCAGATTGTAACTCAAACCCTGCCGCAGGTGCTCGTCGTATTCGAAGCCCGAATTCAGTCTCAGCCCGGTATTCTGCTCCTCGAAGTTGATGCTGTCGCGCTTTCGCCGGAATGTCTGGAAGATATCGAAACCGGCGGAAAGGTTGCGGTCGAGGAAATACGGCTCGGTAAAGCCGAGCTGAAACTCCTGGATTTCCGTGCCGAGTCTAAAGCTCAGGCGGCCCTGTTGGCCCTTACCCAGGAGATTCCGCTCGGTGAGCGAAAGCTGGCTGATGAGACCCTCGGTGCTGGAAAATCCACCACCGATCGAAAACGTGCCGGTCGATTGTTCCTCCACCTTGACATCGATGACCACCTTGTCGTCGGTCGATCCCTCGGTCTTCTTGACCTCCACCTTCTTGAAGAATCCGAGGTTGCGCAGCCGTTGACGCGAGCGGCGGAATTTGGCGGTGTTGAAGGCATCGCCCTCGGCCAGGCGGAATTCGCGTCTCAGGACCCGGTCAAAGGTTCTGACATTGCCTTTTAAATCTATGCGTTCGACGAAGACACGCGGCGCTTCGCCGATCTCGAAGGTGAATCCGATGGTGCGCTTCTCGCGATCGCGTTTGACGCGGGGTTTGATGTCGACAAAAGCGAATCCGAAATTCCCGGCCTCATCGGTCAAACTGCTTACGGTCGCATCGATCAACTTGGCGTTGTACCACTCACCCTGTTTGACCTTCAGCGCCGGCGTAAGCTTGGAAACGTCGAGTTCCTCCAACCGGGACGAAATTCCTATCGAACCAAAACGGTACCGTTGCCCTTCCTCGAGGGTGAAAGTGACGAAGAAGTCCCTGCGGTTTCGACTCAACTCCGCCACCGCCGAGACCACCCGGAAGTCGGCGAATCCCTGATTCTGGTAAAACCGAAACAGCAGTTCGCGGTCGAAGGTCAAGAGGTCGGGATCGTAAATGCCGGCGCCGGTCAAGAAACTCAGCGTCAGATAATTCATCAAGCCGCTCTCCTGCGACTGGATGACCGACCGCAATCGGCTGTCGGTGAATCGCTTGTTGCCGATGAAGCTGATTTTGCGAATCTTGGTCGGCGGGCCCTCGTCGATTTCGAAGACAAGGTCCACGCGATTCTGCGACAGGCGAATTATCTTGGGTTCGACCTTGGCGGCGAAACGTCCGTCGGCGCGGTAAAGTTCCACGATCCGCTTCACATCGTTCTGCACGCGCGTACGAGAATAGACCTGGCGCGGCGCCAACTGGACCTCGCTATTGAGGGTTTCGTCGTCTAACTGATCGTTCCCCTCGAAGACCAAACGGTTGATGATCGGGTTTTCCACCACCCGAACGATAAGGACGTCGCCCTCCTGGCGAATCGAAACATCGGCAAACAGACCGGAGCCGAACAGGGATTTCAGCGAACGGTCGATCCGTTCCGGATCGAACGGGTCTCCGGCCCTGATACTCATATAGGAGCGCACGGTCTCGGGCTCGACCCGTTGAATGCCCTCGACACGGATTTCGCGCACCGTACCGGCGCCCCCCGGCAAGGTCTGTGCCGCCGCCGGGACGGACAGGATCGAGATCGCAAGCCAAAGGGCGGCAACTCCGATCCAACGCAGCAAATCTCCTCTTCGCCGCTTATGGCCGGTCACGAGAATATACCCTGGAAGAACTCCACGACGCCCTGGAATCTCCTGATATCCTGGTAGGTAACGAAGACGAACAGCGTCAGCACCAGCCCCAAGCCGACGCGGAATCCGTACTCCATGAACCGTTCGCTCGGCGGCTTCCCCCGCACCGCTTCAATGGCGTAAAACATCAGGTGCCCGCCGTCGAGTACGGGTATCGGGAACAAATTTATCAGGCCGAGATTGACCGAGAGCATCGCTATGAACCAGAAAACGGTGGGCAAGCCGAATTCCGCCATCTGACCCGACATTTGGAAGATGCCGATGGGCCCGCCCAACTCTTTCGACGAACGGGTGCCGGAGATGATCTCGCCGAGCACTTCCAACAAAAGCGTCGCGTAGCGATAGGTTTCCTGCACCGCTTTCAGGACCGCCGTGGCCGGCCCGTGGCGGACGAAGGCGGTGCCCGCGGGCGAAACGCCGATCAAGCCGACTTCGTGGCGGTTGCCGAGGACGTCGGTGATCTCTTTCAGTTTCGGTGTCACCGTCAGGGTCAACTCGCGCCCGTCACGGCGCAACCCGACGCGCAAGGGAACCCCGGGAGAGATGCTGATGATCCGCTGTAGGTCGCTGAATCGCTCGATCTCTTTATCGTCGATGCTGACGATCAGGTCACCGGGCTTGAGTCCCGCTTCCTCGGCCGCGCTGCCGGATTGGACGGTGCCGACATTCGGCGGCGTGACGCGCTGACCGACGGTAGCGAACAGCACCGCCCAAACGACGATGGCGAGAACGAAATTGGCCAGGGGACCCGCGCTTACGATGGCCACCCGGCGGGCGAGACTTTTTTCCTGGAACGAGACCGCCCGCTCCTCGGCGGTCATCTCCCGGGCGTCCTCGCCCTCGGCGCCGGGCATGCTGGTCTCGCCGAACATCCTGACGTAACCGCCAAGCGGCAGCACGCTGAATTTCCAGCGAGTGCCGGCGCGGTCGGTCCAGCCGAAGAGCTCCGGTCCGAAACCGATGGAAAAGACCTCGACGCGTACGCCGCAGCGCCGGGCGACGAAGTAATGGCCAAACTCATGGATGAAGACAATGACCGTGAGGATGAACACGAAAGCCGCCCCGTTGGTCCAAATGTAATTCAAGAGATCCATCTTAATCGGCAGCCCTCATCGCCCGTTAACCCGCACGGGGCCCGTTCACCAGCCGTTCCGCCGCGCGCCGCGCCTCGGCGTCGATGCCGTAGACGTCGTCGAGGGTCTCGACCGCGGTGTCGGGCATGGATTCGAGGGTCTTCTCGACGACGCGCGCGATATCGAGGAAGCCTATACGCCCGGCGAGAAATGCCTCGACCGCGATTTCGTTGGCCGCGCTCAGGACCGCCGGCGCCCCGCCGCCGTTCTGCAACGCCCGCCTTGCCAGCAACAGTGTCGGGAACTGATCGAGATCGGGCTCCTCGAAGGTCAGTGTCCCGATGCGCGCGAGATCGAGCCGTTCCGACGGCGCCGCGATGCGTTTCGGCCAGGCCAGCGCATAGGCGATCGGCGTGCGCATGTCCGGCATCCCCATCTGGGCCAGGACCGAGCCATCCTTGTAGGCCACCATGCTGTGAATGATCGACTGGGGATGGATGAGAATGTCGATTCGCTGCTCGGAAACGGGAAACAGGTGAAAGGCCTCGATAAGCTCGAGGCCCTTGTTCATCATCGTCGCCGAATCGACCGAAATCTTCGCTCCCATGTCCCAGTTGGGATGGTTGACGGCCTCCTTGGGACTCACATTCTCCAGGTCCGCCCGATCGCGGTTCAGGAAAGGTCCGCCGGAAGCGGTGAGGATGATACGTTCCACGGCACCGCAATTGGCGAAATCGAATACCTGGAATATGGCGCTATGCTCCGAGTCGACGGGCAGCAGGGTGGCGCCGTTCTTCGCCACCTCCGCCATCATCAATTCGCCGGCGCAAACCAGACATTCCTTGTTCGCCAGGGCCACGGTGGCGCCCCGTCGCACCGCCGTCAACGTCGGCTCCAGCCCGGCGGCGCCGACGATCGCGGCCATGACCCACTCGGCGGGCACGCTGGCGGCCTCGACCAGCGCCTTACGCCCGGCGCCCACCTCGACACCGGTCCCGCCGAGCGCCTCCTTGAGATCGGCGTAACGGCTCTCATCGGCGATGACGGCCATGCGCGGACGCAACTTGCGGGACTGCTCGGCCAGTGCCTCGACATTGCGGTGAGCGGTCAGGGCCTCGACCACGTAGCGGCCGGGATGGCGTTGGATGAGATCGATGGTATTGCATCCCACCGACCCGGTGGAGCCGAGAATGGTGACACTCTGTGCTTCCCCGTCCCGGCCGCTCACCGTATCCTCATGGCTCAGGGTCACCGCCATTGCAACAGATTCCCGCCTCCAAACTGGTACAAAATAGCAACAACGGGCGCCACTGCCAAAAGCCCGTCGAGCCGGTCAAACATACCGCCATGGCCGGGGATGAGGCCACCTGAATCTTTCACCCCGAAATGACGCTTGATCCTTGATTCCGCCAGATCCCCCGCCTGGGAGACCAGTGCCAAGGCGCCACTAAGCACGAAAAGCGACACCGGTGCCAGCAATTCCGTGGCGTAACCCGCCGCCAATCCCCACAAGCAAGCGCAGACGAGACCGCCTATCAGCCCCGCCCATGTCTTGTTGGGGCTGATACCGGGCGCCAGCTTGGGCCCGCCGATGGCCTTGCCGAAAAGAAACGCCCCGGTGTCGGTGGCCCACACCAGGCCGAGAAGCCAGAACAGGGTCTCGCGCCCCAAAGCCGGCTCCGTACGCAGCCATATCAGGGCGAGGACCGGCAGGCCGATATATAGGGCGCCGGCCGAGAGCCAAAGCGGCGACGGATAGCGCCCAAGCCGGGCCACGACGTAGACCGCGAGCGCGCCAGCCAGGGTCCCGAGCAAGGCGTAGCCGTAATATCGAAAAGCGGCGGCGCCGATGACGGCCAGGACCGCCGCGGTCAGGATGCCGGCCCACGCCGTCCCCGGCCCTCGCCCGCAGAGCCGGGCCCATTCGTGGGCCAGAAGGAGCGATACCAAGCCAAGGAGGATTTCGAACGCCGGCGAGCCGTAATGAACCGCGGCGAGTACCGGCGGGATCAGGACCAGGGCCGAAACAACACGCTTTAGAACTGCGCCGGATCGGCCGTCAGCCACTGGACGCGCCGTAGCGTCTTTCACGCCGGCGAAACTCGTGAATCGCGCCCTCGAGGTCGCTTTTGGTGAAATCCGGCCACAAGGTGTCGATGAACACCAATTCGGCGTAGGCCGACTGCCACAGCAAGAAATTGCTGAGCCGCTTCTCACCGCTGGTCCTTATGAACAGGTCGGGGTCGGGAATGCCCGAGGTCGCCAGATGGCCGGCGAACATCGCCTCATCGATCTCCGTGGCCTCGATCCGGCCGGCGGCGACATCCGCCGCCAGGCTTCGCGCCGCCGCCGTGATTTCCTGGCGTCCGCCGTAATTCAAGGCAACCGTAAGGTTGAGCGCCGTATTGTCCTTGGTGTGATCTTCGGCATAGGCGATGAGGGAAACGATATCGGGCGCCAGCCGGTCGAGGTTGCCGATAAAGCGGAGCCTGACGCCGTTTTTGTGCAGATCGGCGATCTCGCTCCTGAGGTAGCGGCGCAGCAGATTCATCAAATCACTGATTTCGGAAGCCGGCCGCTTCCAGTTCTCGGAGGAAAGACCGAACAGCGTGAGATAGGGTATGTCCAGCTCGAAGGCTGCTTCGACCGCCCTGCGCGCCGCGTCGGCGCCGCGCTTGTGGCCGGCCGTGCGGGGCAAGCCCCGGGCTTCGGCCCAGCGGCCGTTGCCGTCCATGATGATGGCGACGTGATTGGGCGTCGGGGACTCTTCGGTTGGAAACGGGACTGCCTTCATCTGATCAAAACTGCAATATTTCTTTTTCCTTGACGGCGAAGGCAGCATCGATCTCCTTGATGAGCCCGTCGGTCAATTCCTGGATTTCCTCGCCCCAGGCGTGGTGCTCGTCCTCGGATATTTCCCCGCCTTTTTCCGACTTTTTCAGGTGGTCCATGCCGTCGCGGCGCACGTTGCGCACCGAGACCTTCGCCTGCTCGCTGTATTTTCCGGCGATCTTGACCAGTTCCACGCGGCGTTCCTCGCTCAACTCGGGGATCGGCACGCGCACGATCTGGCCGTCGCTCGAGGGGTTGAGCCCGAGGCCTGAGTCCCTGACCGCCCTCTCCACCGCCGAGACCAGCGATCTGTCCCAGACATTCACGGTCAAAAGCCGGGGTTCGGGGACGTTGACGGTCGCCACCTGGGTGATCGGCATCTCGCCGTCATAGGCCGGGACCACGACCCGGTCGAGCAGGCTTGCCGACGCCCGCCCGGTCCTCAGGCCGGCGAACTCGGACCGTAACACGTTGAGCGCCCCATCCATGCGGCGCTTCAGGTCACTGATATCCGGATCGGCCATTGTCAGCCCTCTTCACTTATGACGGTGAATTTCCCTTTGCCGGAGACGACATCGACAAACGCTCCTGGATTGTGTACCGAAAATACCAAAATCGGAATGTTATTTTCACGCGCAAGGGAAATCGCGGCGGCGTCCATGACCCGGAGATCCTTGGACAAGACATCGAGATAGGTCAGCTTTTCGAACCTTTCGGCGCCCTCGACCTTCAAGGGATCATCGCTGTAGACGCCGTCCACCTGGGTGCCCTTCAGTAACGCGTCGCACCCCATTTCCGCCGCCCGCAACGCCGCCGCCGTGTCGGTGGTGAAAAAAGGGTTTCCGGTGCCGGCGGCGAAAATCACCACCCGGCCCTTCTCCAGATGGCGCACGGCGCGCCGGCGGATGTAGGGTTCGCAGACCGCCGCCATGGGTATGGCCGAAAGCACCCGGGTCGGCACGTCCAGTCGCTCCAGCGCGCCCTGCATGGCGATGGCGTTGATCACGGTCGCCAGCATGCCCATGTAATCGGCGCTGGCGCGCTCGATATCGCCGGCGGCGCCCGAGACGCCGCGAAAAATGTTGCCGCCGCCGATGACGATGCAGAGCTCCACCCCCATGCCATGCACGGCCGCCGCATCGCCGGCGATCCGGTTCACGGTTTCGGGGTCGAGGCCGTAAGCACGGGGCCCCATGAGGGCCTCGCCGGAAATCTTGAGCAAAACGCGCCGGCATTTGACGTCAAATGGCATGCCTACACCAGTGCACCTCTCGATCGTCTCGGGAGACCCTGCCCCGCGGCGGGATGCCAAGGCAAGGGCCCGCGTCGCTCAATCGCGCCCGACGCCCTCGCCGAGGGCAAAACGGACGAAGCCCGAAAGCCTGATCTCCTCGCCGAGGTCCTTGGCCGCGTCCTCTACGACCTTCGCCACCCTGGTTTCGCCGTCGACGACGTAAATCTGCTCGAGCAGCGCGACCTCCTCGTAGAACTTGCGCAACCGGCCCTCGACCATCTTTTCGACGATGTCCTCGGGCTTGCCCGACGATCTGGCCTGATCGCTTAACACCGACCGCTCGCGCGCCAACAGATCGGGATCGAGAGCCTCGACCGATAGCGCCTGGGGGCTCGCCGCCGCCACATGCATGGCGAGCTGCTTGCCGAGCGCCGCCAGCTTGGTGGCATCGGCGGCGGACTCCAGCGCCACCAGAACGCCGATCGTGCCGAGACCAGGCGCGGCGGCGTTGTGGGTATATGTCGCCACCAGGCCGTTCTCGACCGACAACCCCTGGGCCCGGCGCAACTGAAGATTCTCGCCGATGCTGGCAATCAGGTCGGTCAATTTTTCCCCGACCGTGCCGTCGAATCCGGGATAGGCGGCGGCCCTGAGCGCGTCCATATCCCCGCCCGCCTCGAGCGCCAGGCCCCCGACCGTGTTGACGAACTCCTGAAAGGTCTCGTTGCGGGCGACGAAGTCGGTCTCCGAGTTGACCTCGACGACGACGCCCCGGCCGCCGTCCACCAGCGCGCCGACAAGCCCCTCGGCGGCGACGCGCCCGGCCTTTTTCGATGCCGTGGCGATGCCTTCGCGGCGCAGCCAGTCGACCGCCCCCTCGAGGTCGCCACCGGTCTCCGTCAGCGCCTTCTTACAGTCCATCATGCCGACGCCGGTCCGTTCACGCAGTTCCTTCACCAGCGCCGCGGTGATCTCGGTCATTGTTTGATCTTTCGCATTAGAAAAATAATATAACTCATCAATAATTTTACATCTATGTACCCGGCCCGCCCGGTGACGGGAGTGCCGGTGACGATATCAGGGTGCGTCTTTCGCCGCCGATTTCCCGGATGACTTGGCCCCGGCCGGTTTCTTTTCCGGTTTCTTGGCGTCGTCCGATTTGCTCGCTTTGGCCGCCGCCTTCTCCTTATCGTCCTTCTTGTCGTCGGCCGCCTTGGAGGTTTTGGTCGCCGGCTTCGCCGCCGCGCCGGTCTTCTTACGCCCCGGTTTCGCCGCCGCCTTTTTCTTCGTCCCCGCCGCCGGCTTTTTCTTCGCCGGCGCCTCGGCCGCCTTCGCCTCTTCCGTCGGCCGGGGCGCGCCTTCCGGCGCCGCCGCTTCCTTCGCCTCGACATCCGCCGGCGCAGGCCCGCCTTCCCGTGGCGGCTCGGGCGCCGCCGACGGCGGCGGCGCCTCGGCTGGTTCGCTCACGGGCGCGGCCTCGGGTCCTCCGGTTGCCGGCGGCGCGGACGTCGGCGGCTGCTC
>JACZQV010000150.1 GCA_022545545.1 Pseudomonadota bacterium
GGCCGGGGCGGGCTGGCGGGCCTGGATGTATTTGGGACAGTTTCCGAAGCTTTGGGTGACCTGAATCTGAAAACCGTCAGGGTCTCTACGGCTCACTTTTCCGTTGACGCGATTGCGTCGGCGACTTTGGAACTCGAGCCCCAAGGCTCCAATGTCCGCGCCATCGACGAGGGACTCGCCCAAGGGATCTCCATAGATCGGCCGCGCCGTCACCTGGAGTGCGCGGGGGCCGGCCGCCCGGACGAACCCAGGCTCACCGGCCAGGACCGATGCCCAGGGCCGGCAGGTGGAATCGATCGTGCCGACGATCAGAAGGGGGAGGCGCGAGAAGAACGTCTGATGGTCCTCGGGCATGGACTCGCGGATCATCCGGCGGCCCAGTTCCTCCATCTTCTCCTCAAGTCCGAGCCGGGACTGGATCTCTTTCTCGCCCCGATGAAAGGGTGACTTGGCGTCGGGCATCTCACATTCTCCCGGCTGACGCCTCCCTAGTCCAGGGGCCCTAGTCCAGGGGGCCTAGTCCAAGGGCTTGAGATCGCCCAGCAGGGTGGGAATCAGCTCCGTGACCGTGGGGTGGATGTGCACGGCGCGCTGAATCACGGTGTAGGGCGCATCGGCGTACATCACGTCGAGCAAGGAGTGGACGACCTCGTCTCCGCCGATCCCCAGGATCGCCGCGCCGAGGATCTTCTCGGTCTGGGCATCGATCAAGACCTTCATGAACCCTTGGGTCTCGCCGCGCTCGCGGGCCCGTCCGACGCGCGCCATCATCATCTTTCCGATCAGGGCTTCTCGTCCCGTTGCCCGCACCTCGCGCTCGGTCATGCCGGCGCGGCCGAGCGGCGGGTCGATATAAAGCCCGTAGGCGGTGATGCGGTCGGTGACGCGGCGCGGATCGTTGTCGCAGAGGTTGGCGGCCAAGATCTCGTAATCGTTGTAGGAGGTGTGGGTGAAGGCGCCCCGGCCATTGACGTCGCCGATGGCCCAGATGCCCGGCACGTTGGTGCGAAGCTGATCGTCGACGGAGATGAAGCCCCGCCCATCGGTCTCGACACCGGCTTGATCGAGCCCGAGATCGTCGGTGTTGGGCGCCCGCCCGACGGCGAGCAGCAGGTGGGAGCCGACGATCTCGTCGGGCCCCGGTTCGCAACTGGCGGTGAGCGCCACCCGATCGCCGCGTTTCTCAACGCTGACGCATTCGGCATTGAGACGCACCTCGACTCCTTCCGCCTCCAAGATCTCCTTCACCGCGGCGGAGACATCCTCGTCGTCTCGCGCGATCAGGCGCTCGCCCATCTCGATGACGGTGACGCGGCTTCCGAAGCGGCGATACATCTGGGCGAACTCCAAACCGATGTAGCTGCCGCCGACGATCATCAGGTGCTCGGGCAGGAAATCGATCTCCATCATGGAGCTGTTGGTCAGGTAATCGACATCGCCGATCCCCGGCATCTCCGGCACCCGCGCCCGCGCGCCGACATTGAGGACGATCTTTTCGGCCTCGAGCACCTCGCCGTTGACCTCGACCGAACCGGCGCCGGTGAGACGGCCATGACCCTCATAGACGGTCAGGTTCTCCATATTCTTGAGCCAGTTGGTGACGCCCTCGTTGGATTGGCGCACGACGGCGTCCTTGCGCGCCTTGACCGCCTTCATGTCGACCGTTACCGGCCCGTCGATGACGACGCCGAAATCCCCGCCCCGGCGGGCCATGTAGGCGGCCCGGGCGCTGGCCACCAGGGTCTTGGTCGGGATGCAGCCGACGTTGACGCAGGTGCCGCCGAAGAGCTTGCGCTCGAGGATGGCGGTCTTCATCCCTTCGCCGGCGAACCGCGCCGCCAGCGACGGGCCGGACTGGCCGGTGCCGATGATGATCGCGTCGAATCTCTCCGCCATGGGTCGTTCCTCCCAACTTCATGCCTATTGAAAAGGGTGACCGGTCGAAAAGCGTCACCGGTCGAAAAGCGTCACCGGGCCGATCAAGGACCCGCGCCGGCGCGACCGGCCGCATCGGCCGCTTTGCCGGGTCGCCGCCGCCGCTTTGCCGGCTTGTTCGGCTTGGGCCCGGTTGGGGTGGCGACGTCAACCCGCGCCACCACGCCGGCCCTTAGCAACGATTCTTATTATCACGAAGGGGCGTGGGAGTCCCGCCCCTCCCCGGCACGGGGTTTAAGGGCATGGATACAAGTGACCGCCCTCGACCGGCTTGCAGGGAGCAAAGCGGACGGCCTGTTCCTTGGATGGGTGGAGTTCGTCGACGGTCGCCATCGGAACCCGGCGAAGGGCCGAAACGACCCCTGCTCCAGACGCCATCTGGTAAGCTCCGCCCGACCAGCGGGGGTGAGGGGGGAAATCCGATGGCGACCGGCGGCAACGAGATCGACACCTCGGCGGCCGAGGCCTACGAGGCGTTCATCGTCTCGGCGATCTTCAGGCCGTGGGCGGAATTGATCGTCGATCTCGCGGCGCCGAAACCGGGAGATCGCGTCCTCGATGTCGCCTGTGGCACCGGCATCGGCGCCCGCATCGCCGCCGAGCGGGTGGCGCCCGATGGCAAGGTCACGGGCCTCGACATCGACCCCGCCATGGTCGAGGTCGCACGCGATCTGGCCGCCGGGTCCGCCCTCGCCTGTGACTGGCAGGTGGCGAGCGCGCTGGCGATGCCGTTCGCCGACGATCGCTTCGATCTTTGCCTCTGCTTGC
Source organism: Pseudomonadota bacterium (assembly GCA_022545545.1). GTDB lineage: Bacteria > Pseudomonadota > Alphaproteobacteria > SMXQ01 > SMXQ01 > JACZQV01. The sequence goes on from JACZQV010000150.1 coordinate 2,704, forward strand.
AGGGTCTTCAGTTCTTTCCCGACCGGGGCGCGGGGTTCGCCGAGTGCCGCCGGGTATTGCGCCCCGACGGCAGGTTGTTCGCGAGCCTCTGGCTGCCGATCGAAGACAACAAGGGGCACCTCGCCCTGGCCCGGGCGCTCGAAAACCAGAACGTCGATTCGGCTCCGGTCAGGCGCCCCTTCTCCTTCGCCGACGCCGGGGAGATCAGGGAAACCGCCAAGGAGGCCGGCTTTCGGACCGTCGAGGTCCGGACCGGGGAGCGCTCGGCGAGATTCCGGTCCATCGAAGGGTTCATCGACAGCCTCGCCGCCGGCGCCCCGTCGGCGCGCCATGCCCTCGTCCAGATCCCGGACGACCGCAGGGGAGATTTCGTCGAAGAGGTGAAGGAAAGTCTCGAGGCATTCGTTACCGAGAACGGGCTCGAACTGCCGATGCGGTCCCACGTCGTCATCGCCACGCCGTGAGTGCCGTAATGCCTTTCCCCGCGCTTGCCCCCTGGCGGGCGGGGGCAAGGCGTTACAGCCCGGCCGTTCGCCGGCAAGAGAGAAGGCGGCCCGATGCGGCCGCGATCCCCTGGTCGGACAACGCCCCTATTCGAAGAAGGCGCCGTCGATGAAGGTCGGCTCGGAAAGCGCCTTGTCGGCGCTTCTGCCCGCGATCGGCTTGCCATCCGGCGTCAGGCGCCTGCCGTGCAGCACCTTCTCGGCGCCGGCGCCGAAGCGGATCATGACCAGGGGCGTATCCCCGGCGTTGGCGAACTCATAGAAGCACCCCTTGGGCAGCGCGATGCCCTGGTTCTTGGTCATCGGCGGCAGCGGCCCGTTGATGCCGGAGAACCTCGCGCATCCGTCGAGGACGATGAAGATATGTTCCTCGTCCAAATGGGCGTGAAGCCCGTGCTCGCCGATGCCCGGCGCGTAGCAGTGGATGCGGAAGGTCATGTGCTCTCCCTCGGCGAGAAGCTCGCGGCTGCGTCCGGTTTTCACCAGCTGCGTCCTCAGGTTTATGACCGTCGGCTCGATCGATTTGCCTTGTTCCCGTTCCGCCGCGGTGGCGTCGGCCATGGTTTCCTCCCCTTATCTAAGCTCGATCCCGGGCAACAGGCTACAACCGCCGCCGGTTCGGGTCCATGGCAAGTTGGCAAGCCGGCGGCTCCGGCGGCGGCGCCTTGGAGGACACCCGACAGACGGCGCGACCCGACGATTTGGCCGCCCGCCGGGCCACGTCCTCACATCAGGACCGCCCGGTCACGTAGCCGCCATCCACCCGCAGGATGTGGCCGGTGGTGAAGTTGGCGGTGGCGAGATACATCACCGCGTCCGTGGTTTCGTTGACTTCACCGACCCGCTTCAGGAGCGCCACGGCGCCGAACGAATCGACATCGGCGTCGCCGTAAATGGGGGTCCGGATCACGCCCGGCGCGACGGCGTTGACGCGGATGTTGTCGGCCGCAAGCTCCGCTGCAAGGCTGATGGTGAGCGCGTGAATGCCGCCCTTGCTGACCAGGGCCGCCGACGCCGGCAGCCCGGCCATGGCGTGGTCGATCAGTACCGTGCCGATGTTGACTATGGCGCCGCCGCCCTCTTTCTGCATCTGGCGGACGGCCGCCTGGGTGGTCAGGTAGGTGCCTTTCAGGTTGCCGTTCAGGTACCCGTCCAGGTCCTCCTCGGTGACGTCGACGAACGGTTTGGCGCCGAAGGTGCCGGCGTTGTTGACCAGGACGTCGACGCTGCCGAAGCGCTCGAGGGCGACCCGAACCATGGCCTCGCCGGTTTCCCTATCGGCAATGCTGCCGGGGACCACGGCGATGCGCTCGGGATGCCCCAGCTTTTCCGCCGCGGCCGTCAACTTGGCGGCGTCGCGGCCGTTGAGGACCACGTTCGCGCCCTTGTCCAGGAAGGCGCGGGCGATGTCGAGGCCCATGCCGCTGGATGAGCCGGTGATCAGGGCTGTATTGGTTTGGGTGGACATATCGTATCTCCTCATCTCTCTGTTTGGCGAAGACCCTCATGCCTTCACGAGTAGATATGTAGCCTCCGAGTTGATAATTTAATAATATTAAGTTACTACATAAATGATCTGAAATTATTATCATCTTACCATGACCTACGAACAGCTCCGTGTCTTCCAGGCGATCGTCACCGAGGGCACCTTCCGAGGCGCCGCCGAGAAGCTCAATAAGTCACAGCCGGCCGTCAGCGTCATGATCCGCAACCTCGAGGCGGTCTTGGGGCTTACGCTGTTCTCCCGCGATTCCTACCGCCCGAAACTCACCGCCCAAGGCCGCGCCATTTTCGACCGGACGGTGCTGGCGTTGCGCGAAATGAGCCGGTTGGGCGCCCTTGCCAAGCGACTTGCCGGGCAGCAGGAGCCACGGGTCGAGATCGCCATCAACGCCGTCTGCCCGCTTCGGCCCCTGCTCGGCACCCTCGGCGAGATCGACGTCGCCTACCCGGCGACACTGTTGAAAGTCACGACGGAATCCATGGGTGGCGCCATGGAGCGCCTGGCCGAGGGCAGCGCCGACATCGCCCTGACCACCGAGACGGACATCCGGCCGGACCAAATGGAAGCCTTACCGTTCGCCACCGTCCGCATCATCCCCGTCGCCCGGCCCGACTACCCACCGGCCCGCTCCAACGCCTTCAACACGGCCGACGACATGCGCGCTTATGTACAGGTGATCGTTGCCGACAGCAGCGCCGGCGCCCGCGAGCAGAGCCTGGATATACTGCCCGAGGCCAAGCACTGGGTGGTCACCGACTTCGCCGCCAAGAAGGACATCATCATCGCCGGCATGGGTTGGGGCGGCCTGCCGGAGCACGTCGTCGCCGACGAGCTGGCCCGCGGTGAGCTGGTGCGGGTCCACGTCGAGGGGTTCGAGATTCGCACCTCGCAACTCTATATCATCCGACGCACCGACCGTACGGTCGGCGTCGTCGCCGAGGCCCTATGGCAGGCGCTCAGGCGGCTGTCGGCCAGAGGCGGGATTCGGGCTTGAAGCGGAAGGGCTCGATCATTTCGATCGGGCCGGTTGGTGAACCGCCGTGCCTCGATGCTTTGCCGGAGCCGGATGGTTTCGCCAATGATATCGCC
>JACZQV010000047.1 GCA_022545545.1 Pseudomonadota bacterium
CCCATGGGGCGGTTGAGGACATCCTCATCATCGGCGGTGGCGACGGCGGTACGCTGGAGGAGGTGCTGAAGCACAAGAACATCCGGCGCGTCACCATGATCGAGATCGACGCCGATGTCGTCGAGATCTGCCGCCGCTACCTGCCGTCGATCTCCAAGGGTGCGTTCGAGGATCGGCGCACGGATCTTGTCTTCGCCGACGGCGTCGCATTCGTCGCCGAAACGAAGGACAAGTTCGACCTCATCATCGTCGACTCGACCGATCCCACCGGCCCCGGAGAAGCGCTGTTCGAAGAACGGTTCTATGCCGACTGCAAGGCCCGCCTGAAGGAGAAGGGGATTCTCGTGACCCAGAACGGCGTGCCGTTTCTGCAAGGCGCCGAACTGACGACGAGTTATGCGCGCCTCAAGCCTTTGTTCGCGGACGTCACCTTCTACCTCACCGCGGTGCCGAGCTACGTCGGCAGCTTCATGGCGCTCGGCTGGGCCAGTATGGAGGCGGCCATCCGTCGGGTTCCCCTGGAAACGGTCGAGACCCGGTTCGCCGAAGCGGCGATCGAGACCCGGTATTACACCCCGGCCGTACATCTCGCCGCCTTCGCCCTGCCGCGCTATATCATGGACGAGATGAAATAGCCGGGGCGCGCCCCGCAAGCCTCGGATTCCTTGCCTACCGACGGCCCCATCGCGTAAAATGCCGGACGAGGGCGGCGCTGCTGTCATTGGACGCGTGGGGTTTTGACGGCATCGCCGGATCGATGGCCGGGAACAGAAGATGGATATTGGCGTTGCTTACAAGGATCTTGGCGCCGTGGACATTACGGCGGCGGCGGAGTTCGTCTCCGGGCTTGCCGAGGAGGCCTGGACGCACAACGCCTTTCGCCAGGAAATCCTCGCCGACAAGGCGCATTACGCCAGCCAGGCCATCATCTTTCGTCACGAATGGATCCGCGACAACAACCCGTGGAACGTCCATAGCCTCGAAGACCTGATCCTCAGCTGGAGCCGGCCCAAGGGGATCGATCCGGAGCCCTTCATGCCGGTCGAGCGGTTCGAGACCGCGCTCGGCCCGGTCTACACCTTCCGCGAATGGGACGCCTTCAAGGAGGTCCTCGAGCCGGTCGTCGAGCAGGCGGTCGGCCACATAAAGACGGCGAACGGATTGATCATCCGCATCGCCCTGGTGGCCCTGCCGGGCGGCGCGGAAATCCTGCCCCACGCCGACGGCCACCCTTTCGCCCGTGTGGCGCATCGCCTTCACGTGCCGCTTACCGGCGCCAAATCCGTCCGTTACCGGATCGGCAAACAGAAGTTCTTCATGAAACCCGGCCGGGTTTACGATTACAACAACCGTTGGCGCCACTCGGTGAAGAACACCGGCAAATCGAGGCGCGTCAACCTGTTCATCGACTACTACGCCGACCCGGAACTCTTCGTGCCTCCGGTGATGGGCCCTTTATAGGACGGCGAAAGGGCCGGGCTCAGCCGGCCGGCTACACGGACCGGCGCAGGCAGCCGCCGCTGGGCGTTGGGCGGCACCGGCAAAGCCGGGGATCCGGCGGCCGCGACCGGACCGAACGGAGGATGATATGGATCTGACGGCAAAGACTTGCGAGCCCTGCAGGGGCGGTATCCCACCGCTCAGCCGCGATGAGGCCGGCGTCTATCTCGGCCAGGTGCCGGCATGGGCGTTTCTTGAGGGGCCGGACAGGATCGAGCGCAAGTTCGAATTCGCCGACTTCGCCGAAGCCATGGCCTTCGTCCAAAAGGTCGGGGGGCTGGCCGAACGCGAAGGGCACCACCCGGACGTCACCTTTGGCTGGGGCTACTGCGCGGTCTCGTTCCACACCCACAAGATCAAGGGACTGCACGAGAACGACTTCATCATGGCGGCCAAGGTCGACGCCCTGACCTAGACCCGGCGCCGCACCCCGGGCGCCGCACCCGGAATGTCGGCGAAGGAGGCATGCGGAGCCGTGCCGAATGGCGGTAAAGCCGTCGCGGGATGGGTCAAGCCAATCCGATAACGTTCTGGCCCGCGGCACCTCGCAAGGGTCAGACCACTCGCGCCAGCGCGTCGTCGAAGCGATCGAGGAACCGGTCGCAGACGGCCTCGTCATGGGCAAGGGAGAGATAGAGCTTGGTCCCCATCGGGTTGAGGAACACGCCCAGCGAGAACAGCGCCAGCATCAGCTTGCGCCCTTGCGCCGGGTTGCCGCTCCGCGACGTCCGGTAGTCGCGCACCGGAACGTCCGTGAAGACGATTTGGCCAAGGGGCCCATCGCCGATGATTTGGGCCGTGACCTGACGGGACGCCAGCACGTCTCGCATGCCGGCGCGCAGATATTTGCCCAGCCGGTGGAGTCCCGCATAGACGCCCTCCGCCCCGAGCACGCCGAGCGCGGCGCGCGCCGCCACGGTCGAAATCGGATTGCCGCCGAGGCTCGACGCGACCCAGACGTAATCGTCCTGGCCCATCCGATCCTCGCGCACGAGGTCCATGATTTCGGCGCGCCCACCGAAAGCGCCGATCGGATAGCCGCCGCCGAGCGCCTTGCCGTAGGCCACAAGATCGGGGATGACGCCGTAATATTCCTGGGCGCCGCCATAGGCGAGGCGAAAACCGGTGACAACCTCGTCGAAGATGAGCGGGACATCATGTGCGCGCGTGATATCCCTCAGCCCCTCGAGGAAGCCGGGCACGGGGGGCGTGCAGCGTTGTAAGGGCTCGGCGATCACGGCGGCGAGATCACCCGCCTCGGCCTCGATGATCGCCGCCGTGGTCTCGATATCGTTGAACGGCGCCACCAGGACGTCGCGCTTGACGATATGGCCGATGCCGGCGCTGGTCGGATCCGGTTTGGGATAGTCCGGCGGCCGGTGGGGGAACAGGCTGGTGACGCCGAGGGCGTTGGCGCCGTGATAGGCGCCTTCGAACTTGAGAATCTTGGTCCGCCCGGTGAAGGCGCGGGCGAGCCTCTGGCAATACATCGTCGCCTCGGTGCCCGAGGCACAGAACCGGAGCGCATCGCAGGCGGGGCTGAGGCTGAGAATCTCCTCCGCCAGCACAAGCGCGTTTTCCGTGATGTAGGCGAAATTGGAGCCGAGCCTCGCCTGGCGCGTCACCGCCTCGACGATTTCCGCCCGGGCATGGCCAACGAGCACCGAGCCCCAGCCCATGGAGAAGTCCATGAATTCTCTGCCCTCGGTGTCCCAAAGGCGGCAGCCCTCGCCATGGTCGATGACCATGGTCAGCTCCTCGGGCAGGTCGAACTCGCCGTTGGAACCGGCGGGAAAGGCGGCGAGCGAGCGCTCCCTCATCGATGTCATGGCCGTTGCTCCTCATCGAACTTCGATCCCATGGCCCCGGGACCCCTCTTCCCGGGCCCCGATTGCCTGGGCAGGGCCTGGTTCGGCGGGCCCCCGAACAGTGCGGCGCAAAGGCCGGGGATGCAAATTTATATTCCACCGGCCCGGACCAAGGAAACTTATCGCCGCCCCGTGACGGACGAGGGCCGCCCGCCGCTTGCGCCGTCTATGGCGGCGCTGGGTCACGCAGGAGTATAGACAACTCCCGATAGAACGATTCGCCGGCTCGTCTTTAACCAAATAAAGTAACATTAACAAACTAATTATAGAAATTTCTGGACTTTTGAACGAATTTGAACAATAATAATCTCAAATTGTATAAATACGTGCTGGCCCTTACCAAGAGAAACAGTTAATAAACTTGGTTAATATTGAAGCTGGCGCGATAAGCTTAAACAGGAAGGCGCGCTATGAACTGGATTGCAATAAACACCGTCGTTTACATCATAACCTTCAGTCTGGTTTTCCATTTCTCGGTTATCAGCGTTCAGCTGTGGGCCCTGGTCGCCGAGGGCTTCATCAGCCGGCGGGGGTTTTTGGGAACCCTGCTGCCGCCTTTCTACCAGAACGTCGGCATCACCTGCGTGATCCTGGGCTTCACCTACGAGATGAAGGAGCTGGCCGCCGCCGGGACCCTGTTGGTCGCCCTTGGGCTGCTCTTGTCGCTCGGTAAGGAGGCCACGATACCGCCTAGGCTCGAACTGTGGCTCCGCGGCTCGGCGATCCTCGCTCTTGGTTCTCTCCTGATCGTCCGCGCCGTGATGTAAGGGCCGCGGCGCCCCAACAAATCCCCGATTACAGGATCGCCGGCGCCCTCGAAGACGCCCCTCTTCTCGTCCGCGGATTAGCCCCGAACATGGCAACGCCCCCCGGCGGGAATCGGGCGAACCGTGGCAAATAACCCAATTTAACGAAAAACCGGCCGGGAAACCCACAAGCACAAAGATTCTTCTGGATTTCGGTAACGCATTATCATAATAATTAACCACGTTTTTAAAGAAATTACCGCGTTCGGGTCAAATGGTTAAAAATTATGGTTAATAAATCGGCCAAATCAGGAACCTAGGCGGGTAAGAAAACAGGGAGGCGCTCCATGGGAGGTTTTTGGAGCCAGCTTGTCGCTTTCATCGTGACGCTCAGTCTCGGTCTTTATTTTTGCGTCATCTTCGTGCAATTGTCATTGTTGGTCGTCGACGGCTACATGAGCAAATGGCAGCTCGTGCGCGCCGTGATTCCCGCCCTTTGCAAGAACATCGGCATCGCCTGCGCGATCCTGGGCTTCACTTTCAAGATCATGCCCCTGGCCGCGGTCGGCACCCTGCTGATCCCGATCGGTTTGCTGCTGTCGTTGGGCGGGGAAGTCAAGACGCCGGCGATGCTCGAGACCGCGCTCAGGGGGTCGGCGATCCTCAGCCTCGGCTCGCTCAGCGTCTTCTATATGTTCGTTTAGGGGGAGTAGCGTCGCCGGTCAGGCGACCCGTGCCGACGTCGCCAGCTTGGCGAGGTGGGCGAGCGCCTCATCGAGGTGCAGCACATCGGCGTATTTGTGGTGCATGTCGAACAGGTTGACCTTGTGCGAGAGCGACGACCGGTCGAAGGTGCATTCCTCGACCACGACCGTCGGGAAACCGTGGGAATAGGCATCGACCACCGAGGCGCGCACGCAGCCGCTGGTGCTTTCGCCGCAAACGATCAGGCTCTCCACCCCCATCTCCCGCAAGTGGGCGGCGAGCGGGGTGCCGAAGAAACCGCTGGCCCGTTCCTTACGGATCACCAAATCGCCCGGCTCGGGCGCGAAATCGGGCCAGATGTCATAGGCGTTTTCCGCCACCTCCCGGCCCCTCCTGCGCTTGGTCGAATAGAACCCCGCCGCGCGCACCTGTCGCGTCGTGTAGATGACGGGTATCGCCGCCGCCCGCGCCGCCGCGAACAACTTCTTGCAGGGCTCGATGGCGTTCCAGGCATTCTCTCCCAAGGCCCCGGGGAACTCCCGGTTGACCTCGCGGACCGGCCGGTTGCCGCCCTCATAGGCGAGATTATAGAGATCGATCGCGAGCAGCGCCGGCTTGTCGCCGACGCCGATGTGGCGATGGTAGGCCTGGTAGATCTCGAGGATTTCCTCATCCACGATATCCTTCCAGCAATGGTCCTCGAAATCCCCTGTCATCGCCTCCTCCCTGAACGCGGCCGATCCGATCCCTGTCCTTGTTTTGCCGCGCCCCGGGCCGGCTGTCAATTCGTTCGAATGGGGGGCGCCGATTAATGGTGGCGGCGTTTGGACCGCTCATGTACTAAAATGCCAGGAACGACGACCATGGCCGCGATGTATGGCCGGCCGAACAAGCGGAGAGAGCAGCCTATGAAAGTTGGCATCGTCGGCATTGGCGCCATGGGCGAACCGATGACGGGACATATCCTGAAAAGCGGCAAGTTCGATGTTTACGCCTTCGACATCCACAAACCAGCGGTCAACAGGGTGGTGAAAAAGGGCGCCAAGGCGGCCAGATCGGTGAAGGCGATGGGGCGCATGTGCGACGTCATCATCGTCATGGTCGCCACCGATTCCCAGGTCAAGCAGGTGGTGGGGGAACTCACCGCCCAAGGCAGGAAGGACGCGGTGATCGTGATTACCGCCACCAGCCACCCGAACATGGTCCGCGAATGCGCCAAGATCGCCAAGAAGGCCAAGATGAAGGTGATCGACGCCCCGGTCTGCTTCGGCCTCGAAGGCGCGCGCGACGGCACGCTGGCGAGCCTCGTCGGCGGCGCCAAGAAGGACGTCAAGAAGGCCCGGCCGGTGATCGCCTGTTACAGCCGCGCCGTCCATCACCTGGGCGAGCTCGGCGCCGGGGAAATCGGCAAGACCATCAACAACATGCTCCACTGGGCCCATTCCATCGCCAATTACGAGGCCATCCTGCTCGGCAAGGTCTATGGGCTGAACGGCCAGAAGCTGCGCGAAACCATGGTCCAGTGCCCGGGCACCAACGGCACGCTGGAACGTTGGGACGGCACCCGGTTCACATGGCAGGAAAAGGACATGGACATCGCCCTCGACCTGGCCCAGGCGCGCCAGTTGCCGCTACCGCTGTTCGGCCAGGTCGACCAGATGATCAAGTGGTTCCACGCCGACCACGTCCATGCCCTGCTGTACGAGAAATCGGCGCCCTACATGGGCAGGACCTACACCGGCAAGCCGATCTCGAAGGGGTGAGCGCGAACAAGCGCCGCCGGCGCCAAGCGGCGAGGCGCGCGGGCCTGAGGCGCCGGGGGGAGAGGAGAGATCGATGATCAAGACCAAGGGGGTCGTTCATTTCACCATCCCGGTGAGCGACCTCGCGCGCAGCGAAAAGTTCTACACCGAGCTCCTGGGCTTCAAGTTCGTACGCAAGAACGCCCGCATGGTGTTCCTGCAATCGGGCGACGACTACTTCGTCCTCACCTACAGCGAGAACCCGATCGATCCCAATCGGGGTGACAACCACGACATTCACACCGCCTTCCTGGTCGACCCCGAGGAATACGACCGATCGCTGGAATTTCTGGCGCGAAACGGGGTCAAGGTGTTCCTCGAGCAGCGCCGCGAGGGCGCCAGCACCTTCACCGGCAGGAGCGCCTATTTCCACGATCCCGACCGCAACGTGATCGAGCTCCTCGATCCGACGGACGGCTGAGATGATCCGCGGCCAAGATCACCCCCACGATGCTGAACGGAAGCCTGGGTGCGTGTCGGTTGACGGGAGAGGCGCGTCTGGGTGACAACATACCGGACCGGATAGGCTTGCGAACCCAGATAGGCTTGCCAACCCGGATAGGCTTGCGAACATGGGCAAATCACCGAAATCCGGCGGTCAGACGGCCGCGGAGGTGGAACCATTCCAGTGACGGTGAAAATTGGCTACCGTCGGTGTCGATTGAAGGTTATCTGCGAAATGTCAGCTCCAACAACAACTCGGCGGGAAAAGTCGTGCGTGAAAAAGTCCCGTCTATGCCGGCGCCTTTTCGGAGCGTCACGCCGCACATCGTAGTCAAGCACAGCGCCGCGGCGATCGGCTTCTACAAAAAGGCGTTTGGCGCCGTGGGGCGTTTTCGCATACCCAGCCCCAACGGCAAGGGCCTGATGCGCGCCGAGATCATGGTCGGCGCACCCGTCATCATGCTGGCCGAGGAGATGGCCGATGCCGGGTGCCATTCGCCGATCAGCCTCAACGGCACACCGGTGTCTCTCATGCTTGAGGTCGAGGACGCGGACGCCGCCTATGAACCGGCCCTGGCCGCTGGGGCCGAGAGCGTCATGACGCCCCAGGATATGTTCTGGGGCGACCGGTTCAGCCAGGTTAGCGATCCGTTCGGCCATAGGTGATCCATCGCCACCCCTTTGCGCGACCCCAGCGCCGAGGAAATTACCGCCGGCGCGGCGGCTTTTGGGCAGGGCAGCTAAGGCAACATCCCGACCCGGAAAGGGCGCGGAAAGGCGCCCTCTCCGGGTCGCCGGGTCGGCTTGGCGCACCTAGGCGTCTATGATACCAAACCCCCGCCCGCGGCAGGGGAAGCGCCGAGCGGTCGATGCGTTTAAGAACGGCGGACGCGGTAAATTCCTCTGCCGCAACCGGCGACCGATGTCCCATAAACATTATGACTATCAGTGAAACGGTAAGGATTTCGGCCTGGTTGCCGGCGGCCGGGAAGCACCGGCATCACGCCGTGCCCAGGCGGGGAATCAAGTGGCGGGGTCGGGCCGTTTTTCGTAGGTCTGGGCGACGTAATCGTCGACGATTTTCTTGAACTCTTCGGCGATGGCGGAACCGCGCAGCGTCACCGTTTTCTTGCCGTCGATGAAGACCGGCGCCGCCGGCTGCTCGCCGCTGCCGGGCAGGCTGATACCGACGTTCGCGAGCTTGCTTTCTCCGGGTCCGTTGACGATGCACCCCATGACGGCGAGCTGCATCTCCTCGACCCCGACATAGCTCTCGCGCCACCGCGGCATCTGGGCACGCACATAACCCTCTATCTGGCTGGCCAACTCCTGGAAATAGGTGCTCGTCGTCCGCCCGCAGCCGGGGCAAGCCGCGACCATCGGTGTAAACGAGCGGAGTCCCATGGTCTGGAGGATCTGCTGGGCGACGATCACCTCCTGGGTGCGATCGCCATCAGGCTCCGGGGTCAGCGAGATACGGATGGTGTCGCCGATCCCCTGCTGCAGCAGGACCGCCAGCGCCGCCGTCGACGCGACGATACCTTTCGAACCCATGCCCGCCTCGGTCAGGCCGAGATGGAGCGCATAATCGCACCTGGAAGCGAGATCGCCATAGACCGCGACCAGATCCTGGACCGAGGAGACCTTGCAGGACAAGACGATGCGATCGCTCCCGAGGCCAAGCTCCCGGGCCCGCTCGGCACTGCCAAGCGCCGAGGCCACCAGCGCTTCGCGCGTCACCTCCCGTGCCTCCCTCGGCTTGGCCAGCTTGGCGTTGGCGTCCATCATCCCGGTCAGCAGATCGTTGTCGAGGCTGCCCCAGTTGACACCGATTCGGACGGGCTTGGCGTATTCGAGCGCCTTTTCGATCATGACGGCGAACTGACGGTCCCGTTTGTCGCGAAATCCGACGTTTCCCGGATTGATGCGGAACTTGTCCAACGCCCGGGCGCAGTCCGGATAGTCGCTCAGCAGCTTGTGCCCGTTGTAATGGAAGTCGCCCACCAGCGGCGCCTGGCACCCCAGCTTCTCGAGCCGCTCGCGGATGGCGGGGACCGCCATCGCCGCTTCCTCGGTGTCCACCGTGATGCGCACGATCTCCGAACCGGCGGCGGCGAGCGCCGCCACCTGGGCGGCTGTGGCCTCGGCGTCGGCGGTGTCGGTATTGGTCATGGACTGGACCACGATCGGCGCACCGCCGCCGATGGTCACGTCACCGATGGTGACACCGACACTTTCACGCCTTGGAAGGGAAGCGCTTTGTTCCGACATGCGTGTTCGTTCCCGCGGTTTCACGGCAATCTGGAAGTTTAGAGCACAATCCACCGATCAGCGGCGACTTCGCCCCATGTCAACATATATAGGCCCCGCCACCGTCGGACAACCACCCCTTCGGTGGACACGGTTCGCCAGCTTCATATTGGCCGATATTTCGGCAAAGCGATCGATCGCGAGCGGAGGAAACGGGAGGGAAATCCGGGGAATGGGTGCGCGGCCTCCCGCCGGTCGGCGCCGGCGAAGCCCGCGGCGGGGTCAATGGAGTTCGAAACAGGCGTCCACCAAGCGAATTCCGGCCGGCTTGAGCAGAGGGACGGTGGCGACCATGACCGAATGCAACCTGCCTTCGATGTTGCTTTCCCAGAAATCGAGGAACTTGCGCAGCACCGGGTAACCGGGCGCGAGGTCATATTCCTGCCAGATGAAGCTCTGTAACAGGCGGGGATGGTCGGGAAAATGATAGAGGATTTCGGCCGTCGTCAGCCGATAGTCCCGTAGCTGAAGTTCCAAAACCCCCATGCCATCGCCATCCTATCGTCTCACGGGCCCTTACACGCCGCCCACCGGCCGTCGCGCCATCGTCCGGCATACCGCCCCGTGGCTGATAAGGTCCTTTTATAACAAGGACTTGACATCCCTTCAGCGGTGTGGCGGTCAAGGCACCGGCAGGTTATCAAATTTATTGCCGTGTCTCCCTTGACAAGCGATTGAGGCCACCCCAATTTTTTTTAGCACTCACCGGGAGTAACTGCTAAAATCAGCCTCTTGGTAATAGAAAAATCCAACGAATTCAGAATCTTATTTGCGGAGGTGTTAGATGAAGTTCCGACCTTTACATGATCGCGTGCTGGTGCGCCGTATCGAGCAGGATGAGAAGACCACCGGCGGCATCATCATCCCCGACACGGCACAAGAGAAACCGACCGAAGGAGAGGTCCTGGCCGTCGGTTCCGGCGTCCGCGACGAGAACGGCGAATTGCAGCCGCTCGACGTCAAGGCCGGCGACCGGATCCTGTTCGGCAAGTGGTCCGGCACGGAAGTCGAGTTGGATGGGGAGGATCTCCTCATCATGAAGGAGTCCGACATCATGGGCGTGCTCAAGAGCGCCAAGTCGTCGGGCAAAAAACGTAAAGCCGCTTGAACGGAGGGAGAACCCGATATGGCTGCGAAAGACGTTAAATTTTCCTCCGACGCGCGTGCGAAAATGCTCCGCGGCGTCGACATACTGGCCGACGCCGTCAGGGTGACGCTCGGCCCCAAGGGACGCAACGTACTGCTCGACAAGGCTTTCGGCGCGCCGAGGATCACCAAGGACGGCGTGACCGTCGCCAAGGAGATCGAACTCTCGGACAAGTTCGAGAACATGGGCGCCCAGATGCTGCGCGAGGTCGCCACCAAGACCAGCGACATTGCCGGAGACGGCACGACCACCGCGACCGTGCTGGCCCAGGCGATCGTGACCGAGGGTCAAAAGGCGGTCGCCGCCGGGCTTAACCCCATGGACCTCAAGCGCGGCATCGATATGGCGGTCGAGGCGGTGGTCCGTGATATCTCCAAGCGTTCCAAGAAGGTCTCATCCAATGAGGAGATCACCCAGGTCGGAACCATTTCGGCCAACGGCGACAAGGAAATCGGTGATTACGTCGCCCGGGCGATGGAGACGGTCGGCAACGAAGGCGTGATCACGGTCGAGGAGGCCAAGAGCCTCGACACCGAGCTCGAGGTGGTCGAGGGCATGCAGTTCGACCGCGGCTACCTCAGCCCCTATTTCGTCACCAATGCCGACAAGATGAATTGCGACCTGGAGGATCCCTATATCCTCCTGCACGAGAAGAAGCTTTCCTCTCTGCAGTCGATGCTGCCGCTTCTCGAAACCGTGGTGCAATCGGGCCGGCCGTTGCTGATCATCGCCGAGGACATCGAGGGCGAGGTCCTGGCGACGCTGGTCGTCAACAAGCTGCGCGGCGGGCTCAAGGTGGCGGCGGTCAAGGCGCCGGGCTTCGGCGACCGGCGCAAGGCGATGCTCGAGGACATCGCCATCCTCACCGGCGGCCAGGTGGTCTCCGAGGATCTCGGCATCAAGCTCGAGAACGTCAAGCTGGACATGCTCGGCCGCGCCAAGAAGGTCACCATCGATAAGGACGACACCACGATCATCGACGGCGGCGGCAAGAAGGCTGACATCGAGGGCCGCTGCACCCAGATCCGCACTCAGATCGAGGAAACGACGTCGGATTATGACCGCGAGAAGCTGCAGGAACGTCTGGCCAAGCTCGCCGGCGGCGTGGCGGTGATCAAGGTCGGCGGGGCGTCCGAGATCGAGGTCAAGGAACGCAAGGACCGCGTCGACGATGCGCTCAACGCGACCCGCGCCGCGGTCGAGGAAGGTGTCGTTCCCGGCGGCGGCGTGGCGCTGCTCTATGCCACCAAGGCGCTCGACAAGCTCAAGCCCGGCAATGACGACCAGCGGATGGGCGTCGACATCGTGCGCCGCGCGATCCGGCGGCCGACCCGCCAGATCGCCGAGAACGCCGGTGTCGACGGTCCCGTCGTCGTCGGCAAGCTCCTCGATCAGAAGAACACCAACTTCGGCTTCGACGCCCAGACCGAGAAATACTGCGATCTCGTCAAGGCGGGCATCATCGATCCGACCAAGGTGGTGCGCATCGCGCTTCAGGACGCGGCCTCGGTCGCCGGCCTGCTCATCACCACCGAGGCCATGGTGGCGGAGGTGCCGGAGAAGAAGGATTCCGCCATGCCGCCAGGTGGCATGGGCGGCATGGGCGGCATGGATTTCTGATCCCCAAGTCCACCCACTTTACGTGTACCGGGCCGCGGCGGTGTCGCCGCGGCCCTTTTTTTCGCAACCCGCCAGGACCGGCGGCGGCAAACAGGTTTCCACTCGGCCGCCGGCCCGGCCAATTGACGCCACGTTACCGCGCCCTTGGTCCGCCCGCCGCGGCCCCCTGCACCCGTGGCCGCACCGGTAACAACAATCGAGAGAGCGATTTATTCCCCGCCCCCGATGCGCACGGGGAAAGACGCGGGCTCGGCCCCGCCGGGTCTAAGCACCGCTCGAGGTGGAGGAGCGGCCCACCGCCCGCATGCCTCGGCCCGGTCGGCTCGGCGCCTCGGCCTCGGCGATCGGCGCAATCGGTGGTGGAGGCCATAAACACCTCCTTATAATTCCGTTCCATCGGGACCGTAAGCGGCCTCGCCGCCTCGCCCCGTGACCGGCCCGCATCGCGCCGTCACCGGGCGCCCGCCTTGACTAACACCCAACGTCATAGAAGGATGAAAGGGGCTAATCGGGCCCACCGGGGCCAAAAATAGCCGCAATAAGAGACCGTCCGAGGCAGATTGATGTTGCCGAAAGTCGTCGTCACCAACCGGGTCCACGACGAGGTCCTCGAGTTTCTCGGGCGCCGCTCGACGCTCGACGCCAACCCGGACCGCGAACCCTGGGGGCGGGAGGAGTTGCTGATGCGCGCACACGACGCGAAGGGGTTGATCACCTTCATGAACGACCGGGTGGACGATGACTTCCTCAGCCGCTGTCCCGATCTCGGCATCATCGCCTGCGCCCTCAAGGGGGCGGACAATTTCGACGTCGACGCCTGCACGCGACGGGGGGTGTGGCTGACCATCGTGCCGGACCTCCTGACCGCGCCGGCGGCGGAACTGGCGGTGGGGTTGATGGTGGCGCTGGCGCGGCGCATCGGCGAAGGGGACCGCCTGGTCAAGGGCGGGTCGTTCGGGGGCTGGCGTCCCGTGCTTTTCGGCGCCAGCCTCGATAAGGCCACCGTCGGGCTTATCGGCGCCGGCAGGCTCGGAACGGCGATCGCCAGGCGACTCCGCGGCTTCGGCTGCACGGTTCTCTATCATGACGAAGCGCCCCTGGCGCCGGAGCAAGAGCGAAGCCTTGCACTCATCCGCGCGCCGTTCGAGGAGATCCTGAAGCGAAGCGACTTCGTCGTCCTCGCCGCGCCGCTGACCGGGGCGACCCACCATCTGATCGACGCGCGCACGCTCGGCAGGCTCAAGCCCGGCGCCTATCTCGTCAATATCTGCCGCGGCTCGGTCGTCGATGAGGACGCCGTCGCCGATGCCCTCGCCGACGGGCATCTCGCGGGCTATGCGGCGGATGTCTTCGAGATGGAGGACTGGGCGCTCCCCGGCCGGCCGCGGACCATCGCGCCGCGCCTGTTGGCCGAGGGCGCGCGGACGCTGTTGACGCCCCATCTCGGCTCCGCCGTCACCCGCGTGCGCGCAGACATCGAGATGGCGGCGGCCGGAAGCGTCATCCAGTATCTCGACGGCGAACGCCCCGACGGGGCGCTCAACGAACCCGCCGCCGAAGGTCATCATCCCGGTTGAACGGCTGCGCGAAGGCGCCAATCCCGGCGCTCCACGCACCTTCAGGCGCGGCCCGCCTCGTGGGCGGAGAGGCGAGCCCAGGCGGGGCCGAAGCGTTCGAACCACCACATGCCGCCCATCACCGCGAAGACGATGAGCAGCATGGTGACGCTCATGGCGCTGGCGGCGCCGTAATAGGACCCGACGGCGGCATCGAGGATCGCCACCGCCGCGAGGTCGTTGCCGGGGCTGACCAGGAAGACGATGGACGACAGGCTCGTCATCGCCTGGACGAACACGTAAAGCGTCCCCAAGAGCGCGGCGTGGCGCATCATCGGCAGGGTGACCCTGGTAAACCGCTGCACCAGGGAGGCGCCGAGGATCTCGGCGGCCTCGTCGACCGAGGCGTCCATCCGCTGCAACACGGCTCGGCCCGCCAGCACGCCGACATAGATATGGCCGAACATGAGGTTGAGCACGAGGATCGACATGGTGCCGGTCAGCGCCAGCTCCTTCTGTCCGAAGGGCAGATTGAAGGCGATGATGTAGCCGATGCCGAACAGGATATGGGGCAGGATCGCCGGCAACAGGGTGACGAAGCTCATCAGATTGCCGCCGACGGGGCGCACCCGCTCGACGATATAGGCCACCACCAGCGCCAGCACGCCGCCGATCGGCGCCGCGATCACCGAGACCTTGAAGCTGTCCCAAACGATCGTCACGCCTTCATATTCGGAGACGAACCCCGGCACCGCATCGACCGAGGTGTAGTGATGGGGCGTGAAGGAATAGTCGACGCCCCAGATCTTGACGAAGGACGCGACGATGATGGTGCCGTACAAGATGACCACCAGTCCGAGCACCGCGCCGGTAAGTGCGGTGATGACGACCCTGGCGGTAAACGGCACCGGCAGTTCGGGCGGGCCGGCCCCCGAATCGCCGGTGTCGTAGCGCTTCTTGCGGCCGATGCTCTCGAGCAGGAAGAAGGCGGAAAGCGCCGGCACCACCATCCACATGGCCAGCGCCGCCGACAGCTTGGTGTTCTGGAAACCGATCATCTCGTCATAAAGGATGCCGGCAAGGACGGGGATATCCTTGCCGATCACCAGAGGGTTGCCGAAGTCGGTCATGGCGAGGATGAAGACCAGGATGACGGTGCGCCGCAAGCCCGGCATCGACAACGGCAGCGTCACCCGGGTGAACACCTGCCATGGGCTCGCGCCCTGGCTCGCCGCCGCCTCCTCGACGCGCCCGTCGTGTTTCGACAGCACGTTGTCCATGATGATGAACGCCGCCGGCAGGAAGCTGAAGACCTCGGCGACGATGACCCCGGAAAGGCCGTAGAGATTGTCGACGTCGGCGTTGATCCAGCCCAGCGTCCGATCCAACAGCCCCTTGGTCAAGGCGCCTTGGCGCCCGAACATGAGGATCGCCGCGGTGGCGATCATGACCGGCGGCGACACCAGCGGCGTCAGCACCCCGTAACGCACCAGGTTGGGCGCCGGAAGCACCCTGCGGTTGACGCCGTAGGCGATGGCGTAGGCCAGCAAGGTCGTGATGGTGCAGGAGATGATGGCGATGAACAGGCTGTTCCGGAGCCCCTTCTGCAGCCGGGCCTCCTTGAATATGGCGAGGTAGTGCTCGAGCCCGATGCCCTCATGGGCGCCGGTGCGTAAATTTTCGAACTGTTCCTCGGATAGCTTCGTCTTGACCTTGAAAGCCAGCGGGATGCGCTTCTTCAGCATCACGTAGGCGATGGGAAACTGGGCCTCGAATTCGGCGCGCTTGCCGGCATCAAGCGCCGCGACGGCTTTCTTGGCGCCTTCGATCTGCTTGACGAAGGCCGCCTTGCGGTCCCACGGCACCCCCTCGCCGATGAGCTCCAAGGCCGCCGCGGTGGCATCCATGCGATCCCTCGGCTTGGCGCGCTCGATCCAGCGGCTGACGGTCTTCTCGCGCGCCTTGGGCTCCATGAGGTCGAGGGCGTCGAGCGTCATCTCGCGAAGCTCGAACACCGTCATCGGTCCGCTGACGGCGAAGCTTTCCACCAGGACCGATCCCAGCGGGTAGGCGACGAACACGAACAGGATCAGCCCGATGATGACGGTGGCGACCTGGCCGGGAATCTGGCGGATCATGACCCCTCAGCCGGCTTGTCCTCGGCGGCCCAGGAGGACGGGCCGTCCTCGTCTCCGGCCGCGAAAACGATGGCGCCGCCGGGCCGGATGCGCCACGCCACCTCGTCACCCGCCGCCAGCGCCAGCGCCAGCCAGTCGTCGGTCGCGACGTCGACGACGATGTCCACGCCGCCTTGGGTCAAAAGGTGGGCGCGCACCGTCTGTCCGAGGAACGAGAAAGAGCTCAGCTTCCCCACCCTGGCGTCGGCGCCGCTCTCGGGGCGTGAAAGATCTATGTTCTCGGGCCGGACACAGACCGTATAGGCGTCTTGCCCTCGAAGCGCGCCGGGGACCTCGACCGCGACCGGCCGGCCCTCGATCTCGATCTTGCCGTCGCCTGTCGGTCGGCCCTGAAGATGGTTGGTGGTGCCGATGAAGTCGGCGACGAACAGCCCCGCCGGCCTGAGATACACCTCCATCGGCGCGCCCACTTGGAGAATCATCCCGTCGTTCATCACCGCCACCCGGTCGGAAATCGACAACGCCTCTTCCTGGTCGTGGGTGACATAGACGGTGGTGATCCCCAAGCGGTCGACCACGGCGCGGATCTCGGTGCGCAGATGGGCGCGGATCTTGGCGTCGAGCGCCGACAGCGGCTCGTCCAGCAACAGAATCGACGGATTGGGCGCCAGCGCCCGGGCCAGCGCCACGCGCTGTTGCTGGCCGCCGGAAAGCTCGTGGGGATAACGGTCCTCCATACCGCCAAGCCGGGTCAGTTCGCACAACTCCTTGACCCGTTCGGCGATCTCGCTCTTGGGACGGCGCCGGATGCTGAGCGAGAAACCGATGTTCTGGGCGACGGTCTGGGTCGGGAACAGGGCATAGGACTGGAAGACGAACCCGACCTCGCGCTTGGAAGGCGGCAGGCCCTCGACCCGCCTGCCGTCGATCGACAGTTCACCCGAATCGGGCTTGGTGAAACCGGCGATGATGCGCAGCAGCGTCGTCTTGCCGCAACCGCTGGCGCCGACGAGGGTGACGAACTCGCCCGAGGCGATATCCATCGAGACGTCGTTCACCGCGGTGACGTCGCCGAAGGTCTTGACGATGCCCTGAAAGCTCAGCTGCGCCACTCACGCACTCCGCCGGCAAGGAAGGCCGCGCCCCGTAGAGGGGCGCGGTCAGGTACGATTACCGTTGCGAACCGACTACTGCCCGCATCCCGGGCGGACTATTTCTCATACTTGGCGGCCCAGGTGCGCTTGAACTTGGCGATGTCGAGCGGCCGGCGCATCTGCCACAAATTCAGCGCCTTGACGTCGATGCCCTTTTGTCCCAACCAGCCGTAGCCGGGGACAGCCGTCAGCCCGCCGAAGTCGCTGAAGATCTTCGCCGCATCCTCGCTGAAGAGGAAATCCATCAGCAGCTTGCCTTCCTTCTCGTGGGGCGCGCCGGCGAGAAGACCGCCTCCCCGCACCGCCCACGGCAGGACGCTGGGCAACACCATTTTAATCGGCTGTCCGCTGTCGACCACCCGCTTGATGGCGCTGTCGAAGCTCAGCCCGATCACCACCTCGCCGGCGGCGGCCTTGCGCGCCGGGGCGCTGCCGGAGCTGGTGTACTGGAAGATGTTCTGGTGAAGATTGTCGAGGAAATTCCAGCCGAACACGTCGACCAGCGTGCTGAAGATGATCAGACCGGTTCCCGATTTCGTGGGCGAGGCGATGGTGATGTGGCCCTTGTACTCAGGCTTGAGCAGATCGACCCAGTTCTTGGGCATCGGCAGTTTCTTCTCTTTCAGCAGCTTGGTATTGACCGCCATGCCGTAGACGCCGGCGTAATGCGCGGTCCAGAAGCCGTCGGGATCCCGCATGTCCGCCGGCACCGGGCTGTTCTTGGGCGAGTAAGGCTGAAACGCGCCGGCGGCCTTTATCTTCGCTAGAGTGAAAGTGTTTATGGTGAAAATGACGTCGGCCTGCGGGTTCGATTTCTCGGCGATGGCGCGCCTGGCCATGGGTCCGGTGGAACCGGACACCAGCTTGACCTCGATGTTCGGGTGC
The DNA here is from genome assembly GCA_022545545.1 of Pseudomonadota bacterium. Classification (GTDB taxonomy): domain Bacteria; phylum Pseudomonadota; class Alphaproteobacteria; order SMXQ01; family SMXQ01; genus JACZQV01. The sequence goes on from JACZQV010000047.1 coordinate 17,876, forward strand.
TTCTTCTCGAACGCCGCGATGAGCAATTTATGCATCTTGGCGTTGCCCGCCGAGTACGCCACCACCTCGGCGGCGCCGGCCGGGGCGGCCATGAGCAATACCGCGCCGGCGATGGCGCCGACGGCGGCGAAACGCAATCCACTGATTATCGCTTTCATGTCGGAGGTCCTCCCTGGTTCCATTGGTTTTCACTTTCAAGGTCAGAAGACGCTTTAGGACTTATCGAAGATCACTAGTAGGGATGGTAAACCCCCGCTCGTGGCAAAGACAAGTCTTCAAAATCGAAATGGGCACCTCAAGGTAGCGGTCAATTATCTTAACCGGGACATTGATTCCAGTAACCGGCCAAATATCCATTCCAGGGCCGGTAAGTTGCACCGGGCGGCGCAAGCCATGGCTAACACCGGCGTTCCTCGGCAAGGCGCCAAACCGGCGTGCCGGACGGCGCCAGGGAACGCGATGAAAAACATATCTAAGTCAATAACATATGCCTTATCGCCTGATCCCAAGGGCAGATCCGGATCGGCGCGAATCTGGCGAATGCGCACTTTGGCGGAGGGGTTTTGGCGGAAGTCATGAAATTTTTGGCGAAAGTCATGAAGTTGTCTCTTCAAGTCCTGGACATTTGCTGATTAAATGTTCGAGCGGCATCCGATGCCGGTTAACGAATAACGGTCAGCATTTCTCCAGGGAGGCAAATGATGAACATGGTCAAAAATCTGCGATTTGCCGTTATCGGCGCCCTCGCCGGTGCGGCTCTCCTGTCCGCCGGGGCGACCGGCGCCGGTGAGTTGGTGGTCTACACCGCCTCCAACCCGAAGATCCACAAGGACATCATGGCGGGCTTCAAGAAGGCCCACCCCGAGATCGACGCCAAATCGGTCAACATGTCGACCGGACCGATCACCGAGCGGGTCATCGCCGAGAAGGCCAACCCGCAGGCCGACGTCATCTACATGGTCAACAACATCGCGCTGGAGCAGTTGAAGTCCGCCGGCGTGCTGGAACCCTATATGCCCAAGAACACCAAGATCGCCGACGCCTTCAAGGACGAGGACGGCTTTTACATGGGCCACAACGCGACCATCATGGCGATGGCGGTCAATATCAAGCTGCTGAAAGAGAAGAAACTGCCCATGCCGACATCATGGGAGGATCTGATCAAGCCGGTTTACAAGGGGCAGATCACCATCGCCGCGCCCACCAAGTCGGGCACCGGGCTCAGCATCATCAGCACCCTCGTCGATGCTTTCGGCTGGAATTACATCGACAACCTCCATCAGAACATCTTCCAGTACAATTCCTCCGGCAGCGCCGCCGCGCGCCAGACGGGCCGTGGCGAAACCGTGATCGGGCTGAGCTACGACACCGCCATCCTGCAGCAGGTGAACTCCGGCGTGCCGGTCGAAATGGTCATCGGCAGGCTTTCGCCCAACGTCATCGAGGGCGGCGGACTGCTGGTCGGCGCGCCGCACCCGAAGGAGGCCAAGATATTCCTCGACTGGCTCTTTGGTGACGACGGCGCCAAGGTCTTCGCGCCCCATGTCGGCATCGGCGCCGTTCCCGGCTACGGAAACGTCGATCTCTCCAAGGTGCATCTGTGGAAGATGCGCCGGCCGCTCGACGCCAACGCCTTCAAGCGCAAGTGGGCCGCCAAGTACGAGAAATAACCGGGCGGTCCCCCGCGACCGCTTTCCTCAGGGCACGCCTTGGGAACGGCGCCGATGGATGATCCGAGAATCAATGGCGAGCGCCTGTGGGCCAGCCTGATGGAGATGGCCAGGATCGGCGCGACTCCCGCCGGCGGGGTGTGCCGCCTGACCCTTTCCGATTTCGACAAAGAGGCGCGGGACCTGTTCATCGCCTGGTGCGAAGACGCGGGGTGCGCGATTTCGGTGGATCGCATCGGCAACATCTTCGCGCGCAGGGCCGGGGGCGACGACGGCTTGGCGCCGGTGATGACCGGCTCTCACCTCGATACCCAACCGACCGGCGGCAAGTTCGACGGCGCTTACGGCGTGCTCGCCGGGCTCGAGGTGATGAGGACGCTCAACGATTATGGCGTCGAAACGAAAGCGCCCTTCGAGGCCATCGCCTGGACCAACGAGGAAGGCTGCCGGTTCACCACGTCGATGGCGGGCTCGGGCGTCTTCGCCGGCATTTACACGATCGAGGATATCCGCGCTAGCACCGACGCCGACGGCCTCAAATTCGGTGAAGAGCTCGAACGCATCGGCTATGCCGGCGCCGAACCCGTCGGCGGGCGGGCGGTGGCCGCCTATTTCGAGGCCCACATCGAACAGGGACCGTTCCTCGAGGCCGAGAACAAGACCATCGGCGTCGTCACCGGCAACAACACCCCTAAAAGGGCGATGATCGAGGAACCGGCCGTGCCCGGCGGCAAGCATGTCATCGCCTTATTGGTGGCCAACGCGCCCCTGGGAGCGCCCGTGGGGGCCATATTCGTGCGCTACGTCACCATGGCCTTTGAACAGGCGCCTGCCCAGGCAGCTGCCCGGTAGTTCTAAACCAGTGGTTCCAAAGTGGTATCCAGGCAGTGCGGGGCTGGATTCTCCAGGGCGCCCGCCCCGGCATCGGGTGCGGCTTGGCTTAACTCACCGGTTTATCTATCCTGTTTTTGACTGTCTGGTTCGGTACTACCTGACAGCATATGACTGGCAGGGGGAACCCGAACCGTATCCTCTCGCCTTGGGCGGATCGCCACCATGAAACGCTATCTGATATTTGCCCT
>JACZQV010000048.1 GCA_022545545.1 Pseudomonadota bacterium
GCTCTCGGGCACTGCGATGGTGCCGCCGGTAATCAGGCGCTGGAGATCGTCGTAGGTGAAGTTCCGGGTCTGGGCGAGCTCGGTGATGGATGTGATATTGGCGGCGGCGTTGCGGGTATAGCCGAAGCGGGCCAGATCGGTGATGCCGCGGATAAAAGCGAGGTCCGACAAGCGCCCCTGAAGGTCGTACTGGAAATCGGTGGTGAGTGTGTTGGGGAAGGTGATGAGATCGGGCCGTCCCGCCAGATCGCGGGTGACGTCGATGGTGTCGTTTGCCGGCGTGATGAGTTGGATCAGACGCTTGGCGCCATCGAAACCGAACTGGGTCAGGCCGCCGAGGGTGTCGGACATCTGGGTGCGGTTGCCGGCAGGGGCGAAAGCAGACGCTTGCCCACGCCGGCGGCGAAACTGGCGTCCGGTGCCGGGCGCGGGTGCAAAGTCGACGCTTATATCGTTGCAAGGGGGGTTGAAAGCGGGCGGCGCACCGCGCCGATCGCTCGGCGTGATTACCCTTTGCCCGCAACGATTTAGACCGCGCGCCGGCGGCAGGCCCCTACCCCGCCAACCGTCGATTGTATGGCCCGGCGCACCTCTGCCCGGCGGCGGCGCGCCGTTCCTCCCCTTGAGCACGCCGGATTGGTCCCCGGTTGTCTCTTCGCTCACGCATCCTCCCCGGGGCGTAGGCCACCTTCGCGGCCCTGGCCCGCCGTAGAGATAAGCCAAACGACTGAACTCTCGGTACTGTCCGGGGAATTTCGACCACCCCCGAGGATGACCGTCCCTTGCGGGATCTTTCCCTCTACGGTGGTAGACTACTCACAGATGCATGATGGTACGCAAGTCACTTTTTCGTGAACGCCACCAAAGATAGCGTAGCCGTTGCATTTTGGCCACACCGGGCCGAGACCGGACGGGCCGGCGATGTGCGGCCCTGGAATCTGGCGGGTCGCGGCGCCTCCGGACCTATCCCGAAGCTACGTGTGCCGGGGATCTGTCGAGCCGCACCGGGGAAAGATCGGACACCCGTTTGATTCGCCCGCAATTTTTCCGGGAGCGATCCATCGCAACCGGTTGTCGAACCTGTTCGGCGACATCGGCGACAATGAAGGCGTTTTGTTATCGAGGCGTTACCCAGTGCCGCCGGGCGGCCGGCGAATCGAGCTTGATAGGCCCACCTCTTTGTAAAGATTGGAGGGCGCGATCGAGGACCCGAAAAAAAAATTGGTGAGGATTTCAGGCATATGTTTGAAAGAGGGTGTCACTTGATGTGACCCGCGGCAGTATATGAGGTAGATTAAGCTGCGGAATTTCAAATGGCACCTCTCGCTTTCGAGGAGACATCTGGATGGATGGGGTCAAAACGACCGCGGAAAGCCTTCTGGCGTCCTACTCGGCCATGATCCAGGGCGTTCTTGCGGGATACGCCGAGAGGTTGGCGGATTTTACCTCCTATCCCTTTCTCGTCACGCCCGTGCACCGGCTGCATTGGATCTATCTGTTTTCCTACCTGGTGATCGCGCTCGTTATCTACCTCCACGGCAAGCGTGCGCTGGGACGCTTTACGCTAAAGGGTTTCCTAGGGTTCTGGTTGCCGAGGTCGGTCTACCGCCGCCGCTCCACGGTGCTCGACCTCAAATACTACATCGTCAACAAGGTGTTCATGAGGGCCGCCTTCGCCACCACCCTGATCGGCTCGTTTTACGTCTTCGGGGAGGTTTTCGAGGCGACCCTGCGGGCGCTTTGGAGCGCGCCGGGCCCGGAGATCGAGGCGGCGCTGCCGGTCCAGGTCGCCTACGGGGCCGCGGTGTTCCTGATGGCGGATTTCGGCTTCTTCCTCGGGCACTACCTGGGCCACAAGGTACCCTTGCTCTGGGAATTCCATAAGGTCCACCACTCCGCCGAGGTGCTGAGTCCGCTCACGAACTACCGGTTCCACCCGCTCGACACGATTCTGTTGGGCCTGTTCATCGGCATCCTTACCGGCGTGGTCAAGGGCGCCTTCGGCTTCGCGTTCCCCGGCGGGATCAGCGGGACCGGGACCGTGACCGTCAATGTCACCGTGTTATTGCTTTTCAACCTGACCGCCAACTTCCGCCACTCCCACGTCTGGCTGTCCTACGGTTGGCATTTGAACCACATTTTCTCCAGCCCGGCCCAACATCAAATTCACCACAGCACCGCCGCCCGGCACCTCGACAAGAACTTCGGCCTGATGCTGTCGGTCTGGGACTGGCTGGCCGGCAGCCTCTATGTGCCGCGCCGGCGCGAAGAGCTGGAATTCGGCCTGACCGGCGGGGAGCACAAAGAATACAACAGCCTATGGCGGCTCTACACCCTGCCCCTGGTGAAGGCGGGGTCGGGGCTGTTCGGACGCGGGGACCGCCAGAGCGCTGATCCACGGCTCCACGGAGATCCGCGGCTCCACGGAGAGACGTGACCCGAGCCCGCCGCGTATGCCCGATCCCGCTGCTGGCGGCGCTGCTCGCCGGCGTGCCTTGGATTTCGGTGCCCGCCGCCGAAGTCTCGGAGCCAATCTATTGCCTCGCCGGGGACTGGCCCAATCTTCCGGCCGGCCTCGAGTTGGGGCAGGTCGCCGGCCTCGGCTTCGACCCCGGGGGCGTGGTCTATCTGTTTCATCGTGGCGCCAAGAGTTGGGCCGGAAACCCGACGCTCGCCGCCAAGGCCTGGAGCCTGATGGCGCGCCTGTTCGAGGGCGACACGAGCAAGGACCCTATCGCGCGGAATACCATCCTGGCCATCGATCCGGTGACCGGCGCGCTCCTGCGTTCCTTCGGGGCGGCGCGCTTCCTGATCCCCCATGGCCTGACCGTTGACGGCGAAGACACCCTCTGGGTCACCGACGTCGGCCTGCACCAGGTGTTCAAGTTTTCCCGGCGGGGTGAGCTTCTGCTCACCCTCGGCGAGGCGGGGGTGGCGGGCGCCGGCCGGACGCGGTTCGACGGTCCGACCGATGTCGCGGTGGCCCGGGACGGGTCAATCTATGTCGCCGACGGCTATGGCAACGCCCGCGTGGTCAAGTTCGCCGCGAACGGCGAGTACCTCTTCGAGTGGGGCGGTCGCGGCGACGGGCCCGGCCGGTTCAACGTCCCCCACGGCATCGCCATCGACGCGCGGGGCAACCTCTACGTCGCCGACCGGGGCAATGCGCGAATTCAGGTCTTCGACGGAGACGGCGGCTTCCTGCGCCAGATTTCGGGCCCCGGGATCGGCCGGCCCTGGGCCCTCGCAATAGCCGGCGATGGGCGCCTCTACGTGGTCGACGGTGGCGACCAGGATCCGGCGAAGCCGCGCAGCGGCCTCCTGGTCATGACGCTTGAAGGCGAGGTGATCGCGCGCTGGAGCCGCTACGGCTACGGGCCGGGTAATCTGGTTTGGCCCCATGACCTGGCCGTCGGCCACAATTCGGAGGTTTTCGTCGGCGAGGTTTTCGACGCCAACAGGGTCCAGAAATTCAGGCTCGGTTGCGGCGCGCCGGCGCGGACCGACTGAAAGCCCGCCCCTACACGGGGGCATTGTCAGGTTAATCGCTATTCCTCTGGGGATGTTGGCGCGGTCAAGTATTTCCGAAACCGTCGATCCCGCTTGAGATGCCATTCCCGGCTCATCGCCTCTCCCCGAGTGGCGTAACGCTCGGCATACAGAAGAACCCATTCGCGACCTCGGGTCGAACGTGCGCCGGCGCCTGAATTATGCTCGTCAAGACGCCTATCCAGGTCGTCGGTCCAACCAACATAGGTGCGGGTTCCAACTCTGCCCTCGGCTCCCAAGACATAAACAAAACACGGCATCGGGTTATCGTGGTTCTCTGGTTTCGGCCATGAAACCGACCCGATCGAGGGCGCCGACCAGCACCTAAGGCTGACCTGACCGGAGCGGGACGCTTTCGTTATTTCATTATCTTGGGCAACCCTTTCCCATCCTTCGGCACCTCTTCCCGAAGCATGTTCAGTGTTACCGCGACAAAACAGTAAAAGCCAATAGTCGCCGAGAGATCCACCACGCCCGCCTCGCCGAATCGGGCGAGAGCCGCATCGTAGATCGGATCGGAGAGATCGTTCTTGTTCAGCAATTCCCGGCTGAAGTCATAGACGATTTTTTCATCAATGCCGAGACCCTCCGGTTCCTCCCCGCGGGCGATGGCGTCGACGATCGCGGGACCGAGCCCTTCATCGAGCGCGATTTTGCTATGAGCATGCCATTCATAATGCGAATCCCAGTAGCGCGCGACGATGATAATGGCCAATTCCCGAAGCGGCGGAGGCAGGACATTGTCATAGCGGATGCAGTCACCGAGCATGCGCGCGCTTTCCGCCAGCTTGGGCCTTCGCAGCAATGCTGGGAAGGGACCACGTAGTCCTCCGCGCGGACCGGATACGATCGAGTCGGCTACGCGCCGCTGCTCTTCGGTCATTTCGTCGCGTGCAAGCGGTCTCAATCTCTCCTTCGCCATATCCCCCGTGCTCCCATTTATTCCATCCACCGCGGAAACCCTGGAATTTCCACCGACTGCTGGAGACCATCGCCGGGTATTGTCTCGCCCTGCACTCTCCAATGCCACATCGGCTGGAAAAAGTATGCCCAAACGGAATCTTCTTCCTGGCCACAGGCAACCATCGGCAACCACGCGAAGATGGGCGAGCGCAAGGGTAGACGAATTAACGTCACACGGCCCAGGGGCAATCTAGCATTCTCGGCGGGAAACATTAGAATAGCGTCCGATGCAGCCACCCCGGAACCATCGCGACGAAAAACGACGGGTCTTGAAGGAGGTCTTCGGCTTCGACGATTTCCGTCCCGGGCAGGAGCAGGCGGTGGACGCGCTGCTGGCCGGGCGAAACGTGCTGACCGTCATGCCGACGGGGTCCGGCAAGTCGCTTTGCTTTCAGGTGCCGGCGCTGGTCCAGGGCGGCATCACCATCGTCGTCTCGCCGCTGGTGGCCCTGATGCGCGATCAGGTGGCGGCATTGCGTCTCGCCGGCGTCGCGGCCGATGCCATCAACTCTTCGCGCGGCCGCGCCGAAAACGTCGCCGCGTGGCGGCGCGCCGCCTCGGGCGAGACGCGGCTCCTCTACATGGCGCCGGAACGGCTGATGACCGAGCGCATGCTGGCGGCGCTCGGACGGCTCGACGTCCGCCTGATCGCCATCGACGAGGCCCACTGCATCTCGCAATGGGGTCCCTCCTTCCGCCCCGAATACCAGGGCCTCTCCCGCCTGCGGGAGATCTTCCCCGGCGTTCCCACCGCGGCGCTGACGGCAACGGCCGACGAGGTCACCCGCGAGGACATCTCGGCGCAGCTGTTCGCCGGCAACGCGGAGACCATCGTCCTTGGCTTCGACCGCCCGAACATAAAGCTGACGGTGGAGATGAAGCGCAACTGGAAACCCCAGTTGCTCTCGTTCATCGAACGCCATCGCGGGATGAGCGGAATCGTCTATTGCCTGTCGCGGAAAAAGACCGAAGCGGCGGCCGCCTTTCTCGGCGAGAAGGGGGTTCTCGCCCTGCCCTATCACGCCGGCATGGACAAGGCAGAGCGCGATGGGAACCAGAACGTCTTCATGACCGAACCAGGCGTCGTGATAGTGGCAACCATTGCCTTCGGCATGGGGATCGACAAGTCCGACGTCCGCTTCGTCTTCCACGCCGACCTGCCCGGAAGTCTAGAGGCGTATTACCAGGAGATCGGCCGCGCCGGACGCGACGACCGACCGGCCGAGGCGCACATGCTGTACGGGCTGGGCGACATCCGCATGCGCAGAGTGTTCATCGAGCAGGAAGAGGCCGGCGAGGAGCGCAAGCGGCGCGAGCATCGGCGCCTCGACGCGCTGCTTGGCTATTGCGAGTCCCCCGCCTGCCGGCGGGGCGTCCTGCTCGCCTATTTCGGCGAAAGGATCGAGCCGTGCGGGAACTGCGACGTCTGCCTCGACCCCGCCGACATGGTGGACGGCACGACGGAGGGGCAGCAAGCCGTCTCGGCGGTTTATCGGACCGGGCAACGCTTCGGCGCCGTCCACATCATCGATGTGTTGCGGGGGACGCTGACAGAGAAGGTCGCCAAGGCCGGCCATGACCGCCTGCCCATCTTCGGAGCCGGCGCCGAACACAAGAAGGAGGAATGGCGCTCGCTGATCCGCCAGCTCGTGGCGGCGGGATTCCTCCGCCTCGACGTGAAAGACTATGGCGGGCTCGCGACCACCGACAAGGGCCGGGCGCTGCTCCACGGCGAGGAAAGCTTCGATTATCGCCAGGACGCCATGCGCCCCACCCCGCCGGCGCGGCGCAAGGCCCGGAGCGGGGAGCCCGTAGCGGAGTTGTCCGAGGCCGAGACAGTGCTGTTCGCCACGCTCAAGGAACTGCGCCTTGACCTCGCTAAAGAGCGCGGCGTGCCGGCCTATGTCGTCTTTTCCGACAAATCGCTCGCCGACATGGCGCGGCGGCGTCCGCAAAATGCCGCCGAATTCGCCGAGGTCAACGGCGTCGGCGCCGCCAAACTGAAGGATTTCGCGGCGCCATTCCTCGACGCCATTGCCACCGCAAGGTTTCGTGAACATCCATCGGGGAGGGGCGGAGTCGGATAGCCGTCATCGATGGCGACGGCAAAATGGCACCGCTCGATCACGGTCGCGCGAGGGAGGGATTGGCGCTGACATAGGGGGAACGGAAACCCAGGATAAGGGGAGGCCCCAATGACAGCCGAAGCGACCCCGGCCGGCGAAATCACCGAGGAGGCGCATCTCGAGGCCGAGAAGCGGATCGGCAAGTTCAGCTATCGAAAGCCCGAGGCGTTCGACCATGCAGGCGCCAGGAATTCCGGGCGCACCGACTCGGCGCCGCGCAACCCGCGCCTCACGGACATCGGCGAATTCAAGCATTTCTCGGCCGAGGTCGAATAGGGGCGGCCAGCGACGCCCGAATAATCAGGTTTTTCGCGTCGGATGGAAACAATAGATAGGGACAGCGAAGCAACCACGCCCGCAGGACGTGGCGCTACATCTTCGCCGCCCCAGAGCGGTTCCTATCTACCAAGAACCGCTCTAAGTCACGGTTTATTGATCGTCGCCACCGGCCATTTTGCCTTGCCCATCTTGATTTTGCCGCGCCGGGTGCCGATAGTCTAATTAGGTGGCGGGAGTCGGATGAGCAGCCTTTTCCAGACCTTGATGCGGCCGGATCGCGAGGAGTGCGCCGAGCGAGCGGAGGTCGCGCGCGCCGCCAATCTGCTCCAGATCGGTGAGTTCCAGTTGCTGCAACTGGCCTATCATGACTGGCACGGCGAGGACGTGGCGCCGGAGGCCATTAACCGCCTGTTCAGGTCCTACATGATCGAGAAGGTCGTGCCGCATTGGGCGCGGCATTACGCGCGCCGCATCGTCGCGCTCGATGAAGACGGCATGCTGGATGACCGGGAGCCGCGCTATCACCGCTACGATGTGGATACCCGCACCCACGTCCGCCATGGGGTTCGGCAGTTCTGCATCGTCGCGGCGGCGGTGACGGTCTGCATCGGCGGCGCGCTGTGGATCAGTTACCTGGCGGCAGGCGGGAACACCGCCGTGCTGCCGCCTTATTTCGACGAACACGAGCTCAACCCGAAACGCTAGAGCACTATCGGGCCGGACGGAATCGTTTGGCCGGATAATGCTCCGGTCGGGAGCGGCACGGTTTGCCGCTGGTCTGTAACGGGCTATAGTCGCGGGGCCATGTTTGAATTCGCAGCCGAATGGGAAATGCCGATCAACATCGTCTTCCTGGCGGCGACCGGCGCCATCGCTTGGCATGGCGTGCGCGCCCGCAACGCCGACGGCTCTAACGATACCGTGCACCTGCTGTTCGGATGCATCGCCGCCGTATTCTTCATGCTGGTGCTTTTTCGGGATGTGCTTGGCGTAGTCAGTTTCTGACCGGGGTAGGCGGTCGGGGCTTCCCCATCCGCCGCCGGGCATCTGTCTTCACACCGCGACGATATTTCCGAAAGCGGACGGAACGCCTCGGAGGAAACCAATTCGCCCGGCGGCGCGTCACCGTCCCCGGCATCGAACCGGCCGCTCCGTCCATTCATTCACGCAATCGTGATCTTCTATAAAATCACGTCATCCGCTCTCAGGCTGCTTTCACCTTGAAAACGTGCGCGGCTGCGGGGAATACGTGCGCGGCTACGAGATGCCATAGCTGGTTGACGGACGCGGCGCAGTCGAATATTCTACGATTCGTAGTGTAACACGAAAGAATGTTGCGGGGGCTGGGGTTCGTTCCCGTCCGCGCAAGGCAGTACAAAAAAACAGGGGTGGCATCCTAGAGTTCAAACCAATCTGTGGACAATCGAAGCGTTGTGTCTTCGTGGGCGAGGGCCGCTTAGCGGTTTTGTGTTTCGCCTATTCCTGAAGCCACCGGTCTCGAGACCGCGAATCGACGCGTACGCACGTGCGCGGGGGGCTGAGCAAGAACGGGAGAAGTATCGTGGAAGCTAAGATTGTATGGTTATTCTTCTTTGTAGTGCTCTACTGGGTCTACTGTATCTATTGGGGCTGGCGGAGTGCCCAGATGGCGAGGACGGCCAGCGACTACTTCATCGCTGGGCGTACGTTGTCGTTATGGGTGTTCGTCTTGGCGGCCACCGCGACATCGTTCTCGGGGTGGACGTTCATGGGTCACCCGGGGCTGGTGTATCGTGATGGGTTCCAGTACGCCTATGCGTCTTTCTACACCATCACCATACCGTTCACCGGGGTAATTTTCCTCAAGCGCCAATGGATGCTGGGCAAGCGCTTCGGCTTCGTCACGCCGGGCGAAATGTTGGGTAGCTATTTCCAAGGCGACCTGATCCGCGTCCTGACGGTGGTCGTGGCCCTTCTCTACTCGATACCGTATTTGGGCGTGCAACTGGGGGCTTCCGGGTATCTGTTCAACGTCATTACCGTGACCGAGAACTTCCCGGACGGGATGTTCACCCAGAACGTCGGCATGTGGATCCTGTCGATCGTCGTCTTCATTTACGTCGCCTCTGGAGGGCTGCGCGCGGTCGCCTACGTGGACACCCTGCAATGCATCCTGTTGGCGCTCGGCATCATCATCTATGGCTCCATCGCCCTCAGCTTCGTGGGCGGTTGGGACGCACTGCAGGAGGGCCTGGCCAAATTGGCCGCGTCGGACGTGGGTAAATGGGGGACCACCAAGGGCTATGGCGGTGGCGACTACAATGCCTACTTCGCCATCCCCGGGGTCATCCAGTTCACCGCCGGCCTCGGCAAGGCCACGCCGGTCGGCGGTCTATGGACCGGCATCATGTGCCTGACCTACATGTTCGCGCTGATGGGCATCCAGTCGGCTCCGGCGTTCACCATGTGGTCGTTCGCCAACACCGACCCGCGGCCGTTCGCGCCACAGCAGGTCTGGGCGTCGTCCTTAGGGATCGGCTTCATCCTGTTTTTCTTCACCGCTTTCACCGGCATGGGCGCGCATCTTCTGGGCGCCAACCCGTTGGTGACGGATGCGGGCCTGGCGCTGTCCAACGTGTTACCGGCATCCATCGCCGCCAAGCCGGATTCCCTGGTGCCGCACTATATGAACCTGGTCGCGGAGGCGGCGCCGTGGCTGGTCGGCATCCTGGCGATTTGCGCGCTGGCGGCCATGCAGTCCACGGGGGCGGCTTACATGTCCACCGCGGGCGGTATCCTGACCCGCGATATTTACAAGCGGTACCTGAACCCGGCCTCCACACACCAAATGCAGAAGCTGGCCGGGCGCATGGGCGTCGGCTTCATCGTGGTCAGCGCGCTTCTGGTGGCCACCTACTCGCGTGACGCCCTGGTGCTGCTCGGCGGGTTGGCGGTGGCCTTCGGTTTCCAGATGTGGACGCCATTGGCCGCCGTGTGCTGGTTCCCATGGATCACGCGTCAGGGGGCCAGTTACGGCCTGTTGGCCGGCATCATCGGTGTCATCTTTACCGAGAAGTTCGGCATCGGCATCCTCGCGGACATGGGACTGGACTTCTGGGGCCGGTGGCCGTGGACCATCCACTCGGCCGGCTGGGGCATGCTTCTCAACCTGACCACTTGCCTCATCGTCTCGTCGCAGACCCAGGACGAGGCCCAGAGGGCGCACCGAATGAAGTATCACGACTTCCTGAAAGAGCATGCCTCGCTGTCGCCTGGGAAACGTGGTTTGGTGCCGGTGGCCTGGGGCATCACCCTGGCGTGGATGTTCTTCGGTATCGGCCCGGGGGCCGTCATCGGCAACGACATCTTCGGCGCGCCGAATGCGGGCGTCGACGGCTGGACCTTCGGCATGCCGTCCATCTGGGCTTGGCAGATCCTGTTCTGGATGCTCGGCGTCGGCATGATGTGGTTCCTGGCCTACAAGATGGAGATGTCCACCATCCCCGAAACGGAAATCGTGGCCTTGGTGGAAGACATCGGCGACACGGCCGAGGAACAGGCCCAACGCATGTAGCCGAACATCATGACCAGTCTCTAGGGGGAAGGGTTTTACCCTTCCCCCTGTTTTTTGCCAGTCTCTAGGAGGAAGGGTTTTACCCTTCCTCCTATTTTTTGATAGTATCGGGTTGGCGGCCTGACCCGAGACCTCGATATCATCCCTGCGGTACTGCCATGGAGGCTTTGTTTTCACCCGAGTTAAAATGGTTGTGGTCGGCGGCACTGGGGTTGGCGCTGTTCTTTCCCGTGCGCCAGCTCATCTGGGTGCTTTCGGTGCGCCGGTTGCAGCGCCGGACCGGTGAACTTCCGGCCGATGCGGTCCGGAAGTCCCTGAAGCGCCACGCCGGCATGACCTCCTTGCTCCTGTGCTTGGTTTGCGCCGCCGCGTGGGGCAGCATCGTGTGGACCGGAGGCGGCCCGTGAAATTCAAGGGGTTCAGGGACCCGAAGGTGCTGCGGCGGTTCATCATCCTGTTGGGCATCGCCACCTTCGTCATGTTCACGTTCTGGGCCGTGTTCAGGAACTACCTCGATGCCCCGCCCGGGGATTTCGAGGTCCGTCAGGGCGATATCCTCTTGGGTGACGGCAAATACGGCAAGGCCCTGGAGCGGTTCGATGCGGCCCTCGCGGTGTCTCCCGACCACCGCGGGGCATTGATGGGGCGGGCACTGGCGTTTCTGCAGACCGAGCGCAACGCCGACGCGGAGGCCGAATTCACCTACCTGATCGACTATCTCCGCAAGAACCTGGCGCCCGATGATTCCACCGGCGCGGCCACCCTGGCGGCGGCCTATGCCAACCGGGGCATCCTGCACGACCGCATGGGCCGCTACGAGAAGGCGGTGGCCGACTACATCGACGCCATGAAGGTCGACGAGGGCGCCGTCGACGGCCCCAGCCTGATCGACAAGGTCATCTACGGCACGCCCAGACCGGCGACGATACGCCAGCGCGCCATCTACCTGAGCCGGCAACTGGCCCTGCCCGAGCACAAGCGGGTACTCAGGTTACCGGAAAAGGACGCCGAACAGCGGATGTACAAGCCATTCTGAGGCCGCCACCGGCATTGTCCGGTTGGCAAACAAAACAATTCATGTAATAATTCAAAGGTGCGACGAACGGGAGGCTGTTAGCCGGCCGTGAAGGGATGTCTAAGAATTTGAAAAGAGAAAACCATGCCGGAAGATAGCGAACCTCAAGAAAAACAGATGCCGTCGGTGGGAAAGCAGATCATGGCGATCGGCGTCATTATCGCGGGCATCCTGGTGCTGCTTGGTGGCGGTCTGCTTTTGTCCAAGTTCCTGGGCTGACGGCCCGTTTCGATTCATCAAGGAACGGATGGGACCGGTTGCTGGGACTCCGGGATCCCCTGGGGGCCCACAATCGACGTTGACGGCGCGAACCGCCGATGGGGCGCGTCACTTCGGGAGATCAATTGGAACAGGTTGGTGCCATGAGAATTGGTTTTTTCTTTATCGTGCCCGCGTTTGTTATCGCGGGTCTTGTTTTTTCGGTCCCGGCTGGAGCGGAATGTTATGATAAGCCCTCCGCATACGTGATCTGGGCGAAATGCGAGAAGGCACGGGCCAACCTGAAGGGGGTCAACCTGAAAGGGGCCGTTCTCGAGGATGCCGTCCTGCACGATACAGATCTTTCGGGCGCCAATCTCGAAAAGGCCGATCTCAGAGGCGCCGACCTTCTAAGGGCCAATCTCACGGGCGCCAATCTCACGAGAGCGAAGTTGATGAAGGCCATCCTCAAGGACGCCAATCTCACCGGCGCCGATCTCACCGGCGCCGACCTGACGGAAGCCAACCTCGAACGCGCCAACCTCACCAACGCCAAGCTGGACGGGGCCAAGTTACAGGGGGTCCGCATGGCGGGCGCCATCTGGATCGACGGTAAGAGAAAATGCAAGGGCGGCTCCGTCGGCAGGTGCGAAAAATAGGCCGCTGCCGCCGAATCCACCACTCGCGCCATCGCCCGCCGCGCCCGCCGTCACCCGTCGAAGACAGGGCTAGAATTTCCGCGCCATGAAGCTCTTGGGCGGAACCCATGTGCCCGGCACGAATTTGTTGGCCCAGCGGCAACACCGTCGGCCGGGCGTTCTGCCCCGATTGCGGGTCGTCGGTCTACAATGTGAACTCGGGCATGCCCGATCTCATCTTCCTCAGGGCGTCGAGCCTGGACGACCCCGACATTTTCAAGCCGCAAATGGTGGTCTATACCAGAAGCGGCCCGGCCTGGGACCACATGGCGCCTGACTGCCGAGTTTCGAGACCTACCCGCCGGATATGGAGAAGCCGATAAGCGGCGCATGACCAGGCCCGCGGCGTGAGCATCCCGCCCCCCTCAACCGCCGCCGGGCCACCTCGCGCCCAGAACCTGCCGGTAGAGAGCGAGGGTCTCCCCGACGACGATTTCCTCGGCGAAGGAGTCCTCGGCGATCCTGCGCCCCGCCTGCCCCATACGCCGGCGAAGCGTTCGATCGCCCGCCAGTCTTTCGATGGCGTCGGCCAAGGCTTCGGCGTCCCTCGGCGGCACCAGGATGCCGTTCACCCCGTCGCTGACGATCTCGCGCAGCCCCGGACCGTCGGCGGCGACGATGGGCCGGGCCGAGGCCGCCGCCTCGAGCAGGCACTTGGGCACGCCTTCGCCGTAAAAGGACGGCAGGGCAACGATGTGGCAGCCGGCGAGCAGCGCCGGCACGTCGTTAACGAAGCCTATCCATTCGACGGCGCCCTCCTGGTGCCACGCCTTGAGCTCGGCCTCACTGACGGATGCCGGGTTGGCGGCGTCGGGAAGGCCGGCAAGGACGATGTCGATGGCGACGCCGCGCGCCTTGAGTACCCTCGCCGCCTCGACCAGCACGCCGGCGCCCTTCGACCACAGCATGCGCGATACGAAGGCAAGGCGGGGGCGCCCTTCGGGCTCCGGCGCCGGGGTGAAGCGGGCGACATCGACCCCCGATCCCCGGATCAGCACCATCTGCTCCGCCTCGACGATGCCGGCGCCGATGAGGGTATCGCGGTCGTCCGGGTTCTGGACGATCACCCGGCTTGTCGGGCGGTTGAGGAGGAGACGGAAGGCGAGGCCGTTCAAGAACCTGAGGATGCGCGCCTTGGCGCTGACCCCGGCGAAGACGTAACCGAGGCCCGCAAGCGCGTTGATCACCCGGGGAACCCCCGTCATCAAGGCGGCGACGGAGCCGAGCACCACCGGCTTCATCGCCACGTGATGGACGATGTCGGGGCGCTCGGCGCGATAGAGCCGGATGATCGCGATGAGGGTCGAAAGCTCGCGCCAGGGATTGGAAAGCCTTCTTGGGAAATCCAACGGAATGAGGGTGAACCCTCCCCGCTCGATCTCATCCCGGTGATCTTGCACGCGGGTCGCCACCACCACCTCCAGGCCCGCGTCCCGCGCCGCCCGCGCGATCGGCAGGCGGTGGGAGCAGAAATACCAGTCCTCGGTCACCAGGTAGAGGATCTTGGGTTTATCAGCCATTTTTCCTCAGCGTGACGAGGGCGCCACTGATCAGGAGATCGTCTTCCGCCAGGTCCCTGAACGCCGGATCGAGTTTGGCGGGCGCCAGCGGCATCTCGTCCCAGCGCCGGATCGAGCGGACATCCGCCTCGAACCCCGCGGCCCGGAAGTGATCGAGGACCTCCGAGAACCGCAGGCGGTTGGTGTAAAAGCCGCTCCTTGGCGCGAACCAGGCCGCCTCCCACAGTGTCTCGGAGAACCTGAGCGAATTCAACGATCCGCCGAGATGATCTTGAAAGTCGATCCGGTGCGACCCCACCCCGGTCTCCCTCTGGATGCGGTAAAGCTGCCGGCAGGTGTCGGCGAATTCGCCGAGCGGAATATGCTCGAGCGCCGCCTGGGAAAAGATGAAATCGACGCTATCGTCCGGAACGCGCCCGAGCGCCTCGATCCCGTCCTGCCAATAGGTGCAGTTGGCGGCTTCGAGGATCTCGTCCACCGTCCGGCAGGCCTCGAGTTCGGCAAGATCGCGCACACCGCTCTCCGGCTTGAGTTTGGCGATCAGGCGCCGGTAAGTATCGATGGAGCGCGACGCATAGGCCCCGGCATCGATCAGATAGCCTCTCGATGCCCCCCGGGCCCGGGCGATCACCGCGGTGGCGAGCGAATCACCGGGTCCGAGCTCCAGATAGGTGAAGCCCTCGGGCAAGGGTCCGGCGGCCTCGAGATGGCGTTCGAACACACCACGCGCATAATCCGCATCTTCCATCCCGCCCGGAGAGAAGAGACCGAGCCTTTGCCACGACCGGGCGCTAAGGGGCAGGCGCGAAAGCACCACCTTGGCGCCGATCTTCGCCCACCAGGGCAGCGCCCGCTTGACGGCCGCGGTGATGCCATCTTGCGTCATCGCAGCGGCCATTTTTTTCGCCGGGCCGGGAACGCCGGCGCCCGCCAAGGCGCGCCAATCCGGCTGTGCTTTCCCCCGCACGGTCGAGTCATGGCGAAAGCGTCTCCCGGTAAAAGGCGAGATGGCGCGCCGCGATGTCGGGGAGGCTGTAGTTCTCCTCGATCCGCCGCCGGGCGGCCCGGCCCAGTCGAGCCCGGCCCTCGGCGCCGATTCCCAACAGCCCGGCCATGGCTTCGCCGAGCGCCGCGCTATCCTTCGGCGCCACCACGCGCCCGGTGTCTTCCACCATAAGACCTGAATCCCCGACATCGGTGACGACGCAAGGCACGCCACAGGCCATCGCCTCGGCGACGGCGTTGGAGAAGCCTTCGCCGAAGGCCGAGGACGACACCGCGATGTCGAGGGCGGCGGTGATCCCCGCCATATCCTCGCGCAGGCCCAGCAGGTGGCAGTTGGCGCCGATGCCGCCCGCCTTGATCCATCCACCAAGCTCCCGGTTATCGGCATCGATACCTTCACCGCAAAGGAGGAAATGCGCGCCGGTGCCCGATTCAAGGAGCCTCGCGGCCGCGCGGATGAAGCTCCGGTGGTCCTTTTGCGGGTCGAACCGCGCCACCAGACCGATCAGGGGCGCATCGTCACCGATTCCCAGTTCCCGGCGCACGGCGACGCGCGCTTCGCCGTCCGGCCTGAAGCGCTCCAGATCGAAGCCGTTGGGGATGACGGCCATTTTCTCCGGCGCATAGCCGAGCGCCACGTGGACGTCACGCGCCACGGCGGAGCAGCAGAGGATGCGGGCGGGCAGGCGCGTCGACAGCCTGGCGCAAAGTCTTGCCGTCAGGATGGTGGAGCGCTTGGATAGTCTGGGATCGAGGTTGCTCTGCCTGATGCCCCAGATGACCGGCGGGGATCGTGCGAATTTCGCCGCCAGACCGGCGAGGAGATTGGCGTGATACATCC
Source organism: Pseudomonadota bacterium (assembly GCA_022545545.1). GTDB lineage: Bacteria > Pseudomonadota > Alphaproteobacteria > SMXQ01 > SMXQ01 > JACZQV01. The sequence continues at coordinate 15,808 of JACZQV010000048.1, forward strand.
AGGCATGGACGATATCGGGTCGGGCTTCGCGCATCATGCGCGCGAGCGAAAAGAGCTTGGGCGGCGATGGCAGGGCACGGCCCATGCCAAGGGCATGCACCTTGACGCCGAGATCGGTGATCCGTTCGCCCACCGGCCCGATGCCGGTCAGCGAGACGACTTCGTTGCCCACATTCTCCCGGACGAGGCATGACAGCAGTTTGAACAGCATCATTTCGGCGCCGCCGGTGGAAAGCCCGGTGATGACGTGGAGGATTTTCACTGTTGCGCCCGCCTCTCTTGTTGCAAGCGTCGCCTTTGACGGCCTGGATCCGTGACGGCCTGGGGACCCATGCCCGTGGGGCTATCGGCCGCGAAGGTGGCGGCGCCAAGGGCACGGGGATTGTAACCCATGTGCCCGGCGTGACAACTAGAGCACTATCCGGCCGGGCCGGCGGAGGCGGATGATGGAAGGGGCGGGGTCAGACGATGAAGTCGAGGGCGACACCGGCGCCGAGGAATTCCGCCGTCGAGTCCCTGACCGCCAGATAGGCCGCCGAACCGGCGCGGTGGCGCGAGGGATCGTCCTCCGGCCCGAGTACTTCCTGGGCGATATGCTGGGCGAGGTACGGGCTCAGGATCATCGGATGCACCTCCCGCGTGACAGCGGGCCTATCGATGATGATTACCGTCCGGGCCGCGGCCGGTGCATTTTCAGCGGTGCCGGGGCCGTCCGCGTGGGCGCCGCGCGGCAGCGCATGGCGGGGCTGTTCGCCGATCGCCCTCACCGCCGCCACGGGGAAAGCCGGGGGTGCGTACAGACGTGCGTCTCCATGCTCCGCGGCTGAGCGGGCGCCGGCGCCGTATTGGTCCCACTGGGAAACCAGGGCAAGGGGTTGGGAAGTGATGTACACGCGCGATCCTTCGGGCAGGTCCCAATAGATAAAATCACATATAAATTTAAAATATTATTAAGCATATGTCAAATAAATACAGCGTTAATTTTTTAGTTAACTATTAACTATAAGTATTAACCACAATATCGGAAATCATTATTTGCAATCAGGGTTTCTCGTCGCGATTGCCGGGGCGCGGCGGGCTTTTGCCCGAGATCGAGAACGGCGTCTGCCCTGAAAGGGGACCGGCCGGCCGATCCGAGCGGGGGCCGGTGAGGCGGGACCGGGGCGGCGGCGGCGCCATCGCACCCGATAGGAAGCCCTCTTCAGGGCGCCGCGCGGGCCGCCCATGGGCGCGGGTTCCCTTTCGCCTTGCTTCGGGCCCGAGCGGTGCCTAATTTTAGCGGGCGATATTGACGACGGATAGATCAGGGAGGATCGCGCCATGACGGACGCCCCAACCGCCCAACCGGATGCGGCCCCCGCCCTTGGACGCAACGATCTCGAGGCCTACTGGATGCCGTTCACGGCCAACCGCCAGTTCAAGGCGGCGCCGCGGCTGCTCGTGTCGGCCAAGGACATGCACTATGGCATGGCGGACGGGCGGCGCCTGCTGGATGGTTGCTCCGGCCTGTGGTGCGTCAACGCCGGGCATTGCCGGGACGAGATCGCCGAGGCCATAGCTGCCCAGGCCAGGCGCATGGACTACTCCACCGCCTTCCAGATGGGCCATCCCGCGGCCTTCGAGCTCGCCGACCGGCTCGCCGAACTCGCGCCGGGCGACATCGATCACGCCTTTTTCACCAATTCGGGCTCGGAATCGGTGGACACCGCGCTCAAGATCGCCATCGCCTATCATCACCGGCGGGGCCAGGGCCAGCGCCAGAGGCTGGTGGGACGCGAAAGGGGCTACCACGGCGCCGGTTTCGGCGGCATGTCGGTGGGCGGCATCGCCAACAACCGCAAGCATTTCGGCATGTCGCTCGGCGGCGTCGACCATCTCCCCCACACCCATAGCCTCGAGCACGCCGCCTTCTCCCGCGGCCAGCCGCGATGGGGGGCGCATCTGGCGGAGGCGTTGGAATCCATCATCGCGCTCCATGACGCCTCGACGATCGCCGCCGTGATCGTCGAGCCGATGGCGGGCTCGGCCGGCGTGCTGATCCCGCCCGTCGGCTATCTCGAGAGGCTGCGCGAGATCTGCGATCGCACCGGCATCCTGTTGATCTTCGATGAGGTCATCACCGGTTTCGGGCGTTTGGGCGCCAGTTTCGCCGCCGAATATCTCGGCATCGTCCCCGACATCATCACCATCGCCAAGGGGCTGACCAACGGCGCCGTCCCCATGGGCGCGGTGCTGGTGAGGAAGGAAATCCACGACGCCTTCATGTCCGGGCCGGAGACCCTGCCCGAGCTCTTCCACGGCTACACCTATTCGGGCCATCCGCTGGCCTGCGCCGCGGCGCTCGCTACCCTCGATCTTTACGCCAAGGAGGATCTGTTCGCCCGCGCGGCGTCGCTTGCCGGTTACTTCGAGGACGCGGTCCATGGCCTCAAGGATCTCGATCATGTCGCCGATATCCGCAATCTCGGCCTCGTCGCCGGGATCGAGTTGGAAGCGGCGCCCGGCGCGCCCGGCGCCAGGGGCTATGATGTCTTCCTGCGTTGTCTGGAAAAGGGCGTGTTGGTGCGCTACACCGGCGATATCATCGCCGTCTCGCCGCCCCTGATCATCGAGAAGTCCCAGATCGACGAGCTGTTCGGCACCCTCGGCGAGGCGATCGAGGAGACGGCGTAGGCGTCCGGGGCGCGCCCCTGGCTCCCATCTTTGGTAACTTTATCTAGGATCATCGGGTTCATGATGTTTCAGCCGAAAGGAGCCGACCAATGACCGATATCGTGATTACCGGCGCCGCCCGCACGCCGATCGGGGCGTTCAACGGCGCCTTGAGCACGATCGCGGCATCGGATCTCGGCGCCGTCGTCATTGCCGCAGCGATGAAACGCGCCGGCATCGCCCCGGACGAGCCCGCCGAGGTCATCATGGGCCAGGTGCTGACCGCCGGGCAGGGCCAGAACCCGGCGCGTCAGGCCTCCATCGGTGCCGGCCTGCCCGCGAGCGTGCCGGCCTACGGCGTCAACCATGTCTGCGGCTCGGGCCTGCGCTCGGTCATCCTCGGGCAGATGTCGATCGGCCAGGGCGAGGGCGAGGTCATCGTCGCCGGCGGCCAGGAGAATATGAGCCTCGCGCCCCATTGCGCCCATCTCAGGAACGGCAGGAAGATGGGCGATCTGGCGCTCGTCGACACCCTGATCAAGGACGGGCTGTGGGACGCGTTTAACGGCTATCACATGGGCACCACCGCCGAGAACGTGGCCGAACGCTACCAGATCACCCGCGACCAGCAGGACGCCTTCGCCGCCGCCTCGCAAGCCAAGGCTGAAGCGGCGCAGGCGGCCGGGCGGTTCAATGATGAGATCGTGCCGGTGACGGTCAAGACGCGGAAGGGCGAGGAGGTGGTCAAGAAGGACGAATATCCCCGTCCCGGCACCACTCTCGATTCGCTCTCGAAGCTCCGGCCCGCCTTCGCCGAGGACGGCACGGTCACCGCCGGCAACACCTCCGGCATCAACGACGGCGCCGCCGCGGTGGTGCTGATGTCGCGCGCCGCGGCCCGGAAGCGCGGCGCCGAGGTGCTTGGGCGCATCGTGTCGTGGGGCCAGGCCGGCGTCGATCCGGCATACATGGGAACCGGGCCGGTGCCCGCCAGCCGGGCGGCGCTGGCCAAGGCCGGCTGGTCGGTCGCCGATCTCGACCTCATCGAGGCCAACGAGGCCTTCGCCGCCCAGACCTGCGCCGTCGCCAAGGAGCTCGGCTTCGATGGCGACAAGGTCAATGTCAATGGCGGCGCCATCGCGCTCGGCCATCCCATCGGCGCCTCGGGCGCGCGCATCCTGGTGACCCTGCTTCATGAGATGAAGAAGCGGGATGCAACCAAGGGGCTGGCGACCATGTGCATCGGCGGCGGCATGGGGGCGGGGCCCGCCGGCGACGGGCTGTCGGGAGTCCACACGCACCTGTCCAACTCGCTCAACACTCCCCTCGAGCCCCTCGAGCACGCCTATCCGTTCCGTGTCACGCACTACACCGTGCTGCGTGGAAGCGGTGGAGACGGCCGCTACAGGGGTGGTGACGGTCTGCGAAGGGACATCCGCCTCCTCGTCGACGGTCGCGTGACCCTGCTGAGCGAGAGGCGGGCGCGAGGCCCCGCCGGAGCCAGGGGCGGAGCGGACGGCAGCCCCGGCAAGAACGTGCTGATCCGAGACGGCGAGGAGACCATCCTCCCGGCCAAGGTGTCGTTTGGAGCCAAAGCCGGAGACGTCATCAGCATCCGATCGCCGGGTGGAGGGGGATGGGGCGTGCCCGGCGAACATGCTTCTGCCGTGACTCTCTGACCGGAACGTCGATGCAACTACAGCTCGCTCTCGTGTGCGACCACGCCGAACAGACCCCCGAAGGCAAGCTGGATCTCAAGGGCAACACGAAACAGTACGTTGACTACGTGGCCACGTCGAACGCGGACAGCCAGCAAGTCGGCGCCGTGCGGTTCAAGGTGACGCCGAACTACACCGGGGCGCCCTCGACCGATACGCAATTTCTCTTTTCGATCAGCCAGGCGGAAGGAAACGTAAACAATCACCTTGCCGTGCATCACGACATCACATCGGGCAACCTCCGGATCGCAATGAACGATCAGGCGGGCGTTTCAAACACGGTCATCCTCGGCGCGTGGTCGCCGGTGGCGGGTGTTGAGGTCGAGTTCGAGCTAAACTATGATTTCAACGGCGGGGCGCAGCGCCTATTCCTCGACGGGGTGCAGTTGGGCTCGACGGCAACA